>JBEBGG010000075.1:0-17383 GCA_040081555.1 Vicinamibacterales bacterium
ATCTGCGCGACCGTGTCGGCCGCGTTGTCCGCTCGCGCGGCCGCGACAACGGTCGCACCCTGCTGCGCCAACCGCAGCGCAATCGCCCGGCCGATTCCTCGCGACGCCCCGGTGACGAGCGCCACCTTGCCGGTCAGTTCAAACACGCAACGCCTCGATCTTCTCGAGATCTTCCGGAGCACCGATGTTGGCCACGATTGCTTCTTTGTGAATCCGGCGCACCATACCACTCAGCGCGGTCCCTGGACCGACCTCAACATACGTGGTGACGCCCTCTGACGCAAGACGACGAACAACGGCCTCCCAGCGGACAGGCGACGACACCTGCGCCACGAGGGCCTCAATGGCATCCACGCCACGCTCGCGCGGCATCGCATCGACGTTGACGACGATCGGAGGGTGCGGGTTGTGGACCTTGAGTGATCGCAGTTCCGGTGCCAGCCGCTCTTCGGCCGGCTTCATGAGCGCGCAGTGAAACGGCGCGCTGACCGAGAGGGGAATCACGCGTTTGGCGCCGAGTGCTTTGGCTCGCTCACCTGCGCGAGCCACCGCGTCACGCGCACCCGAGATGACGACCTGGCCGCCGCCGTTCATGTTGGCCGGACTCACCACCTCGCCCTGAGCCGCGTCAGCGCACGCCTGGGCCACCACCTCCGCGTCGAGGCCAAGAATGGCCGCCATGGCGCCTGTGCCCACCGGCACGGCCTCCTGCATGTAGCGACCGCGATTGCGCACCGTCCTCAGGGCATCGGCAAACGAAAAGGTGCCCGCCGCCACGTTGGCGGAATACTCGCCGAGGCTGTGCCCGGCCACAAACGACGCCTTCAGCCCCATTGAGGCCACCAGGCGATAGGCCGCGATGCTGACGGCAAGAATGGCCGGCTGTTGATTTTCGGTGAGCGTGAGCTGCTCGTCGGGACCCGTGAAGCAGAGATCGCTCAGCGACATGCCCAGCGCGGCATCGGCTTCCTCGAACGTCTGGCGGCACACCGGAAAGGCATCAGCCAAGGCCTGGCCCATGCCGACCTTCTGTGCACCTTGCCCCGGAAACACGAATGCGATCACGTCTACGCTACTCCGGCGCCGGCGAGTTCCCGCTCGACGCGTTGAATCAGTTGGCTGGTCGCAAAGCGATAGGCCATCGCCACCGCATTGCGCACCGCCTTGGCGCTGGAACGCCCGTGCCCGACAATCGCGACGCCCGAAACACCGAGCAGCGGGGCGCCTCCAAACTCGGAGTAGTCCACGCGCTTCTTGAAGCGGCGCATCGCCCGTAGCGTCAGCAGCGATCCGACGCTGGCGGTGACGGTGCTCGACAATTCGTCGTTGAGCAAATCGCCCATCACATCCACCAGACCCTCGCTGACCTTGAGGGCCACGTTCCCGGTAAACCCGTCGCTGACGATGACATCGGCGATGCCGCTGTAGACGTCCCGTGCCTCCACGTTGCCAATGAACCGCAGCGGCGCACCCTGCAACAGCCGATGCGCCTCGCGCGTCAATTCGTTCCCCTTGGTGGCTTCCTCACCGATCGACAGCAGGCCGACGCGGGGCGCCTCAAGACCGAAGGCGACCCTCGCATAAACCGACCCCATGATGCCAAAGCACAGCAGATGTTGAGGACGGCACTCGACACTGGCGCCAACGTCGAGCAGCACCGCGGGACGATCGCGCGTCGGAATCGTCGCCGCCAGCGCGGGACGCTCGACGCCGGGCAGCATCCCAAAGGCCTCGTGCGCCGCCATCACCGTGGCGCCGGTATGTCCGGCACTGAAGAGGCCCGCAGCCTCGCCTCGCGCCACACACTCAGCCGCCACGCGGATCGACGCCCCCGGCTTCCTCCGGAGCGCCGCCACCGGGGACTCCGCCATGTCAATCACGGCATCGGATTGAAGAAACCGCACGCGACCCGCATCCGTGAGAGGGTGCTTGCTGACTTCATCTTCGAGACGGGACACGGGACCGGCGAGAATGACACCGAGGTCGAGATGCCGGGCCGCGGCGAGCGCCCCGTCGACAATCTGGCCCGGACCGGTGTCGCCCCCCATCGCATCGACAGCAATCCACACCGTGCGGCCCGATGGGCTTTCCGGATGGAGCGCCGGCAACGGCGAACTATTCGTCGGCAACCGCTTTCGCTTGGCGTCCGCGATAGTGACCACAGTTGGCACACACGCGGTGCGGCGGCTTCTGCTCGTGGCACTGAGGGCATTCGCTCAAGCCCACCGGCTTCAGCGCGTCATGCGTGCGGCGCTTGGACGTGCGAGTCTTGGAGTGTCGTCGTTTGGGATTAGGCATCGGCTTAAGATTCTTTCTTCAGAGCTCTGAGCGCCGCAAGACGTGGATCTTGCCACTGAGTCTTGCAATCACACGCCTCACGATTGAGGTTCGTCCCACACACCGGGCACAACCCCCGGCATTGGTCACTGTGCAGCGGCTTCATTGGCAGCGTCAGGTAAAACTGCTCCTGCATCAGCTGCCCGAGATCAATCACGTCGTTCTCGTAGTACGCCGTCGTCATGTCGTCGTCTTCGATCTCACGCTCGCCCGACGCCTGCTCCACACCAAGGGGCACGTAGCGAAGATCGAACGTCACATCCACCGGCCAGACAAACGGCTCGAGACACCGGCTGCAGGTCAACTCGAGCGTCGTGTTCACCCGTCCGGCAAGACGAAACTGCTGCTTGTCTTTGAAAATATCGAAGACCAGCGACACCGGCGCCACCACCCGAAAATCGTCGGTCGCCCCAAGGGCCTCGGCCGGATACTCCTGCTCGAAGCGGTCCTGGGCCTTCCTGATCGTGCTCAGGTTCAACGCCAGCATGAACTACCCAATATACCTCGGAGAGGCCGAGAACTCTAGGGGAACGAAGGTGCCATGGGTGTCAGCGGGACCTTGGGCACCCTGGCGCCCTAGTCAATATTCCAGGGCTTCGGAATGAACAGTTGCTCGAACAGGCGGACGGCGTAGCGATCGGTCATACCGGCCACAAAGTCTCTGGTCGCTATGTCGAGGCCGTCCTGCTCCACGGTCCGCGGGTCGAGGAACTCGTTGGGGCGCTCCTGAACCTTGGCCCAGAGGCCGCTGAGAATGCCAGAAGCCTTGGCAAACTCGGCCGTGGCCGTCGGGTTCTCGTACACGGCGTCAAATAGAAATGCACGCAGCTTGAGCATCGCGTCGAGGATTCGATCACTCATCCGAATCTCGGTGAGACCACCGGCCAGCGTCTGGGTGACCACATCATTGACGAGCGTGCCGATGCGAGCCGATGACGAGTCACCCAGGCACTCGACCAAGTCGCGCGGCAGATCGCCGTGGGTCAGGATCCCCGCCCTCGTCGCATCGTCGATGTCGTGATTGACGTACGCAATCAGGTCCGCCACCCGCATGATCTGCCCCTCGATCGTGCTCGAACGCAGCGCTGGGACCATCCCAATGGGTGAGCCTGACTTCCCTTTCGAGTGCTTCGCGATACCGTCGCGCACCTCCCAGGTCAGGTTCAGACCACGCCGGTCGTTCTCGATCACATCGACCACGCGCAGACTTTGCTCGTAGTGGTTGAACCCCCCAGGCATCAGCGTGCTGATGACCCGCTCGCCGGCATGGCCAAACGGCGGATGCCCGAGGTCGTGTCCCAGGGCAATCGCCTCAGTGAGCTCCTCGTGCAGACGCAGCACTTTGGCGATGGTGCGCGCAATCTGCGAGACCTCCAGCGTGTGTGTGAGCCTCGTCCGGTAGTGATCACCAGTCGGTGCGAAAAAGACCTGCGTCTTATGCTTGAGGCGCCGAAACGCCTTCGAGTGAATGATGCGGTCGCGATCGCGCTGGAAAGCCGGCCGCACGTCGTCCTCACGCTCGGGACGAAGCCGCCCCTTTGAGTCGGCGCTCCTGGCCGCCTGCGGCGCAAGAATCTCGCGCTCCCGTTGTTCGAGCTGCTGGCGAAGTGTCACGCGGTGATCTCATGAAGAAAGCTGGTGCCGTGAGTGAGCGGGCCGACATGAAACACGTCGGCGAGGGTCTGGGCGAGATCGGCGAACGTGGCGCGCGTGCCGATATCGGCACCGGCAGTCACCGACGCGCCATAGAGAAGGATGGGCACATATTCGCGTGCATGATCGGTGCTCTGCGTCGTCGGGTCGTTGCCGTGGTCAGCGGTGACGACGAGCAGGTCCGACGGCAGGAGCCTCAACAGCGCCAGCGCCAGCCATGCATCGAACCGCTCGAGATTGGCGGCATAGCCGGCCACGTCGTTGCGGTGGCCGTAGAGGGTGTCGAAGTCCACCAGATTCGCAAAGATGAGCCCGCGTGGTGTCTCGTCCAACTGGCGCAACACCTGGTTCATACCTTCATCGTCACTCGCCGTGTGATACGAGCGGGCGATGCCTCGCCCTGCGAAGAGGTCCTGCACCTTGCCAATCGCCACGACCTCGACACCGCGCGCCGTCGCGCGGTCGAGCAGCGTCTCGCTGAACGGTGTCAACGCATAGTCGTGACGATGGGCCGTGCGCGTGAAGCGACCTGGCTCGCCAATGAAGGGCCGCGCAATCACCCGGCCGACGCCGAGCCCGCCGCCGACCATCTCGAACGCGATCTCACAGGCGCGATACAGCTCGTCGATCGGCACGACGCCTTCATGAGCAGCGATCTGAAACACACTGTCGGCGGACGTGTAGACGATGAGCGCACCAGTGCGCATGTGTTCAGCACCGTACTGGTCGATGATCTGTGTGCCGGAAGCCGCGATGTTGCCCAGTACGCCTCTTCCCGTCCGGCGGGAGAACTCACCAATGATCTCTGAGGAGAAACCGTGAGGGAACGTCGGAAATGGGCGGTCCAGGACGATCCCCATCATCTCCCAATGCCCTGTCACCGAATCCTTGCCCGCCGAACGCTCTGCCATACGGCCCGTCGCAGCTCGCGCGGCGTCTGCCGCATCATGGCCGATATTGGCCACGCGCCCGAGACCGAGCGACCGTAGCGTCGGAATCCGGAGCGGCACCTGGCGCGCGATGTTGCCGAGCGTGTCGCTGCCTTGGTCACCGTACACATGCGCGTCGGGCAGTTCGCCAGCGCCGACGCCGTCGAGCACGAGGAGAATGACGCGGGAGGGGTTCAGGGGACGGACTCCTTGAGTCGAGAGTCGAGCAGCCGTTCAACGGCGGCGATGGTGGCAAGTCTTTCACCGGGCCCGTCGAACCACTGTAGGTTAGGCTCTTTGCGGAACCAGATCAACTGACGCCGCGCGTACCGGCGGTTCTCCTGCGCAATCAGCGCACGGGTGGCCGCCTCATCCCGCACACCGTGCAGAAACTCCAGCGCCTGACGATAGACGAGCCCGCCAAACGGTCTGGCCGTTTCCGGAAGGCCGCTATCGAGCAGCCCGCGAATCTCCGCCATCAAGCCGCCATCAAACTGCTGATCGACGCGGCGTGCCGTCCGCTCGGCGGTCAACGCGGCGGGAATCTGGAGGCCGATGGCGATCATGCGGACGTCCGGGATCAGCGACACGGTTTCTGCAAAGTGCTGCGTCAACGGTCGGCCCGTACTCCAGAACACCTCGAGCGCCCGGACGATGCGTTTGAGGTCGCGCATCTGAATCCGTTGAGACGATTCGCGATCGACCCGTCGAAGCATGCGGTGCAGGAACGCGACGCCGCGCCTGGTGGCGATGGCTTCGAGCCGCGCGCGCAGCGCCGCGTTCTTGCCTGGCCCAGGAAACAAGCCCCGCGTCAGGGCGCGGTAGTAGAGCCCGGTGCCGCCCACCAGGATCGGCAGCTTGCCCCTCGCATGAATCTCGCGGATCGCCGCCGCCGCGTCGCGCGCATAGTCGGCCGCGGTGTACTCCCTGGTGGGTTCCGCGATGTCAATCAGGTGATGCGGGATGCCGCGCTGGGCCGAGACCGGCAGCTTGTCCGTGCCGATGTCAAAACCGCGATACACAGCCGTGGAGTCGCAGTTGATAATCTCGCCACTAAACCGTTCAGCGAGAGCCAGCGCCAGCGCGCTCTTCCCTGAGGCCGTGGGACCGAGGACGGCAGCAGCGTAGAGCTCAGCCACGAGACCGTAGCCACACCAGCAGCACCAACGCGCCCAGCGCCAGCAGAAGCCCCAGCTGCTGCGCGCGAGTCACTGCGGTGGTTCTTCGTTGTAGAAGAACGTCACGGTAAAGAACGCCTGGTCGGATGGGTACTCGGGCGGGAGCACCGCGGTGGGATTGGACGACGCCAGGGCACCAAAGGCCGCCGTATTGAACGCCGAAATGCTACTGGGGCCAACCACGGTCAAGTCGGTGATACTGCCATCCTTGTGCACATTGAAGGTGACCACCACGTGGCCCTTCGACGTCATCGCCGACAAGGGAATCAGCGGTTCCCAGTTCCGCTTCACCTGCGCAATGAAGCGACGAATCCATGGTCCGAACTCGACACCTTTCGTGTCGAACTGAATCGCCGGCCCAAACGCGCCGCTGCCCTGGGTGTTCTGAAACTGATCTTTCTGCACGTAGCGCTGCAGATTGCGCAGGGATTCGCCGAGCGTCCCGCTCGAGGGCGGCCTGGGCATCGGCGCTGGTGCGCGGTTGGTGGGCAACGGGATCGGCGATGGCGCGTCGAGCACTCGGGGGACGTTCTCGGCCAACTGCGACGGCTGCGGCTCCGGACTGGGCTCAGGCGCAGCTTCCGGCAGGCTCTGCTCCACCTGCTCCCGCGTGTTGCCGCGAAGCGTCGGCAGAGAATTCGTTGGTTCAGGCGTGGGCTGGGGCGAGGTGGCCTTCCGATCGATGTCAGACGGCGGCGCCTTCTCCGGAGGAGTGAGCGCCTTGAGGTCGACCTTGGGCTGGGTAAAGACGAAACGCATGGGTTCCTTGTTCGGGGCCGGCACCGCAATCGGTCGGGGCCTGACCGCAGGGGCAAGGAACGGGAAATACTTCGGGCCTAGCAGGATGACGATCAGACCGACTAAATGAACGATGATCGAAAGGAAGGCTCCGTCCCGCCACGTCAGCGGTCCGCCGAGCGGCCCAATGTCCGGCTTGTCATCCTCGACGTCAAAGTACATTCAACAACTTGAGAAAAGTATAGCAATCGTCACGGGACGCCGCGCGGTCGTCAGGCGCGGCGAGCCGTATAGAGATAGACGATGCCAAAGGTCAGCGGGCTGGCCTGAACCTCGACAAATCCGGCATGTCTCAGAACTTTCACGAACTCGTCCGGGCTCGCGAAGGCACCGACCGACGCTGGCAGGTAGCCGTAGGCCGCATTGTGTTTCGAGATGAGACGGCCAATCGCCGGGAGGACGCGGTTGAAATAGAAGCGATACGCGCCGCTCACCAGGGGCGTCGTCGGTATCGCAAACTCCAAAATTGCGAGCCGACCGGCGGGACGAAGGACGCGATGGATCTCCGCACAGGCCGCCGCCGTGTTCTGGACGTTGCGGATACCGAAGCCAATCGTGACGCCGTCAACCACACCGTCGGCCAGGGGGATGCGGGTCGCATCGCCACGCACGAGCGTGACGGACGGCTCGAGTCGCAGCGCCCTGAGCTTGTCGAGACCAACGCGCAGCATCTCGGTCGAGAAGTCGACACCAACCACCGACTGGGCGGGCGGGCTGGCCCGCCGCGCAGCAATGGCAAGATCCCCGGTGCCCGTGCACAGGTCAAGCACCCGTTCACGGCCACTGAGTACCAGAGACCGAACGGCGCGCGCCCGCCAGCGCTTGTCGATGCCGGCACTGAGCAGATGATTGAGAAAGTCGTAGTTGCCGGCAATGGCGTCGAACATGCCGGAAATCTTTTCCGGCGACTTGGAAACGTCGACCGTCACTTCGGCACGTACCCGGTCCACGCTGGATAGAGCGCATGCTCGAACCCAAGCGCCGAGAGAATCTTTCCGGCCATGAAGTCGGCCAAGTCGTCGAGCGACTTCGGCATCTGGTAGAAGGCTGGCATGGCCGGAAGCACGATGCCCCCGGCCTCGTGGCAGAGCACCATATTCTTCAACTGCGGCAGGCTCATGGGTGTCTCTCGAGGCACGATCACGAGCGGACGCCGTTCCTTCAGCATCACGTCAGCGGCGCGCTCGACGAGATTTCTCGACAACCCGTGCGCGACACCAGCCAGCGTCTTCATCGAACACGGCACGATGGCCATGCCCGAACAGCCGTGGCTGCCGCTGGCGATCGTCGCGCCGAGGTCCCGGTTGCTGTGAACGGTAAGCTTGCCGGCCTCGACGCCCTCGCCGTATTTCCCAACGAGGAACGGCATCAGCCGGTCGATGGACGCCTGATCCCCGAGTTCATCCCGCAGCAATCGTCGTCCGTAGTCAGACACCACGAGTTCGATGTGCAGACCATCCGCGAGCAGCGCCGCCACCGTACGCACGGCGTACAGAGCCCCACTGGCGCCGGTGATGGCGATGGCGACGGACTGCCTGCGATCAGCGGACATAGATGGATGCGGCCAAGACTCCGAGATACAGGATGCCAACGTAGCCGTTGAGATCGAAGGCCTTCTTCACCTGCGACAGATCGTTGGCCGTCACGAGCGACTGTTCATACACGAGCATGAGTGCGACGAAGAACACACCAACGCCGTAGAACCAGGCCAACGGCGTCACCCAGGCGAGCGACAGAAACGCCAGCACCGCGACCGCGTGCATCCCACGCGAAATCAACAGCGAACCGGCGACACCGTAACGCACCGGAATCGAGCGGAGACCGTGCGCCCGATCGAAGTCGACGTCCTGGCACGCGTAAAGCACGTCAAAGCCGCCGACCCAGAAGCCAATCGCGACGGCAAGCAACCACGGCTCGTAGCCGCCTCGACCACCGACCGCCAGCCAACCTCCCACCGGCGCAATCGCCATCGCCAGCCCGAGAAAGAGCTGCGTCCAGGTGGTGACCCGCTTGGCCAGCGAGTACCAGAACACGATGGCCAAGGCCACCGGGGAGAGATACAGGCAAATCGGGTTGAGCCGCCACGCCGCGAAGACGAACACGGCCGAGGCCACGGTCACAAATATCCCGGCCTCGGTTCGACCAATCGTGCCGCGCGGAATCTCGCGATTCGCCGTGCGGGGGTTCAGCGCGTCGAGCCTGGCGTCCACGAGCCGATTGAACCCCATCGCCGCCGAACGCGCCGCGACCATCGCCAGGAGAATCCACGCAAACACCGGCCAGGTAAACGCCACCTTCCTCGAAGCCAGTAGGGCACCGGCGAGCGCAAACGGCAGGGCGAACACCGAGTGGCTGAAGCGAACGAAGGACAAGTAGGTGGTTAGGCGCGACATGCTTCAGGCATCGATCCAGTGGATCTGCTCGGGTGTGATGCCTCCGACCAGGTATTGTTCCACATCGTCGACGTCCGGGGGGACTGAGACGGCGATGAGCCTACCCCGCTTGCCTGGCTCGATCGTGCCGTAGTCGGCGCCAAAGCCAAGCGCATCGGCGCCATGGCGCGTCGCGCTCTCAAGCAGTGACGCTGCGGTTACAGACGGTGCGATGGCTCTCATCGCCGCCAACTCACTGAACACGCTCAAGTCCCCGGTGCTTGCGAGACTGTCCGTTCCAACCGCCACGCGGACACCGGAGGCGTAAAAGGCCGCAATCGGCGGCGTGCCGGCCCCCGTGTGGCGGTTGCTCCGTGGACAAGTCACCAGCGTCGAGCCACGGGCCTCGAGAATCGCCAGATCACTCGTCGTCATCTGCACTCCGTGCACCACGAGGCTACGCGCGTCAAGCACATGGAGGGCATCGAGATATTCCACCGACGTTGTGCCCGACGGCGTCCATGACGACGCCCAAGCACCCACATCTTCGAGGAACTGCCGCCACGGGCCCGTGCCGCGCGCGATAAACTCGGATTCAGCGGCCGACTCAGCCAAATGCACGCTCACGGGCCCTCGGCCACTGCGCGCGACCGCCTCGTGGATGCTTCGGAAGACCGCAGGTGCCACAGAATACGGCGCGTGCGCCGCGAGGCTCGCGCGAACATGCGGCGCCTGCGGCAGCGCATCGAGCTGGCGGCACGCGTCGGCGACCACCGCGTCTGGCTCTGGCGCGTTGAAGCGGATCAGCTCGTAAAAGAACACGCCAGCCAACACACTCGTGCTCAACGGCCCGTAGGTCGCCAAGGTGTTGCTGATATCTCCGACCAGGGCAGTACCGCAGCTGACGGACTGAGCGATCCCGGCGTGAATGGCGCCCATGATCTCCTCGCTCCTCGGGTCAGGGCGAGTCCGGCGCGATTCGATCACCCCACGAATCCACTGTACGAAGTCGGTGGCCGGAGGCACGCGGTCATGCAGATGCGACAGTTCGAGGTGAGTATGGGCGTTGACAAGGCCAGGAAGAACGGCCACCGATCCAAGATCGATGCTCTGCGGCACACGTGCCCGGCCGGCTCCCAGGGCCACAATCTTGCCGCCGTCAATCTCGACCCACCCGTGGTGCATTGGGCGCTGCGCGATCGGCAGCACCCATTCCGCGTGATAACGATTCAACTGGGAACAACGCGCAGCTGCTTGCCGGCGCGACTCCGCGCGGGATAGTTCATCAACTCCGGCGGGACGCTGCTGTCGCCGTCCTCGCGGGCCGTGGCCAGTTCCAGCATCCTCGGCACGGCGCGCTCACGGAACATCGGATCGCCCAGCACCTCGTAATGCATGTTGCGGCGCTTGGCCGTGAAGCCGGCGTCTTCGATGTTTCGCACGATCTCAACTTCGTCCATGCAGTAGGACGCGCCGGCGGCCCGGACGACGTTCTCTTCGATCATGACGCTGCCCATGTCGTTGGCGCCGTAGGCCAGACTAAGCTGCCCGACCTTTCCGCCCTGGGTCACCCAGGACGCCTGCAGGTTGTCAAAATTATCGAGCACGATGCGGGCGAGCGCGAGCGTGCGCAGGTAGTCAACCCCGGTCGCCTCGCGGCCTGCCAGCTCGGTGTGATCAGGCTGGTAGCTCCAGGTAATGAACGCCGTGAATCCTCCGGTCTCGTCCTGCAGGTCGCGCAGCCGGAGCATGTGCTCGATGCGTTCCTCGTCTGTCTCCACCGTGCCGTACATCATCGTGGCCGTGGTCCGCAGGCCAGCCCGGTGCGCGTGGCGCATGACGTCCAGCCACTCGTCTGCCGACGCCTTGCCGTAGCAGTGGAGCAGCTTCCGGACTCGATCCACCAGAATCTCGGCGCCGCCACCAGGCACGCTGTCCAACCCAGCGGCAATGAGCCGCTGCAGCACGTCCTGCGGAGGAATCTGTGTGAGCCGAGAGAGATGCACGACCTCCGGCGGTGACAACGCGTGGAGCTTGAACGAGGGGTAGCGCTGCTTGATGGCGCGGAACAGATCCTCGTACCACGTGATCGGAAGGTCAGGATTGTGCCCGCCCTGCAGCAGCAACTGGACGCCACCGACCGCGATCGTCTCGTCGATCTTGCGAAAAATCTCCTCGAAGCCGAGTACGTACCCGTCGCTCGCGCCCACTTCACGATAGAACGCACAGAAGCTGCATTTCGCCACGCACACGTTTGTGTAGTTCACGTTGCGGTCGATGATGTAGGTGACCACGCCGTCCGGATGGCGGCGGCGGCGCAGCGTCTCCGCGAGGTCGCCGAGCAACGCCGTCGTGGCCTGGCGGTACAGCGTCAGCGCTTCAACAGCATCAACGCGCCCGCCTGCGCGCACCTTGTTGGCGATCCGATCAATCTCGTTCTGCATCGTAGAACCGCAGTGCGCCATCGAACGCGACGAGCCCAAGCTCCGTGGCGTAACGATAGAAAGTCTTCAGGCCCTCGACCTCGGCCTCATCCAGTGAATGGCGAATATTATTGCGCAGATACTGCTCCGCCACCGCCTGGCTGACCGGATCAGCCGGATAGTAGGCGCGGGCCACGGCAGGAATATTCTCGAGCCCCGCATCCCGCGCCTGACGAAGCCTCCCCACGTCAACCGGGTCGACCGTGTCCCGCCGCCCAGCCCAGAACGCATAGACAAACGGCAGACCGGTCTCAGTCTTCCAGAGCTGCCCCAGGTCTATCTTTTGCGCGCCTTCGGCCGCCTCGTCGAGAAACAGCGCCTTGTCGCCAATGATCAGCGCGGCGTCAGCGCGGGCCAGCATCGCCGGCAGATCGGGCGCCATGGGCACCAGATCCGGGGCGATGCCGAAGGCACGGTTCGCCACCACTTGCGTCAGGGCGACCGACGTACGCGATGTGGTATCGAGAGCAATGGAGCCGATATCCCTTGGCTCCTTCCGTGAGTAGAGCGCCACGGAAGCCACGGGGCCGTCCGACGCGACTGCCAGAGACGGAACGATTCGGTAGGGCTGCGAGCCGCGCAGGTATTCAATCGAGGGGATGAGACCCAGATCGATGTCGCCCGCGTGCAGTAGTGCCGCGCAGCGAGCAGGCACATCGAAGCGCAACGCAAAGCGTGGCTCCCGCTCAAGTCCATATACCAGCGGACGGGCGTTCAGGTACTCAACCGCGCCGAGGCGAATGGCTCTGGTCACGCGCGCTGATCGAAGCGGCCGTCGCGCTCCACTGGGTCGAAGCCCGCCGCTTCAATGTTGCGGCGCACCTCTTCGAGCGGCGCGCGGCGACGCCCTTCGGACAGGTCGTCCAGCGGCGACACGGCGTCGAGGTCATCGGCCCCCACTGTGAGCGCGACCTGCGCAAGCTTCGGTCCGTAGAGCGCCCAGTCAACCTGAATGGACGGGATGGCTTCAAGAAGGACCCGCGCCAACGCTACGCGTTTGACGTCGTCGTAACCAGTGGTCGGCACGGCCGGATTGACGGAACGCGGCAAGGGCGCGAAGGCCTGCACCACGCCGACTTCATACTGCAATTCAGCGATTTGTTTATAGAGGGCCACCGGATCGGCCGACGGCAGCTGCTCGATGGTCAGTCGTGCCAATCGCATGCCCGCAATATTCACCTCCTCGATCGAGCGACGCGCATCGCGCAACTTGTCGAAGGGCGCCGACGCGATGAGCTCCAGCCCGTGGGCGCGCAGCTCCTCCAACAACGACCGCAGCGTCACCTTCTCGGCCAGTGCGAGCGACTCGAGGTCAGCCAGTGAAAAGCCGGACACCGGCGCCGTGGTTCCTGAGGTCACGACCTCACGCACTCGCTCGAAGGCCGCAGCCCGCGTCGGCGGGACGCCGACGATGCGACATTCACCAGCGGTGATTGGCACGTCGATGGGTGCACCGAGGCTGGCCGAGATGTCGGCGACACGCACAAAGGTGGTCCGCCGGCCGTGGCGGCGACGACGCTCGTCATCGGCAGCGACGCCGAGGCGAATGATGTCGTGGGAAGTGACGAGCGACGCGAGTGCTGAATCAGACAGCGGCATGCGGACCATCGATCATAGTGGATTAGGAACGCGGAGAACATCAACGGCCAGAGGCCCCGAATCGTTCAGACCGGCATACATGGAGAGCTGCCTATGAGATCGGGACTGAGACCGCAGACAGACGAGCGTCGGTGGTCATCCGGTCGACAATCTGCTGCGCCAACGCCAACGCACGACGTCCCTGGGTGCCGTCGACCGCCGGCGGTCGGCCCGTGCGAATCGCGTCCATGAAATCGGCCAGTTCACGCTTGAGGGGTTCATCGTTGGCGACGGCGAGATCGCCACCCTTGATGGCCGGCAAGGGACCCAGACCTCGCTCAACGCGCCATACCTCTACCTTTTGCGCGGCGTAGTCGATCGACACGTATGCGGCCAGCGCGGCATGCTCAGCCGGCTGGAAGAAGCGAATCTTGCGGGTCCGGTCACGGCTGATTCGGCTGGCCGTGAGATTGGCGATACAGCCGTTGGCAAAGCGAATGCGAACGTTCGCGATGTCGACGCGCATCGTGAGTACGGGAACCCCTACGGCTTCGATCGACTCGACCGGCGAATTCACAAGCGACAGGACGACGTCGAGATCGTGAATCATCAGGTCGAAAACGACGTCAATATCAAGACTTCGCTCAGGAAACGTGCCAAGTCGATGCACTTCGATGAAGCGCGGATCGACCAACAGTGGTCGCGCGGCCTCGACAGCCGGATTGAAGCGCTCGGTATGGCCTACGGCCAGCAGCGCACCGCCAGTAGCGGCGGCGGCCATCATATCGTCCGCCTCCTGCAGCGAGCGCGTCATCGGCTTTTCGACCAGCACATGCACGCCGCTCAAGAGCAGCGGGCGGGCGATCGCGAGATGATGCTCGGTCGGCGTGGCGACGCTGACCGCGTCGACCTTACCCACCAGGTCCGCGGCATCAAAAAGCGGTCTACTACCGACATTCGCGGCGATCTCTTCGGCCCGGGCCCGGTTACTATCCACCACCGCCACGAGTTCAACCCCAGGCAACGATGCGAGAATCCGGGCGTGGTGCTAACCGAGATGGCCGACGCCGACGACCGCTGCGCGGATGGGCTTCACGGGCGATCGCCTCTCTCGCGACCGACGATGGCGATGCCGGCGGCATCGGCGGCGCGACACACGGCATCACCGTCAATCATCAGTGTCTTGCCGGCGTCAATCGACAGTACCGACGCGCGCACAGCGGCCATCGCCTGAATCGTTGGCACGCCGACCACCGGTACATCAAACCGCATGTCCTGCTTGGGCTTTGCCACCTTCACCACCGTGGTGCCGGGGCCGGCCAACTGTCCGGCGCGTGTAATGACGGCATCAGTACCTTCCATCGCCTCGACCGCCACGACAGCGAGGGACTTCACGACAATGGTCTGGCCAATGTCCAGGCCGGCAACGGTGTCGGCAATCGTGTAGCCAAAGGCCAGATCCGCCTGCTCGTCTGACGTCGGCGCGCGCCTGGTCAGCACACCCGCGGTGGCAAGCAACGGCTGCAGGAAGGTAGTGGAGTCAATCATGTGGATGCCGTTGTCTCGAAGCAGATCGACCACACCGGAGATGATCGCGTCGGTGTTCTTGGCCTTGAGCTTCATGAGCACGCCGAGCGCGGTCAAGTCTGGCACGATGTCCGAGAACAGCTTGGTGTGTTTGACCTGTCCGGCCAGAACTGCCGTGGTCGCGCCGGACTCCCGAAGAATCTTCACCCACTTGCCGAGCTGTCCGAGCGATACCCGGTGCAGCATCGCCACCGGAGCCTTGGCCGCTTCCAGTTCGAGCTCGGGAGACGCTTCTTCCTTCAGGGCGATGATGGTGACGTCGTGGCCGGCCGCGCGCGCCGCATCAAGAACCAGGAACGGAAAACGGCCGTTGCCCGCAATCAGACCGAGGTGCATCGTGCCCGTTCGAGCCCTACTCGTCAGCGATGAGTTCTTCCGCGCGCCGACTGGCACGGCGTAGGATCACGCCTCGCTTTGAGCTGCGGATGAAGTCGACCACGATCTGCACTTCATCGCAGGTCAGGTTCTTGTCACGCTCGATCTGACGCAGGGCGCTCGTGGTGTTCAGTTTTGACTGGAGCAGGTAGCGGAACGACCGCTTGAGGCGAGCAATCACGTCTGCCGGGATGCCCCGCCGCGTGAGACCAACGGCGTTAATTCCGAAGATTCGGGCCGGCCGACTGCCCACCGTCCGCGCAAACGGTAGGGCATCCTTGGTAATCACCGAATAGCCACCAATGAATGCGTGGCTACCGATGCGGCAGAACTGATGCACACCGGAGCCCGCGCTGATGGTCGCGTAGTCCTGAATCGCGACATGGCCGCCAAGCGTCGCCATGTGGCCTAGCAATGTGTGATTGCCAACGCGGCAATCGTGGGCCACGTGCGAGTACGCCATGAACACGTTGCAGTCGCCAATTTCGGTGAGACCACCACCGCCGCGTGTGCCGCGGTGAATGGTGACGAACTCGCGAAAGATGTTGTGCGCACCAATTCGCAGGAAGGTCTCTTCACCCCGGTACTTCAGATCCTGGGGCGCAAGGCCGATCGACGAGAAGGGATAGATCTCGTTGCCTTCGCCAATGTGGGTCCAGCCGTCAATGACCGTCGAGGCGCCGATGGTGCAATTGGGACCGATCGAGACATTCGGGCCAATCGACGCGTGTGGGCCAATCGACGTTCCGTCACCGACGCGCGTGGTCGGATGGAGGATGGCCGTTGGGTGAATGTTGGTCTTGGCGGGGACCAGGGCCAGGAGCAACTCGCACTCGGCCACAATCTCGTCGCCGATCGAGGCAGTCGCCTGCGCCTTCGTTAGCGATGGTTTCTGCTGCCCAAGCGTGATCTCGAGCCTGACGCGGTGGCCGGGCACGACCTGCTTGCGGAACTTCGCGTCGTTGATGCCCCGAAGAAAGACCTGCGCCCGAGCCGGTACGCCTTCGCGCTCCAGCATGAGAATGGCCGCACTTTGCGACAGCGACTCGAGGGTGAGTACCGCCGGCATCAACGGCGTGCCCGGAAAATGACCCTGGAAGAATTCCTCGTTGACGGTGACGTTCTTGACGGCGACCAGCCGGCGACCGGGGTCGTGCTCGATAATCGCGTCAACGAGCGAGGCGGGATAGCGATGGCGCAGACCGTCCACGGCCCGCGGGATGTTGATCAGCACCGCAGTTCAGTCTATCAGAAGGGGTGCGACGTCCTACATAATAGGACGTCACTTGTAAGGAGACGCATGAGTCGATTCGCCATTTGCAGCTTTCTGTTGGCCCTCACCGCCGCCGCGTGCAGCAGCGCGCCGACGACGCCGACCACCAATACGCCGACGGCGATCACCGATACCTACAAAGGCACGATTGCCCTGAACGGCGCTGAACGGTTTTCGTTTGTGACGGCCGTCTCTGGCACCACTTCCGCCACCCTCACCTCTCTGACGCCGTCTGACGCGGTCGTCGGGCTCGGGCTCGGCAGCTTCACATCGTCCACAGGAACATGTGACGTGATGCTCGCCAACGACAAGGCGACTCTTGGCTCGTTGCTCCAGGGCCAGTCGGATCGCGCCGGTAATCTGTGCGTGCGCGTGTACGACTCGACCGGAACGCTCGCCGTACCAGTGTCGTACACGGTGCAGGTCGTCCACTACTAAGACGAAAGGCCACGGGCAATCGCGCACCCGTGGCCTTCGGCATTAGTTCGCGGTCACGCCGCTGCGCAGAGCAGTTACTTCTTCGCAGTTACTTCTTCGCGGCGTCCATCCGCGCCACCGCTTCAAGCGTCAGATCGGTGCCAGGCTCAATCCAGATAATGCCGGCGTCGCCCGTGCTGAAGAGGGCTTGAATACCCTTTTCCTTCGCGAGCGCTTCGAGAATCGGCAATAGCTTCGTCTGGAATTCCTGCTGCAACCTTTGCTGGAGCTCGTTCAACTCGGCTTGCGCGTCCTGTTCGAAGCGCTGCCCTTCGACGGTCTGGCGCTCGATGTCCTTCTGGAGCTGCGCGCGCGCGGCTTCACTCATGACGCTGCCGCTGGT
>JBEBGG010000225.1:0-4823 GCA_040081555.1 Vicinamibacterales bacterium
CGACGCCGTCCGCGCCTTGGAGCCATTCTGCTCGGAGTTTCTTTATACGCATGTCGACAACGAGGGACTCATGCGTGGGACCAACATCGAAGCGATCCTCGAGGTGCGCCGCGCCACGAGCCGGCGCGTCACCGCCGCCGGCGGCATCACCACGCAGCAGGAAGTCGACATGCTCGACGCCCACCAGGTCGACTCGGTCGTAGGGATGGCGGTCTACACCGGCACGCTCGCGCTGCCGGCGCCCGACGGGCACGCGTCGCCTGAGCGTTCGCAGTAAGATCGCACGGCCCCTCCTGGGAGTCGACACATCGACGTGAGCACCGCCGTTTTTCCCGAGCCGGCCCCGGATTCTGGTCCCGTTGCGGCGGCGCCTGTCCGCATCGTCACAGACGGAAAGTTCCTGCGCGCCGGTGCCGACCGCTTCCTTGTGAAGGGCGTGACCTACGGCACGTTTGCTCCCGACGCCAGCGGCTATCAGTTTCCGTCGCTACCGCAGGTCGCCGATGACTTCCGGATGATGGCGGGCCTCGGTATCAACACCGTCCGCGTCTACACGCCGCCGAGGCGGGATCTGCTAGACGAAGCAGCCCGTCACGGCTTGCGGGTGATGATTGGGCTCCCCTGGTCGCAGCACATCGCCTTTCTCGACGACCGAACCCTGCGCGAGCAAATCCTCACCGACACCGTGCAACAAGTGCGCACCCTCGGTGACCACCCGGCGGTCGCGCTGTTTGCGCTCGGCAATGAGATTCCGCCGAGCATCGTCCGCTGGCACGGCCGGCTGGGCATCGAGCGCTTCCTTCGGCGGTTGTATGAAGAGGCACGTGCCGCGGCGCCAGGCGCGCTCTTCACCTACGTCAACTTTCCTCCCACCGAGTTTCTCGACCTCTCGTTTTTCGACGTCTGCTCCTTCAACGTCTATCTGCACCGCGAAGCCGATCTGCGCGCCTACCTCGCTCGCCTGCAGCACATCGCCGGGCACAAGCCACTGCTGTTGGCCGAGGCCGGCGCAGATAGCATTCGCGAAGGCGAGGCACGACAGGCTGAGATCACGTCGATGCACATTCGGGCGGCCTTCAGCGAAGGTGCCTGCGGAGCCGTGGCGTTTGCGTGGACGGACCAATGGTGGCGGGGCGGATTCGACGTCACGGACTGGTCGTTCGGGCTCGTGACACGAGATCGCCAGCCCAAGCTCGCCGCCGCGGCGGTCTCAGACGCGTTTGCTGATGCCCCTTTCCCAGCGGGCACCAGAGCACAATGGCCGCGGGTTTCCGTGGTGGTCTGCGCGTACAACGCCGCGGACACGCTCGAGGACAACCTCTCGTCCCTCGAACATCTCGACTACCCGGACTTCGAGATCATCCTTGTCAACGATGGCTCGCGCGACCACACGCCGGCGATCCTGGCCGCCCACCCACGGGTACGCGCGATCACGATTCCCAACGGCGGACTGAGCCACGCGCGCAACATCGGCCTCGAGCACGCCACGGGCGAGATCGTTGCCTACACCGACGCAGACACCCGTGTCGATCGCGACTGGCTCACGTATCTCGTTCAGCCGTTTCTCCAGTCTGATGTGGTCGGCTCGGGCGGTCCCAATGTCGTGCCGCCCGACGATCCACCGATGGCACAGTCGATCGCGCGCGCCCCTGGCGCGCCCACGCACGTCCTGCTCGACGATCGCACGGCCGAGCACGTCCCGGGCTGCAACATGGCGTTCCGCCGCGAGGCGCTGCTCGCCATCGGGGGCTTCAATCCGGTCTATCTTCGCGCCGGAGACGATGTGGATGTGTGCTGGCGGCTGCAGGCGCGGGGTGGCCGGATCGGTTTCGCATCGGCGGCACTGGTGTGGCACCACCACCGCTCCTCGATTCGCGCCTATTGGCGGCAGCAGGTTGGCTACGGCGAAGGCGAACGCTGGCTGATGGCCTACCATCCCGAGAAGTTCCTCGATGGGCGAATGCTGTGGCACGGCCGCATCTACAGTCCACTGCCATTTGTCCGATCGCTGTGGGGTGAGCGCCTCAATACCGGTGTCTGGGGCACGGCGGCGTTTCCGTCGGTCTACCGTACCGACATCCATCCATTCGCGTTCCTGCCACATTCCATTCGCTGGCAGGTGCTATCGATTGTGTTGACACTCGGGGGCGTCGGCGTCGCACTCACCGGCGGGCATGCCTGGGCGTCCACGCTCCTGCTCGGCGCGGGCCTCATCGGCATCGCGATCACGCTCGCCAAGAACCTGTCGTACGCGTTCCGATCGGACGTCCGGTCACTCGCCGGCAACCGGCAGTGGTACCACCTTACGGTCGCCTACCTCCATCTCATCCAGCCCTTCGCACGCATCCGCGGACAGATCCGCGGCATCCTGTCGCCGCCGCAACTCTCAAGGCCCGTGGGACCAAAGCAGACCAGCCGGCCGCCGCGGCCGTCATTGAGCGAAGCGTGGCGCGCCCTGCTTCTGCTCTGCGGCTCGGTGAAAGAGGATCGCTACTGGAGCGAACGGTGGACAAGTACCGATCGGGTGCTGACACAACTGACCGACTGGCTTAATCGCTCGCGTGTCGCCCATACGGTGGAAATCGACGAAGGCTGGTACGGCGACCGCGACGTCAGCGTGCTCGCCGGGCGATGGGCCTGGCTCGACGTGCGTGCCTTGGTCGAAGAGCATGCCTCGGGTCGGACATTGCTCCGCATCAGCACGCATTTGCGACCGACCTCCTTCGGAGTGGTGAGCGCCGCAGCGCTGGCGGCTGCCCTGACCGCGGCGGCGATTACTGGCGTAGCACTGCGCTGGCCCCCAGCCGGCGTCGTGGCCGGCATCGTCTCGGTGGCTCTGGTCGCTTTGGCGGCATGGCGCGTCGCGCAAACGACGGCGCTCGTGCAACGGGGCCTGCATGCCGTCAGCACGGAAGACGGCATGATGCAGCTGAAGTCGGGCCGCGCCCGTGCGCCGCTCATCGCACCAACACTGCTGCGCATCTACGGCTTGCGGACCGCGGCGGTCTTCCTCGTCATGATCTTCGTTGTTGGCGCGAGCACCGTCATGCTGCGCGAAGCCGCGACCGCACGCATCATCGGTGCGCGACGAGGGAGCACGACACCGACACTCGAAGCGGCACTTAACAACCCGGGCGGCGTGGTCGTAGCACAGGACGGCAGCGTTTACATCGCCGACTCGGACAATCACGTCATCCGCAGAATCGACGCGGAAAACGACCAGCGCTTCACCAACGTCGTCGGCAACGGCACCAGCGGGAGCGGCTTCAGTGGCGACTTCGGACTGGCGATCAACGCCACGCTGGACACGCCGGACGGACTTGCGATCGCCCCGGACGGCGATCTCCTCATCGCCGACTCCCATAACGAACGCATTCGACGTGTGGACAAGCAGACCTCGACCATCATCACCATCGCCGGCTCTGGAAGAAGCGGCTACGACGGCGACGATCAGCTGGCCACCGAGGCGGCGTTGAACAATCCGTCAGCGGTCGCCGCCGCGAGCAACGGCGACATCTACATCGCCGACACTCTCAACTACCGTGTCCGGATGATCGATCACACGACCGGTTTCATCCACACGGTGGCCGGCGACGGCACGTCAGGGCCAGACCAGGGATCGGTCGGCGATGGCGGCCCGGCGACCGAGGCACAACTCAACATGCCCAGCGATGTGGTGGTCGCCACAAACGGCGACATCTACATCGCGGACATGCATCACCAGCGAGTGCGACGGATCGACGCGCGGACGCGCATCATCACCACGGTCGCCGGCAGCGGCCGCTGGGGCAATTCCGGCGACAACGGCCCAGCCCTCGAGGCGACCCTGGCCGGCCCGGCAGGCATCGCCGTGGTGCCCGATGGCACCGGCAATGAGACGATCTTCGTCGCCGACATCTACAACGGCCGCGTCCGCATGGTCGGCCCGGACGGCATCATTCGAGCGGTCTCGAGCGGCAATCGGGACGGATTCGGTATGCCGACGCGAGTCGCCTACGGCACCACGCGTGGACTCGGCTGGTTGTACGTCACAGACCCGACCAGCGACCGCATCATCGCCCTGCCGATTCCGCGCATCGCACCCAAGCTGGTGAAGCCCCCACCCGGGAACACGAATGCGCTGCCGCGGCGAAAGGTGGCCGGATGAGCACGCCTCCCCCGGACACACGATCGCTGACCGCGTGGACGCTGTCGTTCTTGCGTCCCCACCGCGCACGCGTGGTGCTGCTGGTGACGCTCTTGCTGCTGCAGGTGCTGCTCGGCGCCTTGCAGCCATGGCCGCTGAAGATGCTCATCGACAACGTCCTCGGAAGCCAACCGTTGCCAGAGCCGTATCGACGCTGGGTCGTTGCCGTCGCGGGCGACAGCACGACGGCGTGGCTGGTGTTCTTCGTGTGCGCGGGTGTCGTCGTCCAAATCGTCAACCAGCTCGCCAGTGCGATCGGCACGCAGGTGCAGGTCGACACCGGCATGCGCATGGTCTACGACCTGCGCTATCGACTGTTCGCGCATCTCGAGTCGCTCGGCCTGCAGCACCACATCACGACGAGTACGGGCGACGCCGTGTATCGCGTCGACGTCGACACCTGGTCCATCGAGAACCTCTCCATGGGCGGAGTCTTTCCGTTGGCCACGTCGGTCATCACCCTGATCGTCATGTTCGCCATTCTCGTCACGCGCGATCTGACAGTCGCGCTGCTGTCGCTGACCGTCATTCCGTTTCTGTTCATGTCGCTGCGCTACTACGCGTCGACGCTGGCCGTGCGCGAAGAGCGCGTCAAGGAGCTGGAGTCGAACCTGGTGTCACGGCTGTACGAGTCGTT
>JBEBGG010000226.1:0-4811 GCA_040081555.1 Vicinamibacterales bacterium
GTAATGCCCCCACTTTTGCCTGGAGGCCTCGACGATTTCGTCGCGCTGGTCCTGCCGGAATTGCGTCGCCGTGGGCGTTTTCGAACGGAGTATACCGGTCGAACGCTCAGAGAGAATCTCGGGCTAAAGCGCCCGGCCGTTCGCCGATAGGGAGCACTCCGGGTGCGAATCGAGATCGGCCGATGAGATGGATAGCCGCAGTTGTAAAGTTTGTGTTCGGCCGTGAGGGGACCACACGCTTGAGTCTCATCGGGCCGTACCGCGGCATCCGATTCGACCTGACCGGTCCCATGCGCACTCGCCGAGAGGTGTTCTTTCGAGCCTACGAGCCAGCCGTCACCTGTTGGTTAAAGGCCGCCGTCGAACCTGGCATGACGGCGTACGTTGTCGGTGCGCATGTTGGGATTCACGCGCTGATGCTGGGTAAGCGGCTTCGAGGACGTGGCCGCGTGTTCGCCTTTGAGGGCTGGCCGGAGAACTACCGGTCTCTCGCGGCCAACATCGCCTGCAATCCCGCTCTCACAAGAGTGCTCATCCCTGTTCACTTGGCCGTTGGACGGTCGTCGGGGATGACACAGATGACATCCGGTTCCTCGGACGGACGACACCACCTAGCAATGGAGGGGGACGGCGTCAGTGACCGTGTGGACGTGCCGAGTACGACCTTGGACGACTTCTGGGCGGCAACCGGCGGATGTGTGGACGTCGTGCTGATCGACATCGAGGGCTTCGAGCTCGAGGCCCTCGAGGGCGCTCGCCGTTTGCTGGCGGCCTGTCGTCCCCTGTTGGTTGTGGAACACCATCGCAAGATCGAGGTGCTGTGTCGATGGCTTTTGCACCACGGCTACGAGGTCCAGACGGTCGACCGGAGGCATATCTTCGCCGTATAGTAGAGAATTCTTCTGACGAGTCATCGGGGCGGTGCCGCGCGCATCGTCGGTGTCACTTGTGGCGGCAACGGAGTCAGACAGTGGGGACGCCCTTCCTTTACAACCCGATCGCGATCGACACCATCAATCACCCGCAGCCGGTCTACGACGAGATGCTGGCCGAGCACCCTGTTCACTGGCATGAGCAGATGCAGTGTTGGGTTGTCGCGAGGTATGACGACTGTCGGCTAGTACTGACGAATCATGAGATCTACGCTCGGGACTGGAGACGCGTAGGAGAGGAACTACCCGCGTTCAAGCAGAGCGTCCAATCTATGGACCCGCCCGAGCAGACACTGCTGCGGAACCTTCTCCTGAACGTCATCAAAGCGCAGCCGATTGTCGACATCTGCCAGCGTGGGTGCGAGCTAGTCAGCAGGCGTTTAGCTGAGTTGGCGGATGCGGACAGTTTTGATTTCCAGCGCGAAATCTCCGCGCCGTACGGACTGTTCGTGGTGGCGAGGCTGTTGGGTGTGCCAGAACCGAACCTTGAGGAATTTGGGCGACTCTCTGAAGCGATAGCTCGACGGATGGACGCAGGATTGGATCCGTCCACGGCTGAAGAGGGCGACGCGGCGCGCCACCAACTGTACGACCTTGTCGACGACTGGTTTGAGCAGGACACCACAACTGGTGTGGTGTCCGTCTTGAAGGCACAGGTCGCCGAGGCCGGCCTTGCTGACCATCTCGTTCGCAATACGGTCGGCATCGTGTTTAACGCGGGATATAGCACGGCGTACGCGACGACAGGGAACGCGACGCTAACGTTGTTAAATCATCCAGCCGCGCTCGCCAGACTACGTGATCGAGCAATAGTCCCGTCTGGTGTTGAAGAACTGGTCCGCTTTGAGGGCCCGGCGCAGGGAACCAGCCGCGTGGCGACTCGTGATACAGAACTGGCAGGCGTTCGGATTAGGCGAGGTGAGGTCGTGTTGGCGCTGTTCGCAGCTGCGAACCGTGATCCGAGACAATTCGATAGACCTGGGGACCTGCTACTCGACCGAACTCCGAATCGGCACCTTGGCTTCGGATGGGGCCCGCACGCGTGCCTTGGAGCGCTCTTGGGTCAGCAGTCTCTTGCTGAGTACGTCAGCTGTCTCGCCAACTTGGAGCGCCCACTCGAGCTGGCGGGTACGCCGAGGAGACGACGAACCGCGACGCTTCGCTGCCTTGAATACCTGCCCGTAAGAGTTCGAAAGTAGGAGCCGTCCTCAGGCTAGCCAGCCGCTTCTGCCTCCACGATGAAGAGTCCAGACGAGCCTAGATACACGGTTTGCGTGATGAAGCCTGCGTCACGCAGGAGCCTGGAGTGTTCGTCAACTGTGCGATCTCTCGCTCCAAAAAGAACGAGCATCGTCAAGTCACGGAGGCCCGAACCGATTGGGTCAGAAGCATCCATCCCGCGCTCGACCAACAGTAGCCTGCCGTTCGGCTTCATCGCGTCCCGGCAGTTGCGCAGAATCGCCAGCGCGGTTTGGTCATCCCAGTTGTGAAGGACGGATTTGAGAAGGTAAATATCCGCTGGCGGGAGGCCTGGCTGCAGTAGATCTCCGGCAACGACCTCGCACCGCTCGCTCAGTCCCTGCTCAACAATTGTTTGCCGCGTGAATGGCACCATTGGCGGTTGCTCAAGCGCCATACCTCGAAGATGCTTCTTCACTCGCAGGATCCCGGCGATAAGCGTGCCATCCCCTGCTCCAAGGTCCAGCACTAGTCCGGAGTCTGGGAAGTTGTAGAGGTTGAGGACCTCTTGTAAGACTCGTCCGGAATTCCAGCCCATCGTCCGCGCGAACGAGGCGGCCGAGGATGGCTGAGTGGCAAAGTGCTGCCACAGCGTTCCACCGTAGACCCGCGCGAACGCCGACGTTCCAGTTATAAGAGCGTGGTCCAGCTCGCTCCAAGCCTGATAGTAGTCAGTCCCGGCCATCAGGGCTTGCCCGTAAAGCGCTCCCCCATCGCTGCGAAGGAGCTCGGCCATAGGCGTACCCGTGTAGTTGCCTGGGCTGAGCTCAACGACGAGGCCAATGGCTTGCAATGTCCTCAGGTACCGACGAAGTACGGGGATGGCGATTCCAGTGGTGTCACTGATCTCGTCTTCACTGGCGACCCGATCGGCCGTGCCGTCGAGAACGCCAAGGCGCACCGCTGATGCGACGAGCTGCGTGAGAGCATGTCCTCGAAGAAGGTGAAGGAGGCGTTCCGCGTCTGCCGGCTGCGTTTCTGGACTCAGCTCTGCCTCCCCACTGCGGTACGTTAACGCTGTGAGGCCCCTTCACCAGCAGCCGGGAGGCAGAGCCCATGCACCGGCACAAGGACCGGGCGGACTCGGAGCTTCCAGTGACCGGACGCCGCCTGCAGGCAGCTGCGGACTTGAGGACTAGCGCGACGTGACTCGACGACCCGCCCAACCGTGTTCGACGCTGCCCACGCCCACATCCACTCGCCTGTTGACTGGTGTGGCCCGAACGACCACGTCCCTCCGTCACCGTGATCCGCTGCGCGGGGAGGACGGCGGCGCGAACTCTTGTGAAGGTGTGGCGGTGACTGGCCTTTTGCCAATCCTAGTGATCGTACCGCATGGTCGACCTCCCTTCAGCCCCAATTCAAGATTGCGTACCGACGAACGCGAATAGATTGCGCTCACTTTCCATTCTAGACCAAGATCCCTTCGATCTTGTCGAGCGCCCGCCGCGCCCGCTCGCGATGAGCGTAACGGGCGTGGAACTGACGCCCGAGGTAGCTCAGCGACTCGTGTCAGGTTTCGACGCCCAGAGGAGCCCCGCGCGGCGCTGGACCTTCGCCTCGCTGGCCGGGGTGGGTGCGCTCCATTCGTCGGCTCCGCTGGCAGCGAAAAACAAGGCGTTGCTGTCGAGCGCGAACAAATAGTTCAGGAGCTCGACGACGATCGCTGACAGCGGTAGCTCCCTGGTAAGAACGTCGGCCAGGGCGCCAGCCAAGAGAGGCCGCGTCGTACCGCCCGTCGATCAACTGGCGTTTCAGTCCGGCCGCGGCGCGGGCGCCTACGCCTGCGTCGAAGTACTCCTTCTCGACCGGCGCGGCGATGGCGACGACGGTGGCTTCAATTGTCCTGCGGTCGAGCGTCTGCGCGTCGGCGCCCAGCGATACCGCGCAGACGATCCACATGGCGAGCAGGGAATGCCCTGCAACCCATCCGGGTACACCGACGCGCTGCCCCCTGTCGGTTGCGAACATGGAGAGATCATGGCACGGCACTCTGACTGGGTCGAGCGTTGGCTCACGGGCCGACAGGGCTTGGCTGGCACCCGGACTACACCAAGCGTGGCGAGGGCGGAGGCTAGAAACCGGCTGCGACCGACTCCCCGAGCGGGTCGTGGGCGAGGTGACGCTCCTGTGTCGCGAAGGGTATATCAACTCGCAGCGGCTCGTGTAGGCGGGCGGACCGAGCGTGTGTGGCTCGCACAGGCTCGCACGCACCGTTGACCCCTGACCGTCTTGCGGCGCGTGGTGCCCCGCACTGACGGCGCCAGCTGACGAACGCTGGCACCGCCACTGCAACGCGTGCCCACGCGCCGCGTCTGCTGTCCGTGGCCGGCCCCGGCCGGGCCCCTGGTCTAGCGAAGGGGCGCCGCCGGCGCCTCACCACCACGAACAGGAGTTGCCCTATGACGGCCAGAGCCCTTCGTACCGCACCACCCGCGAGCGACGTTTCTCCCACGGACCTCGTGCATCTGCCCCTTGCCGACATCGATGAATCGGCGACCAACCCTCGGACCCTCTTTCGCGAAGACGCCCTCGAGGACCTGACGGCGAGCATTCGCGTGCGGGGTGTCCTTCAAGCCATCCTGGTACGTCCTGCTGGGACACGCTATGAACTCGTCGCGGGCGCACGCCGTCTCCGCG
>JBEBGG010000227.1:0-4810 GCA_040081555.1 Vicinamibacterales bacterium
GACTGCGATTGCCCGAGGTGTCGGTCGCCAAGGCCGACACCTTGATGCGATCGCCAACAGCACCCAGCGCGGGAACCGCCTGCAATGTCACAGCAAAGGGCGCACTGCGATCGGTGAAGGCGAAGACGCCATTGATGAAGAAGTCGACGAGATCGACGTCGTGCGTCGCGCCGACGTCGGCCGTCACAGTCGTGGTGCTGTTGGTGATGACGTTGCCGTTATTGGCCGGCACCAGCCCCTGCACTACCGGCGGCGTCCGGTCCGTCGTTGTGAAGCTGAAGGACAACGGCGCGATCTGTGTCAGGCCGGCCAGGTCAGTCGCAAGCTCGCCAACGACTGCGTAGGCACCGTCTTCCTTGAGCGGCAGGTTCGGGGTGAACACGACCACCGTGTTGCCAAACAGATAATCGGTGCGCCCGGCAACCGCGACACCGTCCTTGGTCAACACAATCGGCGGGCCACGGAAGGCTGACGGCAGGATCGGCTCGGAGTACTTCACACGCACCGTGGTGTAGATCGCGACGCCGTTCGCCGACGGAATCGGTGCGACGTCGGTAATCACAGGCGGCATGATGTCGACCGTCGTGAAGCTCGAGACAAACGCATTCAGCAGCGGCTTGCCCAGCCGGTCGACGATGTTCTGAACACGAAGGCTGTAATTCGTTTGATCCTTGAGGATCGCGAGCGGCGTCACCGTGACGACCCGGTCGCCGCCGCTCACGTTCAGCAGTGCGGTCACGGGACCGGTGGGCCCGGTCAGCACGACGTTCTGGGCGGTGACCGTACCCGGATCGATCGCTTCCGAGAATGTCAGCGTGATGGCGACACTCCGCGGCACCTGAATCGCGCCGTTGGCCGGTTCGATCTCCGAAACGGCTGGAGGGGCCGCATCGAGCGCGATGTCGCCGAGAGCGACATCACCCGTCAGCTGGCCGAAGCGTTTCGCCGAGCCTTCCCCGATCGGGTCCTGCAGCAGTAGCGTGTAGCTGCCGACCGGCACGGCCGAGAAGCCGAAGACACCATCGTCCCGAGTCGTTGTGAATAGCGAGATGTCGGCCTGTCCCGGTTCCCTCGGCGCGAACTGCACCTCCGCAACGATTCCCGCTGCCGGCAGGCCGCCGAGCAGAGCGCGGCCAGTCAGCGCACCGCTCGCTTCGAGCACGATCCGCACGACATTCACGCCGGCGTTCAGGGTGCCGCCGACCGAGCCCTTCAGATCGCTCACCGGATCTGTGGCGACGATGGTGAACGTGCGCGCAGGAATGTTGCTGAACGAGAAGAGACCGCTGAGATCGCTGCCGGTGCTGCACGGTGTCTCTTTGAACCCCGACGCCGGACACTCATCCTCGTTCGGGTCGCAGCGGACGCCGCAGCCGCTCGCCGGGCTGCCCTCGAGCGTCAGCTGCACGTTCGGCGCAGGAACGCCATCCTGGTCCACCACGATGCCGTTAATCGAACTGAGCCCGACCATCGTGATCGACACATCAACCGTGTCGCCGTTGAAGAACAGTTCCCCGACAGTCGAGCCGACGTTTTGGCTGGTCTGTGACCGCGCCGTGACGATGAACCGGCTCACCGGGTAGTTCGGCGCGGTGAAGCGGCCCTCGGCGTCGGCCGTCCTCAACACCGCGAGCAGCCCGTCGCCAATCGTGACTTCGGCGTTGGCCGACGGCGTGCCGTCCGGGTTGAAGACCCGACCGGTCACCGTGCCGTAGAGCACCTTCGGGATGATGGCGACGAGCGGCAGTTCGACGACCTGTCCGTCGCGGGTCAATTCACCTGATGCCGTGGCACTCCCAGCTCCCGTCGGCGGTGTCGCGCTCAACGCGAAGGTGCCAACCGAAACGCCCGGGAAGCTGTACTCGCCGGCCAGTCCGCTCGTCGTGAGCAACGTCTCGAGCGTTCGGCCCGATGGCGATCGCTGAGCCGCCGTCACACGCCAGCCGGGAAGCGGATCAAGATCACCACCTGCCAGCACACGGCCTCGGACCAGACCCATCCCGAGCTCGACGATGTTCACCGGCACTTCTTGGTGATTAAGGTCGATCCGCCCGGTCGCGAAACCGCGACGGCCGCTCGCCGCTTCAAAGACGTCGATCGCGAAGTCGCCGAGCGGGATCAGATCCTGAAGGTAGCGTCCCTGCGCGTCGGTCACGGCGAACGTGAGCGGTCCGTCAAGGTTCGAGATGACCACTTCCGCGTTCGGCACCGGCGTCAGGCCGTCCGGCGCGAACACCGTACCCGACACGGTGCCGCTGGCGTTGTAGAGGAACACGCTGACGTTGACGCCCGCGCTGTCCGCGCGCACCTTCCCCGACGCGCGGCCGGCGAAGCCGTTCCTCGTATCAGTCGCCAGGATGGCGAACTCTCCCTCGTTCAGACCATTGCCGCCGGCAAGCTGCGCGACACCCTGCGCGTCGGCCGTGACGGTCATCGGCTTTGCCGCGAACCCGGACTGCGTCACTTCGACGCGCGCGCCAGGAATGGGTGTGCTGCCATCGCTGCCAATCACCCGGATCGTCACGTCGCTCTGGTTCAGCAGCCGGACATCGATGTCGCCGTCGTCGCCCGCCTTCAGCGTGCCCTTGACCTGTCCCACGAGTCCGCTGGCCGGATCCTCGACGGTGATCGAGTAATCGCCGGCGTTCACAAGCGGCAGCTCGTACGTGCCGTCCGGATTCGTCGGAACCGTTTCGTCCTGGATGCCTTGCGGAATGCGCACGCACTTGACGTCGCCGACCGCATTTTCCGAGCAGATCGTCTTGAACTCCTCGGACCTGAACTTGACGAGCACGCCTGCGCCAACCGGGGTCACGCCGTCCGGCTCGAATACTGTGCCCGTGATCTTGCCGGTGGGTTGCAGCCGAAGGTTCACTTCGACTGTTTGACCGCCCGGGGGCATCACGCTCGCCACGCTGACCGGGTCGGGACTGAACGCGCCGACGGCGCTGATGGTGAACCGACCGGCCCACACGCCGGAGAAGTCATAGCGGCCGGTGGTGAAGTCGGTATCGACGACCTTGAAGTACTGGACCTGCGTCAAGCCAATGCCCACCAGACCGCCGGCCACTGTTACCTGGAGGCCGGAGATCGCCACCTTCGCCGGGAGTGGTGTCACCCCGTCATCGTCGTACACGACGCCGGTGACGTGGCCATTGCCGCCGCCCTGGAAGCGGAGGTCGACTTTGATGCTTTGGCCACTGAAGCGAAGGCCGAAGTCCTTGGTGTTGCCGTCGGAGAAGTCGGAACGGAACGCAGACACGCGGCACGCCTGCGGTCTGCAGTCGTTGACCCTCACCTTCTCGATACGGTACGCACCAGCCGCATCCGTCGTCGTGGTGCCAAGGACGGCAATCTTCGGGTCGCAGCCGTCGCACGTCGGCAGGAACTTGAACAGGTAGACCTTGTTGCCAACCACGGGTGTGCCGCCATCCGCCTCGACGACGTTTCCGGTCACCGTCGCAGTCGAGTCGAGCACGATGACGGCGCGGACGCTGCTGTCGCCATTGCCAATATCGACGGTCGTGGAACCGCTCGTGTGCAGCGCTTCGCTGACCGCAGTGATCACACGGTGCCCGACCGGCACGTCGGTGAGCACGAACTCGCCGTTCTGATTGGTCGTCCCGATCGTGAACCCGCCGCCGACGAGCGCGCCAGGTACCGGCGTGCCATCCGCCGTGAGCACCGCGCCGGTGACGGTAGCGACGCCGCCGCTCAGAAGGATCGTCACCGAGGCGGTGCCGTTCTCGCCAACGCTGCTGATCGAATCGCCCTCTTCGAGCGTCGGCTGATCGAAGGCGTAGATACGGTGGCTACCGGCGACGATGTCGGCAAACGTGTAGGCGCCGATCGCGTCGGTCTCCGAGATGGCGAGCGGGCATTCTTTGATATCCGGCGGGCCGCAGGTCACGCCTGGCTGACTGCCGTTCTTGTAATACAGGACGACCGGCGCGTTCGGCACAACGGCCACGCCGTCGCTTCGCAGCACGTGGCCGGTGATGGTGCCCTTCTTGACCGTCGGCGAATTGACCGGGAACAGCACGAGGTCGCGGGTGGCGGTGGCGCCGGCAAACGGCACGTTCTCGGAAGCCGTCGTCTGCGACTGCGTGGCCACGCTCACTGCCTGCAGCAGCACGTTGCCGACCGGCACTTCGAGGAGGGTGTACGCGCCGTTGGCATCGGTCACGGCGCCATACGAGCTCTGATCGACGAAGCTCGTGCCGGTGACCACGGCATCCTTGATTGGCGTGACGCCGTCATTGGCAAGGACGCGGCCCTTCACCGTCCCGCGTCCGAGGAACACGAGATCGACATTGAGCCGCTGCCCGTCGCGCGCGACGTTGAAGTTGATGATGCGCGGCTGTTCGGTAATCGGATCGACGGCGGCGATCTGCACGCGCACCAGGTTGCCGCCGTTCTTGAGCACGTAGTCCCAGGAGTAGCGGCCGTTCTCGTCGGTCGACTTCGAGCTGATACCGACCGGCACCACTTCGTCCTCGCACTGCACCCAGTAGATCAAACGAATGTTGGCGAAGGGAACCGGCGTACCATCTGCCTGGATCACGCGGCCGGAGACGACACCTGCCGGCTCGACAACCGTGGTCTCGATCGGCAGCGTCTGCTGCGGCATCGTTTGACCCTTGCGGTCGGCGACGTTGCCGACGGTGAGGCTCCGTGGCACGAACGGACCGATCGGATCGCGCATCGCGAAGTAGACGATGCGACGATCCGGCTGCGCGGCCACCCCGACGACCTTGTTTGCGTCGACGCCGAAGTTGGTGATGTCGCCGGCAGCGAGCTTCTCCTGGAT
>JBEBGG010000076.1:0-17270 GCA_040081555.1 Vicinamibacterales bacterium
TTGGTGTTGAAGAATGCCCAACGTACCGGCCCGGCCGGTGAGCTGCTCTACGAGGTCGAGGTCTCTGAGCAGGCCTCGTTTGCGACAACGGCGTATTCGGCCTTTGTCCCTGAGCGTGATGGGGGCACGACGGAACACACGGTGGGCTCGGCGCTCGATGCCGACAAAACCTACTACTGGCGTGCGCGGGCGGAGAGTCAGTCTGCCAAGATCGTGGGACCCTACTCAGCCGTCTCCAGTTTCAAAGTCACCAACGGCCTTGATCTCCGAACAGCCGAGATCGTCATTGGACCCAAGAACATCGCAGACTGGCAAGAGACAGCTCGCATCACTGACGCGTTTTTCGATCCTATCGGGGAGCAGCTGTGCATTCTCCACACGCGCCTGGGCGCCTGGCCGCCGGCGGTTTTTGCAGACGACGGGACGACCACGGAAGGGAATCAGTGGGTCTTTGCCAACATCAAGGGCAAGTGGTACGGCGGTGCGGCTGACTACTATCGTCCGGGCCAGGCGTGTAAGGGGCTGAACGCCGAGAGCATCGGCCGCGACGCGTTCTACCAGACGCCAGGTTCACCGGCGTATTCGTGGCAGCCGGAGCCGGGAGAGATCTTTGCCGTCATGGTCAGTACGCCGGCGCGAGCGTGGCCGTCGTATGCGACCTACGATGAGCGAAGCGATATCGTCTTCATTCGCTGGCCGTGAGCGTCGTTCCGCCCGGCGGGGCGGGGTCGCGCAGGCGCCGCATGATGCGGTGGCCTTGAGGCACAGGGGTTGCAAGGGCGTCGATCAAGTGTGTAGTGGCAGGCGTTTTCCTGCCACTACACCATTCTCGACTTCGCGCCGATAGAGCAAAACGTACCCTGTATGTCAAAAACACTGCTCACCGTTGCACTGTCGACCGCACTTCTCGTTGCCGCGTGCGCCGTCGAAAAGAGCGTCAATCCTCTGAGTCCGTCGGTCGCCGGGCCGATCGCTGGCGTTGACATCTCGGCGCCGCAAACGGTTGAGCCGTCCAACGGGCAACGTATTTCAGCCGACCGGCAACCCCTGACACTCACCATTCGAAACGCGTCGACATCCGGCGTTCGGGCCCTGTTCTACCGGTTCGAGATTGCGGCGGATTCCGGGTTCTCGAATGTGATCTTCACCCGCGAAGGGGTTGAGAACTCGGGTAGCGGCCAGACGAGCTTGCGACTGGACGCGGCTCTGGCGCCTGAGCGCGGCTACTACTGGCGGGCGCGCGCTGAAGACGGCGCCAATGTTGGCCCCTACACATCCGGAAGTTTCGTCGTGTTCTCGCCGCTATCGCTCGGCGCTCCAACTCTCGTCAGCCCCATCGCCAATACGCTGGTTTCCACGCGACGGCCAACCGCGACGCTTCAGAACGCACCTCGCACTGGCGAAGGTGGCCAGGTCTCCTATCTGATCGAGGCGTCGGAATCGCCGGCGTTCTCCGTAAGTTGGTCGGCGACGTTCCCTGAGATGGGAGGCCTCCAGACGACTGTGACTCCTCAGGAGGACCTGCCAGCTGATCGGCAGATATTCTGGCGAGTTCGTGCCTTCGCCTCCGATCCCCAGACGGTTGGCCCCTGGTCTGAGACAGCAGTCTTTAGAACCCCGGCGGCCGCGCCCGCGCCTCCTTCAGGCGGCGGTGGCGGCGGCGGATCTGCACCAAGCCCGAACGATGAACTGGACCTCCGATCGGTGACGGTTCTCAAAGGCCCCAGCGACATCTACAACTGGGCCGTCGGCTCGCGGATGACACGAGTCAGTCAGGGCGGGGGCGAACTCTGCACCTGGCACGATCAGCTTGGCCGCTGGCCGGCTGTCATCTTCTTCGACGATCCGAACACGCTGGTTGAAGGTAATCAGTGGGTGTTTGCGAAGATCGGGGGCAAGTGGTACGGCGGTGCGGCAGACTGGTATCGCCCAGGACAGGCATGCAAGGGCGTGGATGCGTATAGCGTCGGCCGCGATTCCTTTGACCAGGAGCCGTTGCATTCCTGGGTGCCGAGGCCGGGCGAAGTCTTCGCGGTGATGAGCACGACGCCGGCGCGGGCATGGCCTGCCATGCGGACGCTCGACCATCGCACCAACACCGTCATGATGACGTGGCAGTAGCAGCGGCGTATCGTCCGCGTTAGGGCCTGTGCGGGGCCGCCGTTCGGGGCGGCGACGGCGAGAGGCTGGCGACCAGCCTCCACCCCGCCAGCAGCGCGATCGCTGCCAACGTGAGCGCCACTGGCCCGGCAAAGGCCAGTGCCCGGTCCCCGAGATAGACGAGGCCCTCGTTGGCTTTCCAGTCCCAATTCGGCGACCACGCCCAGGGGGCCATCGAGTGCTCCATGTAGAGCTCGAAGGTCACACCGGCCACGAAGTCGACCAGCATCCCTATCCCCAGCGCCATCCTGACCCGAGCCGTCAGTGTGGGTATCTGCGTGGCCACAAGCGCGACGGCCATGTACACCAGAGGCTGGAGCCCGATATGTGCCAGTCCTGAATGGATGCGCTCGCCGTGTGTCGCGATCCCCACGACCACCTCGAAGGGGATGAAAACGGCCCAGAACCGGCGCTCTGCACTGCGCAGACGACTCAGTGGACCGAGCCCCTTGGACAGCAGCCACACCGTGACAACGCAGCCGACTGAGCCGAGCGCCAACGGCAGATTGACCTGGTACAGCATGAACGCCCGATCGATCAGTAATCGAAACGCGGTGTTATCTGGCTGTCCGGCAAACAGATGTGGCCGGAACGTGTCCCAGACATTTCCTGCAATCTTCAACAGGTTCTCGCCAAACCCCTGGCCCGCCGTGTCCGCGACCGTCGAATTGCTCGCGAAGGTCGCGACGGCTCCGTAGTGGTTGATGGCCCAGGTGAACCACGTGCTCAGCAAGAGGACCGAGGGAACAACCGCGCTGCACACCGCGCGGAGGGGACGACGATGCCGCCAGGCCCCGTGGAGGTAGTGGAGGCCAAGGAACAAGGCATACGGGACGGCCGAGTAGTGCACCAGGCACGCTGCCGCGAGACTGATGAAGGCCGCAGACAGACGGCGCGGGTCGTTACGGCGAAGTCCGGCCAGGTAGAACCACAAGCCGAGCACGACGTAGGCGGCCGTCAGTGCCTTGGTCCAGGCAAACGTGGTGTTCTCGAAGAACATCGGGTTGGCCGCGAGCACGGTTGCAAGCAGTCCGAATGATCGAAGGCCTCGTGTCGCGATCAATCTGACGATCAGCACGCAGGGGAAGAACACGAACAGGTTGAGCGCCGAGAAGATCACCTGGTAGATGGCGAAGTCGTCGCCCACCAATGCCATGAACTGCGCGCAGACGACGTTCATGAACGGGGGGCGTGCCGTCAGCAGATACCGGCCGAGGTACTGGTAGTTGTCAGGTTTCGGATGCAGGAAGTGTGTGCTGCGCTCGTAGTGCTCGACCCAGTCGCAGCACTGCTCGCCTCCGGAGTAGTGGCGAATGAGCATCTGCGCGCCGATGGTCCAGAGCGCGAGTACGGCAAACGCGGCAAGGCATCGCGCCAGGCGAGCGGACTGCAGGAGTCGGCGGGCGTCTTTGAACGTGACTGCACAGGCCGCGGCGCAGAGGACAGCCACTGCCATATTCGCGCTGGCCGCCAGGCCGGCTGAGAAGGCGGCAAAGGCCAACACGTAGAGGGCGACCAGTGACAACGCAACCGAGGCCGTGAAGGTTTCGATGGGGTCCCACCGGAATCGCCGGACTACGACGAACCCAGGAGCGAAGCACGAGACCGCCATCGCCGCGCTGAGCGCCAGGAGCTGCGTGATCACTGCGGTCGGCCGACGCTATCCCCGGCGGTTGGCGGTGCCACCGCCTGACCCTTCCTCGCCACGACATACCCCCACTCGGGCCAGTGCACGACAGGTGCGGCACCATGTGCGCGCAGATAGTCGCTGACTTCGGCCGTGTCGGAGATGTAGACGGCGTCGGCGTCCGGAAACCACCCGGTCATGGAGAGGGCGATCGGGTCGTGATAAATCAAGAAGTCCTGCCCCGGCGCTCCTCGCGGATGCCTGCGCCTCAGGAAGGCGGGATACCAGAGGCGGTGGTGATAGACATGCCAGAGGAGGTCGAGCACGCTGACCGAGCGCAGCTTGTCCTTGAACGGTCTCGCAGACAGGCCGTACGGCAGTGATTTCAAGTACGACTTGTGCCTGAAGGGCGGCGTCAGCACGACGATGAGGCCGCCGGGCCTGGCGAGCCTGAGCATCTCGTCCAGCAACCGATGCGGCCAGACACAATGCTCGATGACGTAGAAGCTCATGACGACATCGGCCACGTCGTTTGGCAACGGTACCGCGTAGGCCGACCCGGTAATGAACGTGCATTCGGGCCAGCGCTCGCGGTTCGCTTGGACCTGGGCTTCGGACCAGTCAATACCGAAATACTTGCCGATCTTGTCCTTGAGATGCCGGTAGGGGTGTGCTGACCCGCATCCGATGTCGAGGACGGTCGCGCCGGCGGGAATCGCTCCGTGCAGGTGATGGTGCGGCTTGAACTCCGGCGACCACTCGGCGTTTATAGTCTCGGCGGTTGAGAAATATTGCGCGACGACCTCGCTGTTGTAGAAATCAGCGAGCGCGTCGTTGAGCGCCGTCAGTGCCGTCTGCGCCTGTGGGTCGAGCGCACTCGAGATGGCCGGCTTGGGAAAGAGCAGAGCGGCGAGCCGCGCCAGCGGTCCAACTCCCGTGGGTGTGGTCATGCCCGATCCGCCCGTGTCGCCAGCGCCGTGAACAGGGTCGCGTAGCGGTCGCAGATGACTGCCTGGTCAAAGTCACGAAGGACGATCGCTCGTCCGGCCTCAGCGAGGCGCGCCCGCATCGCCTCATCGCCAATCATACGGGTCAGTTGGCAGGCCAGTCCGGTTGGGTCGTGAGGCTCGCAGAGGAGCGCCGTTTCTTCGTGGGTCAGATATTCAGCCATGCCGCCAACGCGCGTCGCCACCACCGGCAGGCCCGTCGCCATGGCTTCGAGGACGCCGAAGGGAGCCGCTTCCCAGTGCGACGGCTGAACCAGAAGGTCGGCGGCACGCAGCAACGTGTATGGCTCCGACGTCGGTCCAAGAAATCTGACGCGGTCCTGGAGTCCGTGCTCCACCACGAAGGCGCGCGCCGCAGGCCCGACGTTGAATGAGTGCCCCTCCATGTCAGGGCCACCAACGTACAGCATGGCATGGCCGGCGGTCACCTCGCGCCATGCCGCCATGAGGTCCATGAGCCCCTTCTCCCGGCTGAGCCTCGCCAGATACAGGCAGATGGTCTTGTCGGTCTGCCAGCCGAGTCTTCGGCGAATCTCCTCGCGTTCGCCAGGCAACGGCTGACGGAAGCGCTGGATGTCCACACTATTTGGCAGGAAGTGCACGCGCTCTGGGGGAACGCCCGCGGCGATCGCCTCGCGTTCGATCGCCCGTGTGATGGCGGGATAGGCGTCGGCGCGGGTGTAGATCGCCTGAAAGGGCCAGCGGATGATTCGCGCAATTCCGCTGCTGGTGCGGACATGCAATCGCGCCAGTATGGGGTCGAGGTTGTGGGCGTTGATGACGCCAAGAGCCTGGGTGCCCATCGCAGACGGGCGTCCCAGTACGAGTGCGGCCAGTATGCCGGCGATGCCGATGCCGCGGTAGTCTGGCGAGAACACGAGATCGAACTGATGGCCAAGCCTGAGCATGGTGAAAAAGACGCTCGGGAGCATGAGCCACTTCTGCCACTGCGATCGGGAACCGCCCGGTCGGACACGGATGATGGTGACACCATCCAGCGTCTCGCGGTTCGGCACGTCGCGCCCCACGCGTTTTGTCAGCACGGTGACCACAAAGCCACGCTGCTGGAGGTAGGTGGCGAGCTGGCGCGCATTGGTCTCCGAGCCTCCCACCACCGGGTGGTAGTAGGTCGAGAGAATGAGGATGCGTACCTGACGCGGTTGCTCGACGGCTTTCATAGCCTGGAAAAGAAGTACTGCCGACCGCGTCCAGGCAGGCACTCGATAAACTTGCCGTTGAGTCGCATCAGCCGGTACGGATCGTCGCCGGGACGAACGCCCTGGCGGCCGAACATTTCTTCTCGATAAGCCGTCTCGTACCGACTGCGTTTGAGCGCCGCCTGCGTGACCGTTCCGGCAATCCCCCAGGGCAACGCGAGATGACGTACCGCGTCACTCCCGAGACGGGCGGAGAGCTCAGTGTGACAGCGGTCCAACTCGTCCTCAATGGCCCGCCGCTGTTGGTCAGCAGTCTCGAATGCACCATGCCGGCCGGGAATCACCTGCTGCAGTTCCGCCTGCCAGTGGGGACGTGCGAAGAACTCAGTGCCTCCGTGTTCCGCCACGTAGGTCTGGGCCTTCTCGGCAATCGAGGGTTCGACCATGAAGCGCCGGCCATCGGACATGCGCGAACGACGCACGTAGAGCGGCGCGCCAAGCGCCCCAGGACCGAGGAAGCGTGGCGGCACATCCGGCGGCGTCAGCAGCGGCCAGTTGAGCAGGTGCCCTGGGTGGAAATCTGGCGTCACGAAGCCGACCGGTCGATCCGAACAGAAGATCGCGGCGTGGGTCAGCGTATGTGCCTGCACGTCAATGGTGCCAGACGCCCGGAGCGCACGAAGTTCCTGCCAGGTGACAAACGGGTTGTCCGACTGATCCACCGCATTCGGCTGCCGCACGCCGTCGTCCATCGTCGGACGCAGCTGCTCGGCATCGAGCAGGCGCGCCGGGATGGCGAAGGTGATGGCGGTGAGCCCATACTTTCGCAGGAGCGGAGCGGCTGCCGTCCACAACGACGCCCGCGCATCGTCGAAGGTGAGTGCGACACGCCGAGGACCGGGCGACACGCCGTTCTTGACGTAGGCGGCGAGTTGGTCGGCCCCAACCGTCTGATAGCCGTTCTCTGCCAGATGGCGAAATCGTGGCTCGAGCCAGTCAGGCGCTTCCTCGTGGAGGTGGAACACCGGCAATAGGCGGCCAAGCGAAGCGCCGAAGAGGAATGCCGGATAACGGCCCGTGGCGAGGTCGATGAGTCCTCGCAGCCGTCCGCCACGCTCGGAGAACGGCGGCCGTTTCGCGTGCGGTCGTCCTGTCAGCAAAGGGCGCCTCTCAACACGAGCGCGATGGCTGATGGCGACAACAACATCTGCTTGGCTGGCATCTCCGACGAGGGTAACGCTATTTGCGTAGGAAGATCATGACCGAGGTGAACACCGTGTTGTCGATCTGGACGGTCATGTGCGGCGACTGGAAGGGGTTGAGCTGAATCCTGACGGGCCGGACGTTGTAACGCCGATAGACCTGCTCATCGATCGACTCGACCAGCGTCAGGCCTGACTCGCGAACGAGGGCGTGAATCTCTTCAGGCTGGAAGGTTTCCGCGCACGGTGGTCCGCTCAGTACGTACTCGGTCGCCAACGCCAGGATCCCCCCGGGCTTGAGCACGCGCGCCATTTCGCGCATGGTGCGCGCTGCGCCCTCGAAGCCGCCGAAATGTTCGATGGATGACAGCGAGTACGACACATCGAAGGTGCCGTCAGGGAACTCGAGCTGTCGTCCGTCCATGCGTCTGAACTCCAGGCACTCGCGCCGATAGGGAAACGGCGCATAGCGATCCGGATCGTCAAGAACGGCGGGGTCGCCCTCGCGGGCCAGCACGTCGGTCCAGGCGCCCTCGTACATGTCGGTGGCGACGACGCGCTGGACGTGGTTGGCCAGCCAGTAGAGCACTTGTTCGTGCCCGGCGCCGATGCTGACGATGGAGGCATCGGGACGAAGCATGCCGAGGCGCTGGCAGCCGAAGAGCAACTGGGTGAACTCGTACGGCTTGCGGTGCATCGCCAGCGGATCGTCCGACAGGCCGAGGCTGCGGAGCAGATCCAGCCACTCCGGGTTCTGCCACTTTGCTGGGTTCGCGAGTTCGCACAGCTGGGTATCGCGCGGCACAGCGCGCAGGCGCTGCTCGAATTCGTCAGAGAGGGCGAGCGCGCGGGCGATAGCAGCGCGCGGTTCTCCCTTCGCCAGGACACCAGCGTAGTGCGTGGCTCCGCTCTCGTCCGGTTCTCGGCCGAGCAGGATTTCGTAGGCCCGCTTGACGAAGTACTCGGGCGGTCCCAGCTTCTCGAGTCCGGCCTCGAGCGGTGCCGGCTCATGCGTCTCTTGTCCGCGCTGCCAGGCGGCACGCAGGCGCCGGAACTCGTCCGAGGCCAGAATGCCGCGTCGCATCGATGCTTGATCGGCATTGAGGACACCGGCGGTCTCGTCGGCGCGTTCAAGCGCGGACGGACCGCGGCCGAGCACGAGCCAGTAGGCCTCCTCGATGAGCCTGGTGTGATGGAGGTCTTGAGCCACGAGGTCAGCGACCCCGGGAGACGTAGACGGCCGCTCCCGACAGCGAGAAGAACATCATCACACCGGCGGCCACGAGTGAGAGCAGTACCGCCGACGCGATCGGCAAGCCGATGCGCGTGAAGTAGAGAGAGAAGGTGGCCTCGCGCACGCCGAAGCCGTTGACCGAGATCGGGAGCATCTGCACGACGATGGACAGCGGCACAATCACGGCCAGATCCCAGCCGGTGATCGGCACGCCCAATGAGCGCGCCACCGCCACGTAGAACAGCACGACCAGCCCTTGCACGACGACGGCGCCGCTGAAGCAGCCCAAGAGCGCCTGCGGCGCGGCCCTGAAGCGCACCAGCGCTCCGGTCATCGTCTCGATGCGTTCGCCGACCCACTCGGGGTGGAGAATGGTGAGCGGCCGCAGCAGCTGCCGGACGCCGGCTGGCGAGTAGACGGCCGGGGCGATCACGACGGCGCCCGCCACAAAGATCCCCCAGAGCCAGGACGGCCACACGGGGGAGGTGCCGCTGCCGTGAAGCGTGGACGCGATCGTGGCGCCGCAGGCGGCAATGAGGACCAGCGCCATCAGGCCAAGGCCGCGATCGACGAGCACGACCAGCGTTGCCAGTGTCTTGGATCGAGCGGCGCCCACCGTGTCGCGAATACGGATCACGTCGCCGCCGATGTTGCTCGGCAAGAAGTTGTTGAAGAATCCGGCCACCAGCAGCGAGCCGAACAGCGTCTTGCCGGGGACGCGAATCTGTTGCGCCTCGAGCAGGACATGCCATCGCCACGAGCTGACCACGATGTTGAGGGCGTAGACGACCAGCGCAATCGCAAGCCAGAGCAGCGATGCGCGGCGAGCGCCTTCCCAGAGGGCGTGGACGTCGACACCCGCGTAGGTGAACAGCACATACATCAACACCGCGCTGACGACCAGCTTGGCGGCCATCAGGACAGAGCGCCGCAGTGGTGATGTGGGTGTGGGTTCGTCGGACATGACCGAGGAATGCGAGGGACTCGGGACTGTACTACGGATCCGTGCGAAAATCACTCACCGCATGCGCATCCTGATGATCGCGCCCGAGCCGTTCTTTGAGCCTCGTGGGACGCCGTTCAGCGAGTATCACCGCATCCGCGCGTTGACGACGCTCGGGCACACCGTTGATCTGGTGACCTATCCGTTCGGGGCAGACGTCGAGATCCCCGGGCTGCGGATCTTCCGGGCCATGCGTCCACCGTTTGTGTCGCGGGTGAAGATCGGGCCCTCGCTTGCCAAGCTGCCCCTCGATGCCGTCCTGACACTCGCCGCGCTCCGCCGGGCATTGAGCGGCAAGTACGACCTCATTCACTCGCACGAAGAGGGCGGGCTCATCGGCATTGTGTTGTCGCTGGTGCTGGGCATTCCGCACCTCTACGACATGCACTCCAGCCTGCCGCAGCAGCTCACCAACTTCGCCTTCAGCGGATCAACCCTCATCCGGCGGGTGTTCCTCCTGATGGAGCGGCTGATGATTCGCCGCTCCCGCGTCGTCATTGTGATCTGCCCGTCGCTTGAAGAGACCGTGCGCGAGATTGAACCCGACGCGCGGGTGGTGCTCATCGAGAACGCGCCGGGATCAGCCGAAGAGCACGCCGTGCCGGCGCAGGCTGCGGCCGTGCGCGCGCAACATGGCCTCAGCGCGCAGACGCCGCTGGTGCTCTACACCGGCACGTTTGAGGCCTATCAGGGACTCGACCTGTTGTTTGCCGCGATGAAGCTGGTGGCAGAGGCGCGTCCGGATGCGCGGCTGCTGCTGGCCGGCGGCAAGCCCGATCAGGTGGAGAAGGCGAAGGCGGCGGCCAAGGCCGAGGGGATCGACGCGGTCACCATCTTTGCCGGCGAACGGCCCGCCACCGAGATTCCGGCGTACCTGCTGGCCTGCGACGCGCTGGTCTCGCCACGCTCGCGCGGAACCAATACGCCGCTGAAGATTTATCAGTATTTGCGCTCAGGCAAGGCGATTGTCGCCACGCGGTTGCTCACGCACACTCAGGTCCTCAGTGACGAGACGGCCATTCTCACCGGCATCACGTCGCGCGAGTTTGCGGACGGAATACTGGCCGCATTGACCGATACGGCGCGCGCCGCACTTGTCGGGCGCAACGCCAAGGCGCTGGCTGAGACCAAGTACAGCTACGAGGCCTATCTCGAGCGGACGCGCCGCGCGGTGGCGGCGCTTGATCCGGCAGCGCCCTTGGCGCCGATCAAGGATCTGGCGTGAGCGAGGGGCCCGGGCACTACAGCTACACGTTCTACGCCGACGCCAAGAACGCGCGCGCATTCGACCAGCGCAGGTTCGGCGGTCCGATTGGCGACCTCGTCGCGGCCGGCCAGGCCGATGTGCTCACCAGGTTCCTGGGACCGGTGAATGGTCGCTCGATTCTCGATGTCGGCACTGGTACGGGGCGGGCCGCGTTCCTGATGGCCGACCTCGGTGCACAGGTGACCGGCGTCGACGCGTCGGAAGAGATGCTGGCCGTGGCCCGGGAGCGCGCCCGGGATCGCGTGGTGCCGATCACCTTCGCCACTGGCGATGCGCATGCACTGGGCTTTGCGGATCGGGCCTTCGACATCGCTGTCAGCCTGCGCGTACTGATGCACACACCGCGCTGGGGCATGTGCGTCGACGAGTTATGCCGCGTCAGCCGCCACCGCGTCATCGTCGACTACCCGTCGGCCCATAGCGTCGCCCTGGTGCAATCGCTCGCCCGCAAGGTGCGGTATGCCTTCGGCGGCGCGACAGAGCCGTATCGTGTCTTTGGCGCTCACCAGATTGCCGCGGCGTTTGCCAGAAACAACTTTCGCATCGTCAGTACGCATCGTCAGTTTGTGCTGCCAATCGCCCTCCACAAGACCATCGGGTCGAGGCGGTTCACGGAAACGTCGGAGCGGGCGCTTGCCGCCGTCGGGCTCCTACGTCTCCTCGGTTCACCCGTTACGGTCGTGGCTGAACGGTGCGAGCCCTCGTAACCGGCGCGACGGGGTTCACTGGAGGGCACCTGGCGCGCGGCCTGGCGGCTGCCGGTCATCAGGTGCGAGCCATCGCAAGGAATCCGGCGCGCGCCGTCGGCCTCGAACGTCAGGGCGTGGCCGTCATGCGCGGTGACCTTCGCGATCGGGGTTCACTCGAGGCCGCCCTTCGAGACATCGATGTCGTCTACAACATCGCCGCCATCTATCGCGAAGCGGGGACGTCAACGGAGATGTACCGGCGCGTCAATGCCACGGCGGTTGCAGAACTGATCGAGGCCGCGCATGCTGCGGGAGTGAAGCGCGTCGTCCATTGCAGCACCGTCGGTGTGCATGGCGACGTGGAGCATCCGCCGGCGAATGAAGACGCGCCGCTCAAGCCGGGCGACATCTATCAGGAGACCAAGCTTGAAGGCGAAGAACTGGCCCGCGCCACCGGACTCCGCCTCGGGATCGAAGTCGTCATCGTCCGTCCGACAGGCATCTATGGTCCTGGCGACAGGCGATTGCTCAAGCTGTTTCGGGGCGTTGCGCGTCGCCGGTTTCCGATGCTCGGCCGCGGTCAGATCTACTACCATCTGACCTACATTGACGACCTCGTGGAAGGCTTCAGACTCTGCGGCGAGCACGCGGCCGCGGCCAATCGCACCTACATCCTCGCCGGTCCTGAAGTGACCACGCTCAACGAGTTGGTGTCGAGGATTGCCACCGTCGCCGGCGTGGCGCCGCCGTGGATGCACTGGCCCGTGTGGCCGATCTGGATGGCCGGGGCGCTCTGCGAAGGCCTGTGCCGCCCCTTTGGCATCGAGCCACCGCTCTATCGACGACGTGTCGACTTCTACACCAAGAGTCGCGCGTTCGACACGACACGGGCGCGCACGGAGATCGGCTTCGCGCCACAGGTGTCGATCGAAGAGGGCGCGAGGCGCACGCTGGCGTGGTACCGCGAACATGGCTGGATCTGAGCCGTTGCCGTCACCGACCATTACCCGCGCGCAGGACGATCTCTTTGCGCCTGGCCAGAGCGCGCGCCAGAAATACTCCGCGCTCATCGTTGGCAAGCCCGGCCTCGGTGCCTTGCTGAAGTATGAGCTGGTCGTCACCATCGCGCAGGCCAGGCCCGGTGCGCTCGGACTCGCGCTCCGGAAGACGCTCTATCCGAAACTGCTTGGCTCCTGCGGCCGCAACGTGGTCTTCGGGCAGAACGTCGTGCTTCGGCATCCGCACAAGATTCACATCGGCGACAACGTCGTGGTGGACGACAACTGCCTGCTCGACGCCAAGGGCACCACCAATCGCGGCATCCGTATTGAGAGCGGCGTGTTCATCGGCCGCAACACGATTCTGTCGTGCAAGAACGGCGATATCACGCTCAAGCGCGATGCGAACGTCGGCTTCAACTGCGAGCTGTTCTCGGCGGGTGAGGTGACGGTCGGCACAGGCACGCTGGTGGCGGCCTACGTCTACATCATCGGTGGTGATCACCGCCTCGTCGATCCCGAGCGGCCTGTGCTCGAGCAGGGCCGCGTCTCGCGGGGTGTGCAGATTGGCGATGGGGCCTGGATTGGTGCCGGCGCCAAGATTCTCGACGGCGTCACGATTGGCGACCTTGCCGTTGTCGGTGCCGGTGCCGTGGTACGCGAGGCTGTCCCGGCCCGCAGCGTCGCCGTCGGCATTCCGGCGCGCATCGTCTCCACGCGCTGATCGCGCGTCGGTTCACGGGCGCTAGAGCGCGTCCAGGATATCGGTGACGAACTCGGCCTGATTCCAGGCGTCGATGTAGATCGAGAGCCCGTGTCTCACGACCACGAGGTCGCGTGACGGGATCACGCTGATCGTCTGGCCCTCGTGCCCCACGGCAAAGAACGCGTCGGCCGGGATCCGTGATGCCGAAGCGGTCTGGCCACCGATGTCTGGCTGCAGCTTCAACCACCAATGCGCACCGAAGTTGGCAGTGGGGGATTGCGGCGTCGGCGTCGTGCAGAACGCCATCCATCCTTCGGGCAAGATCCGGGTGCCATCCCACACGCCGTCCTGCAGGTGAAACCGTCCGAAACGGGCCCAGTCTCGCGCGGTCGCCAGCATGTACGACGAGCAAACGAAGGTGCCGGCCGCGTCGGCTTCGAGAATGGCGCTGCTCATCCCGATGCGGTCAAGCAGCACTCGGTGCGGCCAGTCGATGTAGCTCGACTCTCCGACTGTGCGTTTGATGATCGCCGAGAGAATGTTGGTCGTGCCGCTCGAGTAGCTCCATGCAGTACCGGGAGGCGCGGCCAGCGGACGGGACGCGGCAAACGCAGCCATGTCGCGCTCGCGGTACAGCATCCGAAGGACGTCGGAGACGGGCGTGGTGTAGACCTCCTTGAAGCGCAGCCCGCTGCGCATGCGCAGGAGATCCTCCAGCGTGATGGCCGCTCGCGGATCCGTTGCGCTCCAGGTGGGCCACAGCGCTTGGTCGCTCACGCTCAGTCGGCCCTCGCCCACCAGAATGCCGACGAGCGAGGGCACGAGGCTCTTTGCCACAGACCAGCCCGGAAAGAGCGACGACGCGTCAAACGGTGGCGCGTACTGTTCCGCCACGATGCGGCCGCCCTGGACGACGACGACAGCCTGCGTGCGGCGGCGGCGCGCCGGATTCGGCTCCGTGAAGGCGCGCGCCACGGCATCGGCCAGCGTGGATGGCGTGCCGGTGCGCTCCCATTCACTGCGCACGCGCGGCCGTGTGGACGATACGGAGGGAGCGGACATCGCTGAGTCCGCGTGGAGCGTGCTGCCGAAGCCCTCGCGCCAGATGGCCGTCTGGGGCCTGAGGCCGAGGAACGAGGTCGAGACGAGGCGTTTCTCGTGGTCGATGCGGGCGCGGAAGAGCCGAAGGATGCGGTAGCTGTCGGCGGACACTTCCGTGGCGCTCTGCGGATTGACGGCCCGATGCTGCGTGAAGAGCAGTGTCGAGAGGACTTTCGCTTTATAGGCCGCACCTGTCTCGATCACGAGACGGAGGAACCAGAGCGCCGCAATCAGTAGAGCGCCGAGCGCAATCCAGAACAGCGCGACAGTCACCAGTGGCTCAGAACGACAGACGAAGCCCGAGGTGCACGGCAGGTGTCGGCTCGATTGCCGTCGACGCTCGGAAATCCGGCCCGGTCACGGCGTACTCCTCCACCTCGTTCGACCGAGTGACCAGGTTATAGGCGTCGAGCACAAGGTCCGCGTGCCTGGTCCCGACCGCAATGCCCTTGCGCACGCGAAGGTCGAGCGTGCCCGTGAACGTGTAGCGATGGCTCGCATTGGGATACGCGAGCAATGCCTCCGGCCCTTGCGTGAGGCCAGAGGCGATCACCAGGCGCGACATGGGTTGACCGTCCTGATACCGCGCAATGACGCCGAGGTCGAGATCGCCAGGGAGCTTGTAGGCCGTCGTCCACTTGATGGTGAAGGCGCGGTCCGCGAACAAACGGCCACGGGCAAACCCGGCGGCATTCGGATTGGTGAACCGCTCGCCGACCGCGTCCTGATCGTTCTCGAGCGGCCCGAAGCCACGGTTGCCGGCCGACCCTTGCGCCAGGTACGTCGTCCCGACCCACAGGCTGTAAAACCGCTGGCCCGTTGCCTGTGCCGTCAGCTTCAGGGCGAAGGATCTGGCGGTGTGGCCAACGGGATTGGTCAGCAGATACCGATTGTTGCCAAAGGTGGAAGGTAATCGGTTGTAGACCGGCAGCTGTTGATCGTCAAACGCCAGGTCGAGTACCTGGCCAGGATCGAACTGCGTGCCGGCGGTGTAGGCGCTCAGTGGGACGCCGACGTCAGTGAGGCCGATGATGTTGGTTTCGTGCCGGCCAATACCCATCAGCCCCCACTTGAGCCAGCCGTCGCGATGGGACTCGACACCGACCACGAACTCGTCGGTGTAAGGGCGCTTCAAATTTGCATCGATGCGGCTGAACGCGGGATCGCCACCGGTGCCTGGGCCGATGCGATCGATGACGGGGTCGCCTGGCGCTGGCGCCGCAGTGAGCGGAGCGCCCGTCCAACGACTCACCGTGCCGGTCGACGCGGCCGGGTCGCCGAAGGAGAGCAGATCCAGATTCAGCTGATTCGCGGACCGGCGATAGCCGGCAACCAGCGACAATTGGGCCAGGTCCGTCACCTTCCAGCGAAACGCCGCGCGTGGCAGTACCGAGAGCCAGCGGACCCCGTTGGCGGCGCCGGCGGCACTGCCGGTCACCGATTCGAGGCGAAGCGACGCATCAAGTGTCAGCGTCGGACTGATGGCGATGCGGTCATTGGCAAAGGCCGCCACCGTGACGCGATGACGTTTCGACTCGAGCCGCGGGTCAACAAAGCGCCACGCCCGGGCGGCAAGGCCGTCCACCGTCTCGCCGACGACGCCGCTGAACGGGGCAGTCGTTTGAGTGCCGGCCCTGTCGGCGTCGAATCCGTAGTCCAACGTGTGCCGTGATGTCGTGGCTGGTGCTGGCGTGATGCGAGCGGCCAGCGTCCACCGGCGAGTCGTGTCGTCGGCACTGGCGGCGACCAGCGCCGGCACTGGACCGTCAATCAGGCGCTCGAAGGTCACCGACGTGGTACCGAGATCGTTGGTGCGTGCGCGCTCGGTGTAGCCGGTGGCGACACGCCAGGAGAGGCCAGAGTCCCGGCGGTTCTGCCACGTCGCCTGCAGGTGCGTCGACCGATCACGCGTGGGCGCCGCGGCGGGAAGAATACGGCGGTAGTCCAGAGGCGCACTGGCGCGCTGAAACCAACCAAAGACGCGGGCTTCAGTGTTGGCCGACGCGCTGTAGACGAGGTTAGCAACGCCTGAGGCCACACTCGAGGGCGTCGTTTGTGCCACTTCGCGGGCGAAGGCTGATGATCGGCTCCAGGTCCCGCCGGCACTGAGTCCGACGCGGGGAGACAGCGGACCACTGACCATCGCCGCGCCGTGCCCCCAGCTGCCGAGCCGCATGATTGGCGGAATCAATCCCGCAGGCGTCTGGCTGGCAAGGCTCCCCCCCGATCCCGAACCGCTCAGCGTCGAGGTCCACTTTGCCGCCGGCCGGCGTGGTTCAAGGTCCACCGCCAGGCCAGGTGCGATCGTGTCACCCGAAAACATCCCGCTGCCGATGGTGACCCGCTGCCAGAACATCAACTCGGGAAACAGCAGCGAGGCGCCGCTGCCGGTCGGGTCAGTGACATCGATGTCGCCGATGCGAAACCGCGTTTGTGACCACGACCCGAGAAAGCCGCCGATGCGAGCGCCTTGGCCGAGGTTGAGTCCGCCGCTGCTGAACCGATCCGAAATCATCTCGGACTGCGTCGTCTCGAGTAGGGCATAGACGTTCTCGCCAAGGGGGAGGGCGCTCAGGGTGTCGGCATCGAAGCCGTTCTGAAAGGACCTCTCGGCCGAGACGTCTTTCGTTGTCTGGGCGTGCACGCCGGAGGACGCGAGCAGCCAGAACGCCAGCGCTGCGGTTGAGCGGAAACACCTGCCTCGAGACTGAATCATGGCGCCTATGATACCTACCAGCGCTGGTCTAGAATCGCTCAATGGCTTATCGCACGGACCTTGAGGCCCGGATCGCCAAGAAGACCACCAAGGGCATCGTCGACTACGAGATGATCGAGGCCGGCGACCGCATCATGGTGGGGCTCTCCGGCGGCAAGGACAGCTGGGCCTTGATGCAGACGCTCGACGTGCTCCAGCAGCGGTCGCCCGTCAAGTTCACGTTCTTTGCCGTGAACGTCGACTCCGGCTACAAGGAGTACAAGCACGGGGTCATCAAGAAGACCTGCCAGGAGCGTGGCTGGGAGCTGCACATCGAACACACCAACATTGGCGGATTGATCGAAGACATTCTCGATACCAATCAGACGCCGTGTTCGCTGTGTGCGCGGCTGCGCCGCGGTGT
>JBEBGG010000228.1:0-4784 GCA_040081555.1 Vicinamibacterales bacterium
ACATACCCTCGCCGTCGCACTCGGTGTCATTCAGGGGTTCGATGCCCGCCAGTTCCTGACGTTCAGTTTCTTCTTCCCCAAGGGATACGGTGTTGGGCTCCCAGGGGTCTACGTCGTGTGGCTGCTGGTTGTAGTCGCGCTGTATCCGCTCTGCAAATGGGTGGCTGCGGTCAAGGGGCGTCGTCGGGATTGGTGGCTAAGCTACCTGTAGCGTCGACCGTGTCTTGTGGACCTGAGGCTGGCTCGCCTTCATGGCATCGCTCACGGTTGCGGGTGTTCTTGCTTGGTCTTCGACGGCTCCTGACGCCGACCGAACGTCGCGCGCTTGACTTCGGCAAACGGCAAGAATCTACTGTCGCATACGCCGCAGCGTTGTCGGCGCAGTCACCCGTGTTTTCGGGAACGCACAAGGAGACTTCTCTATGCCCACCATCGTCGCCCACCACAAGGTCAAGGATCAGAAACACTGGCTGGCTTCGCCCAGGCGCAAGGAATTCTTCGAACCCCTCGGCGTCACGAACATCCGCACCTTCATCCACCCGACGGATTCGACCTCCGTAGCGGTGATGATGGACGTTCCCGACATGGAGACGTTTGGCGCCGCGATGCAGTCCAAGGGCGCGGCCGACGCGATGGCCTACGACGGTGTGCTGCCCGAGACCCTGGTGGTGTACATCGAAGCGTAGGCAGGTATGGCCCGAGCCAAGTGCGGCCTAACCGTTCGGTCGAGCCGACGCGTTCCGGCCTGTGGCCTTCGCGCGCGGCTCACCTCAAGCGTTGGACGGCCATGAGCCGTGACAAGACTTGATTTGAGGAGAAGGGACGATGGATGAAGCGAAGCTGAACGCGTTCATGGGTAAGTTAGTCACCGACATGGGCGGGGCCGCTATGATGGCGAGCGTTATCCTCGGCGATGAGCTTGGCTTGTACCGCGCGATGGCGGATGGGGTTTGGACTACGCCCGAGCAGCTTGCGGAGCGGACGAGTTGCAACGCGCGGCTGATTCGGGAATGGCTCAGCGCCCAGGCCGCGGCGGGATACGTCGAATCCAGCGATGGGCGGTTCCGCCTTCCAGAGGAGCAGGCGATGGCGCTGGCGAACGAGGACTCGCCCGTGTATGTCGCCGGCGGAGCGTCCGTGCTGGCGAGTATGTTCCTGGACAAGGACAAGCTAGTAGCCGCCATGCGGGGTAACGGTGGGCTGTCGTGGGGCGAGCACCATCCGTGCCTGTTCTCGGGCACCGAGCGCTTCTTCAGACCCGGCTACCGCGCTCACCTGATCGCCGAGTGGCTGCCCGCGCTCGACGGCGTCGTCCGCAAGCTCGAAGCTGGGGTGACCGTCGCGGATGTCGGCTGCGGGCACGGCGCCTCGACGGTCATCATGGCCCAAGCGTTTCCGGCATCCCGATTCTTCGGTTTCGACTTCCACGCACCGTCCATCAACACAGCCCAGGAGCGCGCCGTCAAGAGCGGGGTCGCCGGCCGTACAACATTCGAGGTCGCAAACGCCAAAGGGTATCCCGCCCACGATTACGACCTTATTTGCTTCTTTGACTGCCTCCACGACATGGGGGACCCGGTCGGGGCGGCGCGCCACGCCCACCAGTCGCTCGCGTCGGACGGGACGGTTCTGCTGGTCGAGCCGTTCGCCGGCGATCGGCTTGCCGACAACACCAATCCAGTCGGCCGGCTGTTCTATGCGGCGTCGACATTCGTTTGCACGCCCAATTCCCTCTCCCAGGAAGTTGGACTCGGGCTGGGCGCACAGGCCGGAGAAGCGCGGCTGCGCGATGTCTTTGCCGAGGCGGGCTTCACCCGCTTCCGCCGCGCCACCGAAACTCCGTTTAACCTCATCCTGGAGGCGCGGAAGTAGCCCGACATCGACCGTCGTCAACACCAGCGGGTGTTACTACTAGAGGAGAATTTTCATGTTGTTTCACGTGACTTGGGAATACATCGACAGGTCCGAGGTAGGTCAGAAGCGCTCAAGTCTGCTCTTTTCGAAGTGGCAGCCTGGTCCCGCGGAGTTCAAGGCGTTTTACAGCTTCGCGGACGGCGGCGGCGGTGTCGGCTTGATCGAGGCCGGTAGCGCTGCCGACCTCGCGAAGACGATCGCACCATGGACCCCGTTCCTGAAGTTTACGACTCGCGTGATCCTTCCGATTCAGGAGGGGGACGCCATCGAGAGAGCGGCAGCGGCATGGCGCGACAGCATCTGAATTGTTAAGAGTGCCAGTTCGACCTGAGTAACTCCGAAGGGCGAAGAGGACTCGCCGCTGGCTAACATCCAAATAGAGCCGACGCGCGTTCGCGATATCCGCGCGCGGCTCATTTGGCGCACTGGGCCGGACAAACAGCATTGCGCAGGAGGCACGCTTGACCAGAATGTCGATGCTTCGGGTGCTCTCTGTCGTTCTGATCATGGCGGCAGCGACGGCGACGTCCGAGCCCGCCTTCGCGCAAATATCACCCGCGAATGGTGCACAGCGCCGCGCGCACATCGTCGTGTCGAATGGAGCCAAACTCAAGAGACTCGGCGGTGCCAGGAGCATGCTTCATTTCGGCTTCGGCATGGAGTGGCTTCATCCGCGCGGTGTGGGACTCGGGTTTGAGGCTGGACCACGGTTTGAGGACTATGACTTCGGGCGATTTGACGACATCATGCTCTCGGTCGACGTCAGCTATCATCCGCGCTCGAGGTCGAATCCGAAAAAAGTGGACCCGTTTCTAGACGGCGGCTTTTCGCTCGGCGTGGAGCCGGTTTCTGATGGACAGCAGACGTCCTTTTTCAGTCTGGGCGGTGGCGTGACGTACTGGCTGAACGGCCGGCGGGGGATTCGGCTCGAGCTTCGCGACGCGGTGACGCTCGACGAACCACAAACCGGGTACCACTATCTGAGCTTCCGCGCTGGATACACGTGGCTGATGGGACAGACATGAACCCAGGCCATTCCAGCCAGATGCGTCCCCGTACCCCACTGGAGCAGCCGGCTAACCTCGGCTTCAGCCGCCGGCGGCCGGCTGAATGATGGGCGCGCCGCGGCTGATGCGGCGCGCTAGGAGGAGGCAGTCATGGAGAACTTCCGACGACGCGTCCGTGCAGCAGTCAGGATGGGCCTCATTTGGGCGGCGGCAGGGTTTGTTGCAGGCTTCCTCTTGGCGCGAGTATCAACGCTTAACCCAGACCTCCCGTTTGCACTTCTGTTTGCCCCACTGGGGTTTGCTGCCGGCATCACGTTTTCCGGAGTCCTCGCGGTTGTCGAGGGGCGTGGCGGGTTCGTCCAGCCCTCGCTTTCCGTCGTGGCAGGGTGGGGCGCCGTAAATGGCTTGCTGCTGTCCGGGCTCTTCGTCGCCGGCGCGGCCCTTCGAGGGAGCAGCCTGTGGGGAGAGTTTCTTCTGTTCGGTCCCGGGCTGGTCCTCGGGAGCGCGGTCTGCGCCGCCGGTTCGATGGCTCTAGCCAACCGGGCTCAAAGGAGAGAACAGCGCGGCCCGCGCGGAACGCCAGTGTGAAGTCACACTCGACAAAGAGCATGAGGGTATTGCACGGCGTTCTGACCGTCTTCTACCTAGCCACCGTCGGCTGCGGACCCACCATGAATGAACCAGCATTGCCAGACGCTGAGGCTGTTCGATCGCACCTGGATGCGTTGGTGCGAGATTCGAAAACCCCAGGAATCCAGTATCTCGTCGTCGCCCCCGAACACACCGTCTTCGAATACGACGGCGGTTGGGCGGACATCGCGGGACGCCGACCGATGAATGCCGCCACCACCATGATGGCGTACTCGATGAGCAAGACCATCACGGCGGCCGCGATGTTGCAACTCGTCGAGGCGCAGAAGGTGAACCTCGATACCCCGATAGACCGCTCTATCGACTCCCACCCCTATGGTGCCGGGGTGACGGTGCGGCAACTGCTGTCGCATACCTCCGGCATTCCGAATCCAATTCCCTTGGCGTGGGTGCACCCGGCCGCGCGCCACGCAACATTCGATGAGCGCGCAGCGCTGGCGACGGTGTTGCGGGAGCATCCAAAGTTGTCGTCTGCTCCTGGGGCGAAATATGGATACTCGAACATCGGGTATTGGCTGCTCGGACCAATCATCGAGAAGGCGAGCGGTGAATCGTTTCCGTCATACGTGAGTGACCATGTCCTCCGTCCGTTGGGAATCACGCCGGAGGAGCTTGGATACGTGGTACCTGACAACGGCACTTCCGCCAAAGGCTATCTAGAGAAATACTCGTGGATGAACCTGCTCAAGTGGTTCCTGATCGACAAGACGTTGGTCGGTGGCTATGAAGGTCGCTGGCTGCACATTCACGATCACTACCTAAACGGACCAGCGTTTGGCGGGCTCGTGGGCACCGCCAGAGGTTTCGGGAAGTTTCTCCAGGATCAGCTGCGGCCACATTCGACACTCTTCAACGACACCACTCGGCAACTGTTCAATACACCCGTGCAGACGAATGGTGGCACCGAAATCCCGATGACTCTGGGGTGGCACATCGGAACCCTGAACGGCGCGCGCTTCCTGTACAAGGAAGGCGGCGGCGGTGGTTTTCATTGCATGATGCGGGTGTACCCCTCGTCGAAGACCGCCACGATCGTCATGACGAACGCGACGGGCTTCGATGTCCGTGGGTTTCTGGACAGTGCCGACCCTCGATTTCTGAGCACATCGAATGGACGTCACTAGGCACGCTCGAGATACTCGGACCACCGCCCTTTGCGAACGTCAATCGACCGCGAACCGCCGATTGAACTCACCCGCCGCAGCTCAGTAG
>JBEBGG010000229.1:0-4743 GCA_040081555.1 Vicinamibacterales bacterium
TCGCGCCAGCCGCACGATCGGCTGGCACGCCCGCGCCAAGGGTCCGCAGCGTGACCGCGCCTGCTCGCGGCGCCGCCTCCGGTTCCGCAGTGTGGGTTCCCTCGAGTGGCGAAGGAACCGCCACACCGCGACGTCCAGGAAGGATTCGATCATGCCGACCGCCACTGCCACCCCGTCCCGCAGACTCGAACCGGTGGAGGTCATGCGCGCGAGCGGCGCCCACGAGAGGTATGAGCTGCCGTTCGAGGCACTGTTCGAGTGGTGCCGCCGCACGATCGGCGCCGACACGCTCGACACCGTGACGCTCCACGATGGACAGCTGATGCTCGTCGACGACGACGGGTTCGCGAAGTGCCTGCCGGTGAACGACGCCGCCACCGCGCTGTACGCATCGCGATGCCGGCCCGACTTTGCACCGGTGATCGTCGGCGACGTCGTAATCGTGGAGGAGTGACGGGCAGTATTCCCTCAGCCAAACTCTACGCTGCGCCGTTACGCGAGGATGACCTACATCGCGCCGCTTCTGGCGACCCAGGTCGTCATCGAAACCTGGCGGCGGGAGTACAACGAAGAACGACCGAAGAACGGGCTCGGCGGGCTGACGCCAGCCGCCTACGCCGCAGTTGACGGCGAGGACGAAGACGGCGAAAGTAACCGCCGCACGGCGACGGCGTGCTCGGAGGCCGTTCCGTTACAGGCGGACGTGGCCACGACTCCACGCGGGCACCGACTGCCCGTGTGAGCCGCGACGACCTGCGCGAATCGCTTCGCGACCAAGCGGCGCGTTGGGTGGGCCAGGGCGCCGCATGGGCCGCCTCCGGCATACTTTTCCCTACTGGCCACGCACACTTGTGTGCGTGACAACTTCGTCGCAGCGACAAACAGCGACTCGCCACCCAGGGTGGTGGACGTCAGCACAGAGACGGACTAACCTCAACGCTTCTCTAGACTAAACAAACACCACTCACGCACACTCACGCACCTCTATCAGCCTGCATCCTCGCCGGCGCTGCCGCTACCCCTATGGGGACGTTGAGTTCCTGCTTCCTGAACCGTCAAGCTGCAGGAACTTCCGGTGTGCGGTCTCTCGGATCAAAGAGACGTGGTGATTCCCAGCCTGAAGATAGGACGCTAACGCCGTTAGTTGCGAAAGCAGATCAGGATCGTTTGCTAAACGTTCGTCTTCGTACCGAGCACGATGATCGACCTCGCCCCAGGCCTCCTCGAGAATTGTGCGAAGTTGGATTTCGATGAAGCATTTCCTGCCTTTCAGCAGCCGGTCATATTCTCTATGACTTGTCAGCTCTACCTCTTTGCGAAAATTCGACGTAATCCGGAAGACGAAGTGAATCGAGGTGTACCCAGCCTTGTGGGCCTCATCGATCATGAACCCCGCCTTTTTGAACTCGGGGATGTCCAAGAGTGTAAGGACGCCCTGTCGCACGCGAAGCGGCACGATCTTTGAGTTCGGCGGTGGGGCCTCGAACATGCCTCCGTCTTGTAGAAGTCCGCTGAGCTGCAGGGCCACCGGAAGAAGATCGTCGTGGTGGAGACAGACGACTCGCGTCGCCACCAGGTCGGGAATGAATTCCGTGAAGTTGTCCTCGGTCAGCTGGACTCCGTATTTGTCCTCTGCTTCGATCAGCTTCCGTTTGAGTCGCTCACTGCTCTTGACCCGTCCGCGAAAGGTGTAGATGTTGAAGTGCTTCTGCGCGTCCTCCCACGCACACTCCCCGTTACGGACGGAGCTGCACATGCGCTGCATGACGCAGTGCAAGAGCCCCTTCTCGATAGCATCAAAGCCCATCGGGTGCCGTTCGTACAGACTCACGATTTGGTCATGCGGGCTGATCACTGTTGGGTCCTTCCTGGTCTAAGGGGTTGCTGACGCACTCCTAGTGGTGCCATGCTCACCGCTTCTGGCGAACTCGGACTCGCGAAATCAGGCCCGATTCTGCGAACCAAACGTAAGACCAGTGTGCGCTGCCCGGGCCGGAACGAATTCTTCAGCAGTTTTTGGGGGGGGCGGTGTCGGCCCGCCAGTCTTCGGTACTTCCGGAAGCGAGGGCTGTGAAGGAATCCGTGGATGCTGCAGATGCCCAATGGGACTCCCTTTGACACAGGAATCCTACCATCATGATCGTCGGCGCCGACCGGTTTCATCACGGCCTGACTGAACATCGTCTGGCTCACCTGAGCGCCGATGCTGCGTTGTGGTCCTCGGACGTCCATATGCTGCGGGCCGTCCAGGGTGACGATCGCCGCTCCTGGGGCATCCTGGACGGTCGTGTTCGTCGGCGCCCCAGGGTTGTCGCACCGCTTTGTGGCACAGGGGGTATCCTGCGATAGCCATGATCCAAAGCGCAGAACGCTTCGTCCTATTCGTGCGCCACGCCGATCGACCGCCGATTCCAAAGGATGATCCGTACGCAGACGTCGGCCTCACGGAATCGGGGCAGGCGGCGATTGGGTCACTGGCCGCGGAGCTAAAGGGTCGAGTCTGCTGGACTGCCGCCAGTCCCTACAAGCGGTGCCAGATTACTGCCGATGGCTTGGGCGCGGAGCCAGAGCTCGACACTCGCCTCGGCCGGCCGGGCCCTTGGATCGTGTCACGCGAGGAGGTGTTTCCAGAATTCGAAGCCAGGGGAAGTATGGGCGTCGTGCGGGCACTAGTCGACGGCGTCAAGTTGCCCGGCATGCGTTCAGCGGAGGAGGCCGTTCCTCGCTTGCTCGCGGCTGGCCTCGAGCGTGCTGCTCGGGGGTCTGGCGTATGCGTCAGCCACTACTCGATCCTTATGCCAGCCATGGCGTGGCTCTTCGGTCCGGCCGCCGCGGCTGAGCAGCTGCCTCCGTTGGATGGATTCGCACTTGAACTTCGCGACTCCGGTCTGGTCGCCTGCTGGCGAGGGCAGGAGCGCGCGGTACCTGAGCGAGTGTCCACGCACGAGACCACTGACTGAATCATCAAAGGGCGATCGAGATGACGGCCATCCTTTACCGAGATTTGAATTTCGACGACTCACATGAAGTGGCCTGGGCGGCGCAAGTCTATTGTGACAGCCCCCTATTTTGGGATTCGAATTGGCAAGTCTCGTCCATAGGCATCAGCAGTGTAGCGTCACGCATTCGCGAATCGCGGCATCCGACCAACAGCCTGCTATTGGTCGCGGAGTCTTCGGGCCACCAACTCGTCGGGTTCCATTGGTTGGTGCTTGAAGACGTGGGTCCTCGAACCGCGAAGTACTCGGGGTACCGAGCGGAGACGGACGACGGACTCTGCGCACGAAGAGTCTCGACGTGGGTACATGAGAGCATGTGGGGTCGCGGAATTGCGACGGAACTCATGACGCGTGGTGAGCACTGGGCCCGAAGTATGGGAGCTCGGAAGGTCACTGTGACGGTGCATAGCCGGAACAGTCGCATGATGTCTTTGAACCTTAAGCGCGGGTACGAGGCGGGCATGGTTGAGATGTCCAAGAGCCTCGCCTAGTAGTAGATTTGGAGGTTGCTGAGTCCTCGTGTCCCGGCGCTCTTGGCGGCTGGACGGCAGACCGGAAAAGTCAGGAAGCTGAGCCAAACACAAATGACCATCCGGCAAGAGTCTCTCAAGAAGGCTCATCTGAGTCTGTTCGTCTCGGCCTACGGTCATCACGTTGCGGCGTGGCGTCATCCCAGCGTGCCGAGCGACGCCGGGCATGATGTGTCTCACCTTAGACGGGTTGCCCAGGTCGCAGAGGCCGCCAAGTTCGACGCGGTCTTTTTCGCCGACGTGGCCGCCTTCAATCTGCCGAGAGAGAGCACCGAGGCCGCCGTATATGGTGCACGAAGCGGGCAATTCGAGCCGGTCACCCTGTTGGCCGCGTTGTCGGCTGTCACTGATCGGCTGGGGCTCATTTGCACGGCCAGTACGACCTATAGCGAGCCGTATCAAGTTGCCAGACAATTCGCATCACTGGACCATCTGTCCACAGGTCGCGCCGGCTGGAATCTGGTGACGTCTGCGAATCCTAACGAGGCGATGAATTTCGGAAGGTCTGAACACCTGGAACATGGCAAGCGCTATGACAGAGCCGAGGAATTCATTGACGTCGTGATGGGGTTGTGGGACAGCTGGGAAGACGACGCGTTCATCAGGGACAAGGCCACGGGTCAGCAGTTCGATCCGACCAAACTGCACGTGCTCGACCACATAGGGCCAGAGTTTCGAGTGCGCGGTCCGCTGAACATCGCGAGACCTCCGCAAGGCTACCCAGTGCGCGTGCAAGCTGGCTCGTCAAGTCGCGGCCAGGAACTGGCTGCGCGAACGGCCGACCTGGTGTTCACGGTGCAGCAGACGGTCGAAGGCGCGTCGGCGTTCTATCGCGAATTGAAGGCGCGGCTCCCCCGTTACGGGCGCGCCTCAACGGACCTTCTGATAATGCCTGGGCTGTGCCCAGTGGTCGGTCGGACCCAAGCCGAGGCGGACGCGAAGATGTCTATGCTTCAAGACTTGGTTCACCCGAAGGCAGGCATGGCCCTGTTGTCATCTCTCTTGGGCGGATTCGACTTGTCACATTGTGGCCTAGACGAGCCGTTGCCGGATGTACCGCTGAGCAATGGGAGCACCAGTCGCCAGAAACTCGTCGTGGAAACCGCTAGGCAAGAGGGCTTGAGCCTCAGGCAGACCTACGTGAGGCTCGCGGGAACGCGCGGTCACTTGCAGGTGGTTGGCACGCCGAGTCAGGTAGTGGACCTGGTCGAAGA
>JBEBGG010000077.1:0-16905 GCA_040081555.1 Vicinamibacterales bacterium
CTCCTCGAATCTGCAGGCGTTTGCCGAACGTCAGGTGCGTGTCGTCGCGGAGATTGTTGCCGGCGAGGGCGTCGTGTCAGGCGAGGTCTACGACGACACCACCGGGCTGCCGGTCCCGGATGCGGTCATTGAGCTGCGCGGGAACGACGTTGGCGGGCAGGCGTATTCGTCGACGGCCGTCACCAACGCGCGAGGGCAGTACTTCCTGACGGCTGGTGGCGGCGAGGGCGTGCTGTCGATAGAGAAGTCCGGCTGGACGCGGGTTGATCGCCACGTCTCGATCGTCGATCAGGAGTCGACGACGGTGTTCGACGCGCGGCTGACGCCGACTGGTGCCTCTTCCGCGGTGGTGGCCGACATTGGCGGCACCATCACGTCTGGCGACGCCTCGATCACACTCTTGCCTGGCGCCCTGCCGGGCGATGCCGCCATGCGCCTGCTGGCGCTCAGCGGTCAGGGCCTCCAGGGACTCTTGCCGGCGGGGTGGTCGCCGGTCGGAGCCGTCGATCTGCATCCGCACGGCCTGGCATTGGCGGGGGCTCAGACCATCTCGCTGGCGAATCGGGGCCGGGTGGCGCTCGGCACCCCGCTGGTGCTGGCGTCGTGGGACGAAGCGGCGCATGCCTGGCGGGCGGTGCAGTCCTCTCTCGTCAACGGCGACGGGGCCCGGCTCGTTGGTCAAATTGTCGCGACCGGGCAGTACGCGTGGCGGCTTGCCGACACTCAGCCGGCGGCGCCACCTGCGGCCGTGGCCGGCGCGCTGCTTGGCGGGGTCTCACGACTGCCGGCGTCGCCGAGCGCGACGGCTGAGGTCACACCGGTGCCGCGCGTGCTGTTCTACCGGCCGGGTGTGAACTCAACCGTGACCGGCGTCCTGAATGCCGGTGCTGCGCAACCCAGCGGCACGTTCCTTCGTGTGGGTATTGAGGAGACCTACGCATTCACCAGCGGCACGCCGTTGCATCTCGATCCGTTTGTCGAGGATCTGGTCGCCTACCAGTGGCCTGGCAGTGCGGCGTTGCCGCAGGCTCGGTTCGTGGTGACACCGTCCGCGACGTTCGAGCCGCTGTTGTTGCAGGAGGGCGTGATCGCAGTCGAACTGCGCGACCCCGCCTCATCTGCGGGTTCAAGCGCGGTGGGCATTGCCGGTGGTCTTGCGGTGGCCGGTACTGGCGAGCGGCTCACGATTCCGCCCTTGGCCCTGAATCAGTTGACGCCCATTGATGTACACGGCCTTGACGCGACCGAGGTCGGCGTGGCGTTGCCCTCTGAGCTGGCCTTCCTCGGCGCGGCCTCGGTCGGCTTCTCCGGCGCAAGCCTGAACGGTCCAGCGGTGCTGGCGGTGCCGCGACGGGCCGGCGTCGACGACTCCGGCGTCATTCTGCTGCTGCGCGTGGCGAATGCGAACGGGACGCGCTTCGTGCTGACCGGCCTCGGGCTTCTCGATGGCAGCCGGATCGTGTCCAGCATGCTCGTGCCGGGTGTGGCGACTGCACTCGATGGTGTGCGCGTGCCCGGACGGTACGTCTTCGCGAAGGTGACCGTGCCGGTGGGCTTTGCCACAGGTGTCGTGCGCGGTCCTGGCGGCGCTCCGTTTGCGGGCGCGCTGGTCTCAACGGCTGGCTGGCCGACCTTCTCGTTGTCAGGTGCTGGTGGCGCGTATGTCGCGGTGGCGCGGGTTGGCGCGGTGTCGGTGCAGGCGGTGGACCAGAGTACCGGCAATGCGGGCAGCGCGTCTGGGCTCCTGCCAAACGTCGGCGGGATTGTCAGCCTCGATATCAGCCTCGGCACGCTCGTGCCGCGCGTCACGTCGCTGACGCCGACCGACGGTGCGGCAAACGTCGCGTTGTCGAGCGCCGTCGTCGCGACGTTCTCAGAGCCGATCGCTCCCGCAAGTCTGAACGGCGCCGGGGGCGGCAGCATCATCGTGACTGCGCCGGATGGCGGCATTGTTCCGGGCAGCCTTGGGCTCTCAAACGGTAATACGAGAGCGACGTTCCGTCCGTCAGCGATTCTCGCGCCGAACACGGCCTACACCGTCACGCTGACGACCGGGTTCAGGAATCTGAACGGCCAGCCTCTCGCCGCTGCGGTGATCGCGCATTTCACCAGCCTCGACACGGCCCCACCGGTCGCGCCGCCGGCGGGCAATGTCACAGCGTCGATTCCGGATGCCGACGGCTTCACCACGGTCACGGCCACGCAGGGGACTGCCGGCCTGCACGACACCGTGTCGATCGTCAACCTGACGCAGAACACGTCGTTCCCGGCGCTGGTGGATCCCAACGGCAGCTTCACGGCGCGATTCCTGGTGGCCCTGGGCGACAAGCTGCAGGTGGCACTGACCGATCCGAACGGCAACCAGACGGTGGTGCCCCTGCCGCCGTTCACGCGCACCAATCCCGATGGGAGCAAGGCCACGGTCGTGAGTGCCGAGGGTGGCCGCATCACCGGACCGAACGGCACCATTGTTGACGTGCCTGCCGGCGCCCTCCCTGACGGCACGATCGTGACGGTGTCGTACATCAGCGAGGCGGCGTTCCCGGTGAAGCTGACGCCGGCGCAGAAGGAGTTCTATGCCTTTGCCGGGGGCGTGGGCCTTGACTTCAACGGCGCGACGCCCTCGAGTTACCTGAACGTCTCGATTCCCGCTGCCGGCGGCGAAACGCGCGACGACCGCTGGATGGTGGGTCAGGTGGTGGCGCTCGCGGGACAGACGTACTTCAACATCGTCGACACGGCTCGCATCATCGAGGGGCGCATTGCGACCTCGTCCCCGCCCTGTCCTGGTGTCCAGGCAGCGGCGGCGTATGGCTTTGTGAAATCAGCGAAGCGCTCGGTTGGGGTGCTCTACGGGCGCTTCCAGACGGCGGCGTTCTACTCCGGACCGCAGGTGCTGAGTTTCACGCAGCCTGGGATGGTCGAGTCGCCGTTCTCCCTCATCTCGACGCCCGGCAGCTCGGATTCGTGCATGCCGATTCTGTCCGGGCGTGTGACGGTCACGCCCAACAGCCAGAAGCTGGTCATTGAGGCGAATCAGTTCACGCCAGCCGATCGCGAAATCGTCGTGCGCAATCTGGCGCTCAGTCGCAGCTTCCACTACCCGCGCAACGTTGCCGAGTACCGCTTCCTGGTTTCTGGAAGTGAAGACGACACCTACCACGTATCTGTGGTGAGCAACGGTCAGCCGCAGACCGTCACGCCTGAGATCAGTGCGGCGCAGCCTGGCTTCGTCAACATCCGGCTCGACATGAACGCGCTGAATGTGGCGGTCTCCGAGGTGGTCATTCGCAACACCAGCAAGAATCCGGTGATCGAGTCGCACTTCCCGCAGAGCGCGGCGGCCGTGAAGATTCCGGTGGCCGGAGGTGCGGGCGACGGCTACGAAGTGACGCTCGTCACGGCGGCCGGATTGGCTCGCGTGGTGCCGGCGACGGTCGAGTCGCCGGGCGGTGCCGGCAACCTGGTGGCCAAGGCGATCCCGGTGACGATCGATCCGGGCACTGACGTGTTCCTGGAACGGCGCGACGGGCGGAACCCCCAGACCGTGCTCGAACGGTTGCAGATTCCTGAGGCGAACCGGGAGTTTGGCGGTTTCACATTCCCGTTCATCGGTGATGCCGACACCAATACGTTCACGGTGGAGGTGGTGTATCACGATGGCCGGCCACCAGATGCCATCGGTATTCCCAACGTCGCGTTTACGCAGATGGACGCCGTCACTGGACGTGTCATCAAGACGTTCAGCGCGCTTGTGCCACCGCCGGATGAGCCCTTCAATCTCGGCAGCCTGAGTGGCGACACGAGTTGGCCGCTGCTGACCGGGACACCTTCGTTCCTGAATAACTTCGATCCGAGCAGCCCGATCTCGTTGACGTTCTCGGAAGGCATCGACCGGGAAAGCGCGATGAAGAACATCGTGCTGCTCGACGCCCAGCGGCGTGCCGTGGCCGGCGAAATCCGGATGTCAGACGAAAACCGCGTCGTGACGTTTGTGCCGGACGTGCCGTTGAAGATGGGGGCGCAGTACACGCTGGAGTTCCAGGCACTGGCCGACGGCTCGGGCAACTACATGGGGTCGACGGTTCTCAAGATCACGACCTTCACCCCGACGCAGCAGGGTTCGACCTACAACGGTGGTGGCAATTTCAAGATTGCCCGCCAGATGGTCCTGATGCGGAAGACCGATGCACAGGGCGACACGAAGACCTATGGTTTCACGCTGCTCGGTGGCTTCGCTGAGAACCGCCAGATCGCGATCGTCGATCTCACCAGACCCGATCAGCCGACGACGCTGAGCACGACGTTTGCGGGCGACGTGCAGCGCGTGTTTGTCATGCCCGACGTCAGGGATCTCGTGCTGCGCGAGGCCAATCCCTGCGGCGGCGGGGCAACCTTCAGCGGCGATCTGATGCTGACCTCGTCGTTCACCAACGTCGGTTCGGCGGTGCGGTTCTACGACGTCACGAACCGTGCGGCGCCTTGCATGATGGGCGCAAAGCTACTGACGCTCAATCCGTCGTACGCGCAGGGCGTGCAGAACGGGCTCGTCTACACCGATCTCGGTTTTGCCCGCACGGTGCTCGGCCTGCCAAACGGCGCACGTATCACTTCGTATACGGCCATCGAGAACGTCGGCATCATGCTCGTCGACGTCGGCGGCCACATCCCGACGGTGTTGCCAGCCAACCGTGTGCGCGAGCAGATGGTGCCGGGCAACTACACCGACATGGTCGAGGTCTCCGAGCGGCTCCTGGCGGTGGAGCGAACGGCCGCGTCGCTCGATATTCTTGACCGCAATCTCGCACAGCTGTCGAGCACGAGTCTGCCGCTCACCGAGGCGCTGACGGTCGCCTATGCCGACGGCGTACCGGTTGACGGTGACAAGGACGGTCAGATCGCCCAGGAGGAAATTCGCAATTTGGCCTTCGTCGGCGGCGCCGGCGGCGTGGCGATTGTCGACGTCACGGATCTCGGGTCGCCGTTTATCGCCGGGAAGGTCGCGATGGGCGGTGCGGTGTTCGAGATGGACTACGACGCCGCCAAGCGCCGGCTGTTTGCAGGTGGTCCGGTCAGCCTGCCCGGCGGGGAGTGGGCGGTGCGGCTCATTGATCTCTCGGGTCCGGATCCGTTCACCTCGTTCGACGCCGATCATGACGGCGAGGACGACCGGGTCGTCTGGCAGACGCCGGTGGGCCAGTATGGTCTGGGCACCTCGAACTATCGCGCTCTGCATTTCGACGAGGTGAAGCGCGTGCTGTACGTCGGGTCGCAGACGCTACCCGATGGCCTCGGCGGCTTCGACACCTGGGCGCTCGACAATCTGTGCTGCGACCTCGGCGTCGACATGAATCAGAAGCCCAAGCTGCTGTCGCGGAGCGGCAGCGAAGGGTTGGCGCAACTGCTGCAACGAGAGAAGAAGGGGCTGCAGATTGGCATCGCAGGCGGGTTGTCGCAGGCCGCCGCGTGTGGCGTACCGGTGGCACCAGCCGGACAGCCCGTGACATCGCCTGGATACGTCTCGATCATCGAGCAGGGCAGTGGCGCGTGCGTGTGGAAGGCCAACGCCGTTCAGGCGTGTGGGACCACGTATCAGCCTGGGCTGAGCGATCACGACTACGAAGTCTTCGTTCCGAAGCAGTACATGATCGGCGGCAAAGACTCCGCTGCGAGCTGTCTCGTCAAGGCACTTGGGCAACAGTTCGTCAACGACGATGGGACGCCGAAGGAGTTCGACGTCGATGGCGTACCGGTGAAGTTCCCGGACATCACGTTCTATCCGGTGGAGCGCGAGCGGTTCGACGACGGCCTCCTCGATGCGAGTCCGGCGTTTGGCTCAGGCAGCGACGGCAGCGGTGATTATGGCCTCGGTCGTCAGCAGTTACTGTTGAAGTGGGTGCTCGAGGGCGAGTACGTCGATATTCCTCAATACAGCATCAAGGGGCCGCCGCTCGAACAGATCCTGACGAGAATGCGGACGACCACCGGTATCCAGCCGCTCGAAGGCTACGAGTGGGGCACCCTGCAGAACTTTGCACTGGTGAAGTCGCGCGCGTTCTTGAGAGTCAAGGGGGCCGCGGACCCCGACAACGCGTTCAACCACTTCTATGTCGCGCAGCTCCACGACGCCGGCAAGGCTGGCATTCGGGCGGCGCTGGCGCGGATGGTGGCGGACCCGGTGGCGAAGCAATACACGCTCAACGTGAGCCGGGAGGAGTATGGGTCCGGGGCGTGTCGGAACATCCGGTCGAACGTCCCGCCGGCGCAGTGGAACAACAAGCCGTGCACATCGTTCGAAGAGTTTGTCGCCTCGGCAGCCGCACGCTCGCTGGCGATGGCCAGTCCGATTTTCACGGCGGAGCTCGTGTCGGACACCATTCACTGGTTCTATCGAGTGAAGGCCGACGTCGCCATTGACGACGAGCCCCCGGTGACCAGCGAAGAGCAGGCCGACGTCTTCATCCGCACCACAGCGCTCTTCATCGAGAACGTGCTGGCTGAGACGAAAGAGGTGTACGACAGCACGATCGGCAGCGATCCGCAGGCCGGGCAGCGAGGGATCAACCTCGAGCAGGTGAAAGCTGCGACGACGAAGAAGCTCGAAGGCACCAGCCTTCACGTCGTGCCGCGTGTGTTCAATCACGGGTTCACGGCAGGGACCGGCCTCGACGTCTCGATGTATGTCGGAACCGATGGACCCGGCACCAAGGTCAAGTCGCTCCGCGTCGACCTGGTGGGCGGGCAGGAGCGGTTCCTGAAAGACGGCACCAACCTGACGCCAGACCCGGAGGACGGGCTGACCTGGGAAGATCGGTCGCTGCTGGACCTGACGGCTCTCGAACCCGAGTATCTCGAGCCATTGTTCGTGCTTGGCAATGGCGACGACGGTAATCCGCCTGTGGACCTCGGGACTGACTTTGGCCAGGCGCACTATGTCGCCTTCACGATCGACTTGCCCGAGAAGAAGGTGCGCGAGGCCAATCGCCACAACAACTACGGTGGCTTTTGGTACTACGTCCTCGATCGCACAGACCCCTCCGCTGTGGCGCCTAATGTGCCGGCGATTCCGCTCCCGCTTACCGGTACCGATCTGCTGGTGCCCGATGCGGAATGCATTCCGTTCTCCGACCTGAAGATTACGCAGACCATCGTGCTGCCGGGGCTACAGGTCGAAGTGGACGGGCCGGTCTACCTCGATCCGGGGCAGCAGGTGCAAATCAAGCTGCGGGTGAGCAACGGCGCGGGCAAGGCCCTCACTGATGTGCGCGCCTGCTCCTCGCTCATCGCCGACGGCAATAACTGCAAGACCATCGTCTCGATGCTGCCCGATGAAGAGCAGTCCGTGGTGTTCGACTACACGGCGCCGCGCGACGCGCAGGTGATTGATGCCATTGCGACGGTGACCTCGGCAGATACCGGAACGCGCCAGAGCGGTGTGATGCAGGTGCTGGTTGGTTGTGAGACGGAAGTGATTGTCCGGCCGGAAAGCGACCCGAACCCGGATATCACCGACGAGGAAGGCGACCCGACCGCGAATCCGCCGGTGCCGCCATCGGACTCGTCGAAGGTCATGCGCGGTGGCACCGGCATTCGCTACTACCGTGTGGTCGATCGGCGGAGCGGCATCCCGGTTGTCGGCGTGAACGCGACGGTGTCTGTGAGTGGTCCGGAAGGCTCGACGACGATGAGTGCGACGAGCGACGATGCCGGCTACCTGCGGACCTCGGCCGACACCCGTGGTATCCGTATCCAGGTGCCTGCGTCGTTGAAGCTGGGCGACAAGCTGGTCGTCAGCCTCAAGCTCGATAACGCCGTGCCCTATTGCCAGGGGGAACCGCAGTTCGCACTCAACGTGGACGACCGCGCCTTCACCAAGACGTGGGCCGGCGGCGGATTCATCCAGGCCGAGGGGGCCATTGAGGTCGGCTTGTCCGGGAAGGGTTCCACTGGGATCGCCCTGACCCTCAACGACAAGGCAGGGAAGGGGCACCAGAGCCTGGGCGTCGGCAGCATGCGAGCCGTCCAGGCGGGTGTCTACGAAGACGTCTTCTCGACCGGCGGGGAAATCGTCATTCCGGGATTCAAGGCTGAAGCGGGCGCCAGCGCGCGCGCTGGCGTCGCCGTCCAGATGGCTTTGACCCAGGGCTTCGACTTCCCAATCGTGGCGGCGACGCAGACGCTAGCGCCAGAGCCGTCGAAGGCCTTCGGCGGCCTCCTTCTGAAGACGCTTAGCGACGCCGCGGCGATAGGTGCGGACCCCATTACGAAAGCCCTGCTGTACGCGGTGTCCGAGCAGCTTCCATCGCTGGTTCCATATCGGGTGTCGGACGCGACCTCCGTCTCTCTCGAGGGCAGTTTCAAGCCCAAGGCCGGAGCCGGGGCTGGTTTGAGCTACTCGAAGGAGAACGAAGACCTCGGCGGCATCGACTACGGCATGCAGGCGAGTGTGGGTGGCGTACTGACGGTGGGCGCGACCATCGCTCTCGAACTCAAGCCCAAAACCGGCGAACTGCAGCCTTCCTTCGAGCTCAAGGGCAGCGCTGATATCAAGGGGGCACTGACCTACGGTGAGAGCGACGAGCCCGATCCGGAGAATCTCGCGAAGCTGAAGAAGCGTTCCGACCAGTTGAAGGCTGTCATCAAGGCCGGCATCGCCGGGGGCATCAAGGGCACGTTGACGCTGGCTCCCGTGACGCGCGCCCGCACGAAGCTCACACTCGCGCTGTCGGGACAAAAGGAATTCGGCTGGCAGGTCGACGACGCGGCCAGCGAAAAGAAGTGGAAGTCGGTCGCCAACGGTCCTGGGCCGATGACCACGATCACCTTCACCACGACCGATGCGGTGATCATCGACAAGATCATGAACGCGATGCAGACGCTGGGCGGGCTGAAGCCCGCGAATCCGCCCGATCCTCATGTCCTTGGCCTGGAGGCGGCGATTGCTGATCTCCGTGCGTTCATGCTCGACGTGACCAAGAGCGAAAGCATCACCTACGAGATCAGCGAGACGATCGGTGACGCCTTCTCGCTGCCCTTCATCGTCGAAGCAAAGGAACTGGGCGTCGGCGGAAAGGTGGGCGCGGGTCTGACGCTCGATCGCGCCATTGGCCAGACCCTCGAAACGGGCCTGGTGCGTGGCGGCGAGTTGTTTCCGCTGGCGGTCTACGAGAAGGACGATCTCATCCCGAGTCTGGTCCCACCCGACGACGACGAGATCATCGAGTTCGTGGATTTCGCCGTCAAGGGGCTGTTCGATCTGGCCACGTCGACGTTCGATACGGTAAAGACGCCAATTGTCGATGCCAGCAATGCGGCACTGCGGGCCATCCGTTCGAATCACACGGCGCAGATCACCTACGACCCGCAGCTCGAAACGACGCTGTCTCCTGTGGTGTCGTCGTTCACGTATACGCCCGTGCCGGCCGTGCCGAACCGGCCGCCAATGATGCGTCCGGATTCGGTGCGTGGTCCCGCCGAGGTGCCGCACTACGGCATCGGCGGTTTCCACCTCTTCGGCCCGGACGAGTACACGTTCTCGGGACCCGCCACCATGACCTTCTTCTATCGCCCGGACGAAGTCGTGAGCGTGGACCAGAGCCGGCTCGCCATCTACCGATGGGACCCCGCGACGCTCGACTGGGCGTATCTGGGAGGTGTGCCGAACCCGGCGGCCGGGACGGTGACTGTGCCCGTGACGGGCACCGGGCTTTACACGCTCGGCGTGCCGATGCCCGCCGGCAACATCGTGCTGACGCCGGTGTCCACGCCGGCGGGCACCGACCTGAACCCGCGGACCATCGTCAGCTACACGAGCAACGCGCTGCGGATGAACACCGGCGCTGCGGTGGCCAACGGCACGATGTACACGGTGCTGCCGCTGACCAATGAAGCGACGGCAACGCCGTTCGGGACGATCACGACGCCCGACGAGGACCCGCTGACAGCGGGCGTTCAGGTGAGCGCGCAGAACGGCGTGCTTGCCTTCACCGTGGACTACCCGGCGGCCAATAGCGCCGTCTTCATGACCGTGGCTTCGCGCGAGGGCACGGCGCTCGCCTCGCAGTACATGGCGCTGAGACCGTGATGCGTCGATTCCTGCCGTCGCGCGCGCTCGCTGTCGTCGTGGCCATGCTGGCCATGACGATGTCGACGGCGCGTGTGCAGGCGCAGGATCGCGTCCTCGGCAAGCAGGACATCCTGTTGTATGGCTTTGGCCTGCGGGTCGAGCCGGAGCGGCAGGTGGTGCCGAAAGACATCGCCACCATCGTCAGCACGTTCCTCCAGGCGCCCAACACGCCGCCAGGCGACACGCCGCCGTTTGCGCCGGACGCCGTGGTGCGTGCAACGCTTCGAGGGCCGGCGGTCGGCAATGGACTCGAACTCACGGCGAAGCCCAATACCCCGTTCAACATTCCACCGCTTGGCGTCGCCGGCGTGCACACGCTCGAGAACATCCGTCTGGAGAGCGGCGGGGAAGTGCTGATGCGCGGCGTGCCTGAGAGCACCACGATCGAAGTGATCGAGAAGCTGCTGGTCACGCAGGTGACGGCGCGAGCCCTCACGGCGCAGGAGATCCGCGAGAAGGGCATCGTCTTCGACAAGTCGAACTTCCAGGCCTACAACTTCACGGCGGCGTTTGCCATTCAGGACCATCCGGTGGTGGTGAACTTCCCGGTCGTCCTGCCGACGCTGCAGGGGGCGTCGGATGTATCAGTGAGCCAGGTTGGGCTTGGCGGGATCCGGCCGCCGTCGCTACCTGAGCTGAAGACGATCATTCCGGACACGCTGCGGCTGCAGACGCAGATTCCCAACCTGAAGGTCGTCGGCTTCACGCTGAAGGTGCCACCGATCCTGGGCAAGGACTTCTACGTCCCGCCGATTCCTGGCGTGGTCGTCATTCCCGGAGACATCGGTTTCCTCAATCAGTTCTTCTCCGTGATGCTGATGGTCGGCAACGTGGCGCCTGAGGGCTCCAACCTGACCGTCGACCAGTTGACCGGCGAGATTCTGCTGCCGGCTGGCAACGACACGGTGGTCGGGTCTTCCGACGACCCGCTGCGCATGGCCCAGACGGCCCAGGGTGAGTCGCCCCGTATCCGCTTCGTGGTGCAACCGGGCCCGGACGGGAAGGTGGGCACGGCCGACGACATCACGACGCTCGGGCCAGGCGAGAGCGGCAACGCCGAGTACCTGGTGGAAGGCCGCCGCGAGGGCACGCACATCATCGAGTTCAACATCGCCGGCACGCTGCACGGCTTGCCGGTCGGGCCGGTGGCCGTGACCGGGCGCGCGGCAGGATCCGTGCTGGTGCGCAACCCGGCCTTCACGCTCACCTTCACGCATCCCGACACGGTTGCGGCCGGTGAGGCGTATTCGCTCGACGTGACCGTGACGAATACGTCAGAGGCGATTGCCAACTTCGTCAGTGTGAATCTGTTCTCGAAGAACGTCTCTGGCGCGACGGTGGTCGGCGATCCGAGCCGGCAGATTGAGTCCATCCCACCTGGTGATTCGGCGACGGTCAGCTTCGACATGGTGTCGCGCGTGACGGGGCGTGTGACAGCGGCGACGCTCGACGCGGACGACAACGTCGCGGGCCGATTCTCGTTGAAGACCGCGGTGGGCGAACTGGGCGTGCCCGTATCGCCAGACTCGCTGATTCTCCCGGCTCCGGCGCGGAGCCTGCCGGCCGATCTGAGGAACGCGGCGCTCGGGCTCCTTGGCAAGGCCTGGGCGGTCGCCACCGCGCCGGCGGCGGCGTTGCCGCTGGATGTCTCTCGCTTTTCGAAACAGATCGTCTACGACCGGGCCATTGATGTCGCTGAGGCTGGCTATCGCGTCAGCCTGCACGAGCCGTTGACACTGAGCGCACTGCAGCTCGAGATGGACTTCATCGGCAGCGACTTTGGCCGATTGGCGCAGAAGTATCCGAACGCCGACGACCTGGCGTTCGCGGAGCGCGATTTCAGAGGGTTCGACGAATTGCGTCGCCGATCGGTCCGCGGTGACACGTGGGCCGCCGCCGTCGGTCGTGTCATTGCCGAGGAACTGGCTGGAGCGGGCGCGGCCGCCTTTCACCGCACCTTTGCTGATGCCGTGTCCTATCGACCGCCCAGTGTCTCGGTACTGGTGCGTGCGCCGGCCGGACCGATGCCGTTCACGATCCGCGTGGTCGACGCGCAGGGTCGCCGGGTCGGCAGCACGGACGAGAAGGGCAAGGTGCTGAAGGAGATTCCGTTCAGCGACAGCATCAGTGTGCTGGACGCCACTGGCCTTGTCACCGGACAGTTGGTGATTCTCGCGGCGCCGCTCACGGGCGAGTACCACGTCCAGTTCGATGCGGTCGTCGGTGCGCCGATCGACGCGCCATTCGACGTCAGCATCGTCGTGCCAGATGCGACCGGGGTGATGCGTCAGGTGGTGTACCACGCCACCGGCGGGGCAGTGCCGGCTTCGGCCTTCGCCCCTGCGGATCCCTATCGCGTGCTGCTCGATCTTCCGGTGGCAGGTGCGCCCTCGACGGGGCCATTGGCGGTCGCGTCCGATGAACGAATTCCGCCGACCGTGCCCCGGCTGCTGAGCGCGGTGCAGCAGGCCAACGCTGACATTATTTCCTGCAGCGTGAGCCTTGTTACTGAGGACGGCCTGGTCGACACGTTTCACGTCGGCTATCAGGCGGGCCGCGTCATTGCGCTGCTCTTCAGCGAGGAAGTGACGCCCGAGAGCGTCCAGGACCGTCTCGCCGCCAGCGACATCACGCGCTATCTGATCGACGGCAACAAGGTCGTGGGCGTCGCGCTGCAGCCTGGCGGCCGCATTGCGTTCCTGGCGCTGCGCGATCCGATTGGTCCGTTCGTGCCCCGCGTCATCACGGTCGACGGTGTTGGCGGCCTGCGAGGTGGCGTGATGTCGTCGCAGTCGGTGGCGATTGAGTCGACGGTCACCGATCCGGGCGCGCTGGTGACAGGACAGGTGCTGAACGCCGACGGCACGCCCATCCCCTTTGCCAATGTCCGCTTGCTCATCGATCCGTGCGACCCGAGCCGTAGGGGCCTTGTCGGCGTCAGTTCGAAGACCACCGATGCGGACGGGCGCTTCTCGTGGGATTTCGTCGTGCAGGGACAGGTGGCGCGCATCGCCGCGGTCGACCCTGCGACGGATGATTCACGGGCGGTCGACTTCACCAGTCAGCGCAACGGTCAGCGGCTCAACGTCAATCTCGTGTTTCTCGGCCGCGGCACGCTTAAGGGGCGGACGCTCGATGAGCAGGGGCAGCCCATTCCCCACGCCAACGTCCGCATCACCAGCCTGACGGATCAGAGTCAGTACGGCGCGACGAGTGACGATCTGGGCGCCTTTACGATTGCGCGAATTCCGGTGGGAAATCTGTTCATCGAGGCGGTCAGTGTGGTCGCCGATGAGGATGGGCACCTGCTGCGCAATGCCAAGGGGACGCTGGCGGAACTGATTCCCGTAGCCGGGGGGACGACGGTTCGCGACATCACGCTGTTTGACTTCATCACGCCGCCAGTCGACGTCAAGTTCGGGGCGCTGGCCGGCCACGTACTGCGCGGCGACGGGGCGACGCCGGTGAACGACGTGCCGGTCGTCGCCTACTACAAGACACGGAGCCAGGCGAACGTGACCTGTCCTGGTGATGTTGGCGAGTGCGCGGTGGGGCTGGCCCGCACCGACAGCACCGGCGCGTTCCTGATGGATCGTCTGTCGGCCGGCGAATTCAAGTTGGTGTTCTTCGACCAGGCCTCCTTCCAGCAGGGGGAGGCCCGTGTGGTGGTGCCGGAGAACGGCACGACGAACGTGAATCTGCTCCTCTCGCAGGGCATCGGCACGGTGCACGGCCTGGTGCTCGATCCGGCCGGCCAGCCCGTGGCAGGCGCGAGGGTCGGTGGCGGTCTGAGCCTGACGACGACAGACGGCACGGGGCAGTTCACGCTGATCGATGTCCCGGTCGGCCGTCGAGAAATTGTTGCCGTCAGCGACGCACTCGGCACCAAGGGCACCGCCATCGTCAACCTGGTACAGGCCGGCCAGACGGTCGAGGCGACCGTGGTGCTCGAACCGGTCGCGGGTGTGGCCGGAACGGTGTTTCAGGCAGACGGGGTGACCCCCGTGCCCTTCAACGCCGTCTACCTGTTCTACGAGGCCAACGGCGGAATCCAGGTGGTGGGCCAGACCACGACCGACGCCACCGGGCGTTATGCGTTCAGCAGCCTGGCGCTGCGCAACGACTACCGCGTGTCGTCGTTCCGCCCCGACTTCTCCGATGGCAACGTCAAGAAGATCGTGCTGAAGTTCAGCAATCAGGTCGTGCGCGGCGACATCGTGTTCCGCGGTGGCGGCGGTCGCATCACGGGCCGCGTCCTCGACTCGGACGGCGCGACGCCGCTCAAGGCGGCGGTCTCGGTGTCTGGAGAGCAGCTCTCCGTGGCCGGTGGGATGGTGGGCGTCGGGTTCTCGAACGTGGCGAACTTCGAGGTCACCGAAACTGATTTCACCACCGGTCAATTCGCCTTCAGCAACATCTGGGTGGGGCCGGTGACGGTGACCGCCATTGGCCAGTTCAGCCCCGACCCGATTGCGACCGAGGTGACGATGCCCTCGCCTGGCGCAACGGTCAATGTCGAGTTGCGGCTCCAGGCGACCAGTCGCATCGAAGGCACGGTGTTTCAGCCAGACGGCGTGACGCCGGTCGGTCCGGATGTCATCGTCCGCTACAAGTCGAGTGAGAAGAAGACGGTGTGCGCCAGCGGGAGCCTCGTCATCATCGGCTCGATCACGATTCCGCCGCTCAGTTGCGCCGATGTCCCGCAGGGTATCCAGGAAGAGATCGTGGTCACCGACGCGAACGGCCGGTTCCTGGTGCCGCTCGTCAATGCCGGACAGTTCACGCTCACGGCCGAAGACGTCGCCACGGGCAAGACGGCGCGCGTGGCGGGTGATGTCAAGCCGGGCCAGGCGGGCGAGTTCTCGATGCGGCTGCTCGGGCTCGGCACGCTGACCATCAACGTGCGCGGCAGCGATTCGACGACACCGATTCCAGGGGCCGCCGTCGAAGTGAGGCAGATCGCTTTCCCGAAGAAGACGGTACTTGCGACAGCGGACAGCGCCGGCACGCTGCAACTCGATGGCGGGGATGCCTTCAGTGAAGGCGAACTGGTCGTGATGGCCAGAGATCTCCGCAACGGATTCGAGGGGCGCGCCGCCGGGAAAGTGATCGTGGACGGTGAACACGTCACCATCAACGTCTTCCTCTTCAATCAGGCGGGCCGCGTCTTCGGCACGGTGTTCAAGCCGGATGGTCTGACGCCGGTTCCCAACGCGGACGTGGTGATCAGCAACGCGCGGGGCGCGCTGGCGTTCGGCGTGACGGACGGGGACGGCAACTACAGTCAGGACACCATCCCGCTCGGCGAATTCCGCGTCGACGTATTCGAAGCGGCGACGGCGCGTCTGGGATTCGGCCTCGGACGCATCGATCTCGACAAACAGGCTGTGCCCGTCAACGTTGTCGAACTAGGCCGAGGCCTGGTCACGGGCACGGTGCTCGAGGTGGGCACGCTGGCCCCGGTGAAGAACGCCGAGGTCATCCTGCTCCAGTCCTCGCCGGGCGGCCGGTCGCTGCCGTCGCTGCAGACGACGTCAGGTGTTGATGGCACGTTCTCGTTTCCTGGCGCCACGGTTGGTGCGTTCCAGGTGCGGGCGAGTAAGACGGCGCGACTGACCGGGGACCCCAGCGGCAGCGCGACGGCGTCAGCCACGCTCGGTCACGACGGAGAGCGCGTCGACGTGCCGGTGCTGCTGACGCTGAACAGGCCGGCGTATGGCCGCGTTGAGGCGACGGTCGTCAACGCCGACGGGTCGCCGGCACCCAATGTGGCGGTCAGCCTGTGCGCCTCGTGCTCCCAGTATGTCGGCGCGATCACCGGCCCCGATGGCACCGTGGCGTTCGACCACGTCGTCGTGGGTCGATTCTCGGTCTACGCGGAGTCGCAGGTGAACCTCAGCGCGACGTCCGCGCACGGCGAACTGACCTTCGAAGGCGACCTCGCCCGCGTCCTGCTGACGCTGACGGGTGTCAGCGAGGTGACCGGCACGGTGGAGTTCGCCAACGGCGCACCGGCCGCCAACGTGGAAGTGACACTTTCCGGCAGCCCTTCGAGCGGGTGTCAGGAGGCGTCTGTCAGGACGTGCACGGTCTTCGCCAATGCCAGTGGTGCATTCAGTTTCATCAACGTGCCCGCCCGCACGTTCACGGTGTCGGCACGCGACCCGATTGGCGGGCTCCGGGGCAGCGTTTCAGGCGCGCTGACGCCTGGCGACCACGAAGTGGTCCGCGTGGTGCTCGAGCCGACGGGCCGGCTGAGCGGCCGGACGGTCTTCCTGAACGGCGGGCCAGCTGCGGGCGTGACGGTCGAGGCCATCCTCCCTGTCGATGGGCCGGCGCCAGACGAACACTTTTTCGAAGTGACTGATCAGAACGGGCAGTTCGACTACCCGGCGCTACCGATTGGCACGTATGCGGTCAGCTTCGAGGACCCGCTGGGCTCCGGCATCGCGCGCCGTACGGTGGTGCTCACCGGAGACACGGACCTGGGCAACATCGTGCTCGACGACGCGCTGCCTGGCGTGGCGAGTGTGATCCCGGCTGCGGCCTCGGTGGGCGTGCCCCGCAACACCGCTGTGCAGATCGTGTTCTCTGAGCCGGTCGACGCGGCGACAGTGACACAAGCCAACATCTCGCTCGTCGGCCCTGTCAGCACCGTCCTCGGCACGCTGCAGCTGTCTGCGGGCGACACGACGGTCACCTTCACGCCGCTGGCGCCGCTGGTCGATCAGACGCTGTACTCGCTTACCGTGCAGCGCATCAAGGATCGCATCGGCAAG
>JBEBGG010000230.1:0-4684 GCA_040081555.1 Vicinamibacterales bacterium
GCCAGAGGACTCACGCAAGCCAAGGCAGCCACGGTGCTCGGGGTATCGCAACCGCGGGTGAGCGCGATGCTTCGCGGGCGCATCGACCTGTTCAGCACTGATGCGCTGATCGACTTCCTGGCCCGACTCGGGATCGGCGTCCGCCTCGTCATCAAGGCTCCCCGGTCCCGCCGGGTGGCCTGACGCTCAAGCGAACACGTCATGGATCCCCTGCAGCCAGGCGACGTCCCCTACGGCAACGATTGGGACTCCACCGATGAAGTGCCCGCGTGGACCGAGGCGTCTGACCGCAGGCGCCCCTAGCCCCCGGAGATCCCGAGAGCGAACCGCCCGTACCGATTGGCTCAGTCGACCGGCCCCTTCGGCTTTTGCATGCTGAGACTCTCTACGACGCTGACCGGCAATGTTGATCGCCATAGCCTCAGTCGCACACCTATGTCGGGCTGTTCGCGGGGGTCGTTCGTCAGGCGACCAGCCGCTGATACTGCTTCCGGTGCCGCCATCGGAACAACCAGATGGGCATTCACGCGAATAGAGTTGCCTATGGACAAGCCCGACACTGGCACGCTGAACAGGACCTCGCCGCCAGGCGCCACTTCCACGGGTACCCTCGGCGTTAGCTCTCTTGTGCCCCGACTGTATCCGCCCAAGTGCTCACCTCCAGGAACCAGGCTGAAGCCCTCGGGGTCGAAAAGAACGTCATATCTCAACACGTAATCGCCCGGATCTTCGCCGACCATCAGAGCATCGGCGAGAAGCACGTAGCGTGTGTTGTTTCGTAGCCTAAGCCACAATCCGTCTTCAGACTCGCCCGCTGTGACCGGTTGGCGTGGGCCAAGATGATCGAGAACGATATCTACGAACGGGCGGCGTGGGTCCACCGACAAGTCGCGCCGAGTGCCGGCCATGCAGGCCGATGAGCTCAGCGCCATCCCCCAAATGAGGCAGGTGGCGAATTTACGCTTCACCGCTTTACCTCTCTTCTTCGGTCGAACGCTGGTCGATCTGGGTTTAAGAGCCCAAAGGCGTTGACTACCGATTCCGCGGCGGTGCGGCGGTTCGCAGCCGACCACCCTCGGCCCTGCATTGTCAGTCCCATCTGGGTATATTCCTGCAAACCAAGCGCGTCTGCACACCTGGACGCCCCCCGCGATTAGCGAGCCAGCAAGCGGCCGGTCAGGTGCACGAACAGTGCGCATATCATCCCATCAGCGCGATCTGGCCGAGAGGGACAGGGCTTAACGCGTGGAGGAGCACAGTCGCCACGCCGAGGATGAGCAAGACCTGCCATGTACTACTGGGACTTGTTCGTCCTCGCCACCAGGCACCGCCTGCCGTTATCAACTCGGACGTTCCCGCGAAGTAGACCAATAGCGTGGACAGCGCAAGTGTTGCAGCGGCTGCGTAGCGCGGGTCCACCGCAGCCAGCAGCAATCCACCTGCGAGCAACATCAGCCAGACCGCGAAGAGCCTCTTGGGGGTGATCGCGTGACTTCCTCACGATAGCTCAGGAGCCCACTGCTCCAGTCGTCGGCCATGCCTGCTATCCACGCGCGTCCGTTTCATCCTTCAGGACTCCCGCGCGCGCCGCGGTGAGCGCGCGGCGGGTGGCGGGTGGAATGGTGCGCGTCTTCCGTCCACGTCGAGCGGGGTGCCGTCCGTGTCGTGGGTCATGGCGACCACGGATGCGTCGCACGCCAGGCGCTGTGACGTTTCCGCGGAAACGCGAAGCGGCGGATCGTCCTCAACGGCGGGGCCACCCGCCAGAGCGGACTCGGCGAGCAGGCCGAGCGCGTTGGCTCGACGCTGCTCACTTGTTCCTCTCAGGCCGGCCCCTGCCATTCACGGCAAAGAACACGAACAGGAAGATGAACACCACGGGTACGGAGCCCGGGGTTGCAAGGCCGAGGAAGACTGCTTGAAGCCAGTTCATTGAGCGGAGTGCCGTCGTTCCACAGCCTGAACGCATACATCGGCCCCATCCCGCACCAGAAGTAGAGCAGCCACCAGCCCGGGATCTGCACCGCATTGACCACGGCTCGTCGGGGCCCTTCCAGGTTCGTGCGTCATGGAGCGTCCAATGCTCGGCCGAGGCACCCCGTGTCCGCGCGGCAAACGGCAAGGTCGGCTGCCGCCGATGGCTCCCGCTGCGCTCACGGACAATGGTCAACTGCGAAGGCGAACCAGGGCCCGTGCAGCGCGCGGGCGTTCGAGCGTGTCGGTCAGCACGCTCTCCTTTTCCCTGCTTTCGCTTCAGAAGGGAGCGTGCAATCAAGATGGATAATCCTGGTGATCTCGAGATGAAAGCGGCAGCACGTCTGATGCCCGAACGTTCTAACGTCTGCGGCCTCGAAACGACCTCGCACCGATGCCACTACGTAAGCATGGTCGTTTGCTCGACGAAGATACACTTTTCCCAGCGCGCCGGAGCTCGTAATCAGCTGGGGTGACAGCGTGATCCACATCTTTCCGTAAGCTCCCCCGTCAAGTTAACAGTCGCTGATTAGACTGTCCCAGCGAAACGGGCCTCGGTAAGAAGGTGAGCGGCGGCACCCGGCCGAGGCTGTCGTGGGGCCGCTCGCGGTTGTAGCTCTCAAGCCAGGTGTCGGTGAGATCACGCACCTGGCTCACGGATTCGAAGGCGTACGCATCGAGCACCTCGGTGCGGTAGCTGCGATTGAAGCGTTCAATGTAGGCGTTCTGATCGGGCTTGCCCGGCTGAATGTAGTGCAGGGCCACGCCGTGCGCGACACACCAGTCCACCAGCGGCTGCGCCGTGAATTCCGGACCGTTGTCCGTCCGCAAGGCCCGCGGGCGTCCGTGCAACGCCACCAAGTCCTCGAGCACGCGGACGACGCGCGGGCTCGGGATGGACGTGGCCACCTCGATCGCCAGCCCCTCGCGGTTCCCCTCATCCATGATCGTGAGGGCCCGAAAGCGCTGGCCGCTGTAGATCGCATCGGTCACGTAGTCCAACGCCCACGTCTGATTCAGCACCGGCGGGGCCTGCAGTGGTTGGCGCAACCGCGTCGGCACACGCCGCTTGATCCGTCGTGGCAGGTTGAGCCGCAAGGCGCAGTACACCCGATGCACCCGCTTGTGATTCCACGGACGCCCGTCGATTCGCAGCCGGTCGAAACACTTCCAGAAGCCCCAGCGACCATGCGCCTCGACCACCGTCATCAGGGCCGCGATCACGGGCGCGTCCGTACGCATCCGTGGCGGCGGAGGCCGATAGAACGCCGTCCGCGAGAGCCTCACGATGCGGCAGGCGCGCTGCACCGGCAGCTGGTACTCATCGAGGAGCACCGCGAGCACCTGTCGCTTGGCGGACGGCGTTACAGTTTTCGGGAGAGCACGTCCTTGATGGCCGCGTTCTCCAAGGCCAGGTCGGCGTACATCCGCTTCAACTTCGCGTTCTCGGCTTCGAGTTCCTTCAGCCGCTTCACATCGGCCACCGAGACGCCGGCATACTTCCGCCGCCAGAGGAAGAACGACGCGCGGCTCACGCCGTGCCGTCGCAACAGGTCGGGGACGGGCACGCCCGCCTCCGCCTCTTTCAGGATTCCGACGATCTGGCTCTCCGTGAACTTCGACTTGCGCATGACCACTCCTGAGCCGGGAGCAGTCTACCAACGCGTGTCAACCTAGAGGGGGAGCTTACGGCACCAGACGTGAGACGAAGAATCGAAGTCGACACGTATCACGCCTTCTTCTGGCGACTCATCAAGTCGCACGGGTATCTGGTCGGTCTGCCGAGACGGCTGAGAGTGTTAGCTCCTCCTGACGAAGCCGTCGTGCTGTCGGCAATTCGCTCTCAGTTTCCGGCCAAGGGCCTGTCCGTCGAGCAACGGACTGCGCGGCTATCAGCCATTGACGCGGAGCGGATGCGACTGGCAATGATCGAGGGACGTGTGTGTTTCGACTACTATGCGCGGTTCGCGGGTGACTTGCTTCACCGCAGTGCACGCCTCGGTCGGCTAGTGGGCACTATGTACCCGTACGTGATCCTCGACGAGTTCCAGGACACCAATGCATCACAATGGCGCGTTGTCCAAGCCCTGGGAACCCATTCGACTCTGGCGGCACTGGCAGATCCGGACCAAAGAATATTTGACTGGTTAGGGGCTGATCCTGAGCGCCTCGCGCAGTTTCGGGCGGCGTTCAACCCGGAAGTCATCGACCTCACCAACTCAAACTACCGTAGCTCTGGAACTGACATCGCACGATTCGGTGATGACATTCTCTCCGGAGAATTCAGGCAACGTTCGTACGTTGGTGTGGACATTGCGACCTTCAGGGCGTTTCAGGCTCCTGCTTTGACCAAGCTGGTTACGACCGTCTACGCAGCGCGGAGTCGAATGAGCAGCTCGGGCTTGTCAGGATGGTCTGTGGCCGTGCTAGTGCCGACCAAGAAGATGACACGAATTGTGTCAGAGGCGTTGAGCCACCCTCCCAGCGGTTTGACGCCGGTAGCTCACGTAGCTGCTCTCGACATGGAAGCCGCGGTTCTGGCAGCTGAGGTGATTGCTTGGGTGATTCAGCCTGGTGCAACCAACAGCCACTGTCAATTGTTCATTGAACTGGTCTGCAACTTCTACAAGGGGAAGGGAGGGGGAGAGCCTACGAGGGCCGCGCTCGACGAGGCCAGACGCATCGAAGCGGCTCACAACGAGTATCTCGA
>JBEBGG010000231.1:0-4676 GCA_040081555.1 Vicinamibacterales bacterium
CGCATGCGCAGGCGGTGATCGGCGGGGTTGCGGCCCGGCGAACCGGTGATGGTGACGTGGTCACCCGGCTTCAGCGTCTCGCGGGTCACGCCCTGCTGACCGAGCTGACCGCCACCGCCCCATTCCACGGCCCAGCGGACCATTTCCTTGGTCTGCGGCTCGGGAGCCATCACGTGCACGAAGGAGTGCGGGTTGCGGTAGAGGAACTGCACCAGGTCGCCTTCGATCGACATTTCCTGGTCTTCCAGGTAGGTCGCGGCGAACGAATGGTGCGCCTGTGCGCGGGCGCCGAACGTGAACGCACCGGCCACGAGCAGAAGGGCAAGGCTACGCTTCATGAATAGTCTCCAGATGGAACGTCGATTAACGCTGGCTCGTGCGGGCCGGCGGGGTCTTGAGGCTGTTGTAAACCGCGTCGATGAACTGATTGGTGGTCCAGAAGCCCGAGGTCGCCCCGTAGCGCCCCTCGTAGTCCTTCAGGAGATTCGCGGCCTTCACCTGGTCCAGCGTCTGCCCCTTCTTGATGGCATCCTGGAAGCGGTCGCGAATGATGGTGTTCATGTCACGCATCTCGACGATGTCAGCCTCGTCCGCCAGGCGGCCGTGGCCCGGAATGACGTAGGTGCCGCCCTCCTGCTTTTCAGCAGGAACGGTGATGTCGATGATGTTGTTGAGGGCGTTGATGATGCCCTGATAGCTGCCGCCCTGGGCCGCCATGAAGACCGGGAAGGTGGTGTTGATGTAGACGTCGCCCGCCGCGATGACGTCCGAGCGCCGGAAGAACACCGTGATGTCACCGTCGGTGTGCGCGTTCGGCTGGTGGTTCAGCACGATCGCTTCGCCGTTGAAGAAGATGGTCTTCTCTTCGGTGAAGAAGGTGTCGGTCGGCATGGCGACCGACGGCATCGGCGGCTGCGCCTCGAACATGCGGTTCGAGGTGTTCTCGTGCGAGAAGATCTGCGCCTTGCGATCGCCTGCCTGACCGGCGAAGTTGCCGGCAACGATCGACTCGCCCGCGGCGTTGATGGCGGGGTTGCCGCCGACGTGGTCGGCGTGCGCGTGGGTGTTGATGATCGTGCGGATCGGACGTCCGCCCGAGATCTCACGGATCTTCGCGAGGAGCTTCTCACCCAGCGGGGCGAGCATCGTGTCGACCACGAGCACACCGTCATTGCCGATGGACACTGCGGAGTTGAATCCGCCGCCCGTCAGCATCCAGACGTTGCCCTGAACGCGCATGGCGTTGATCTGGACGTTCGACATGTCGGGACCGGCAGCCGCGGCCGCAGCCGGCGCCGCTCCACCCTGACGTCCCTGCGCGAGGCCGACCGCGGTGCTGAGCGCCGCGCCCATGGCGATGGCGACACCGACGACACCCCACGTGCTCCTCAACTGCTTCATCATTGCGTGCTCCACTGAAACCCCTTCCGTAACCAACGCCCGTACCAGCGCCGTAACACACGCCGTAGCCGCTCGATATTTCACAGGCCCGGGGCGACAGCGCCGCCCGCAGGACCACCCCGCAGGACGCACATCGTCGTCACCATGACCTGAGAGAAAAACAGAAACCCGAGCCAGATACGCTGAGCGGCGCGGTGGAGTTTACAACCGCGACGGCCAGACCGCCAGCTTGATCGAGAGAGCAGGCACGTGCACGCGCCGGCGGCCCGACAAAAAAGGCGCCTGAATCTTACGCTCACAGCTGGGGAAAGTCCACAAGGGAGACCACGAGGGGCCCACAAGGGGGCTTGCATGGCTCTGGCACGCGCGTAAAATGATCGGGTGGCCTGCGCCCGCTGCCCGTACACGACCAAGTTCGAACTGCTCTGGACCGACGACGCCGACCCGGACGTGATCGCCGTCCTCCTCCGGTGCTGCGCCGGTCCCGAGCTCCAGATCCGCCGGGGCACCACGCTGCTCTACAACGAAATCTTCAAGACCGTGCCAGCCGTCAGGGACCGCGCCGCCGAACTCCGGGGGCAGCCCATCCCGGTCGACCACGTGATGCCGCGGTCTCCGTCGCTGCCGGCCGAACCGTGCACCGACCCGGCCTGCCCGGCGACACCCGCTGCGGCGGCGCCCTGACCTGGGTCTGCCTGCGGCGACTGGACAAAAACGTTTCCATTCGTTCTGTGCTGCGTTACACTCTGCCCCACGCCAGGCCGGGGGCTGCCGTGCCTTGTTGTTTGCGTTGAATAGCCAGGAGGAAGCATGCGTCGGTATATCGGAATGACGTCAGCGCTCTTCGCGTTTTGCGGAGCACTGATGATTAGCGCGCCGGCCTCGGCTCAGGTAGTCGACCTGAGCGGTGTGTGGGCGCCACTCATGCACGAGGATGCAACGGAACGCGCCGCGGGTCCTGAAGTCGGGGACTATCTGGGCCTCCCGTTGAACGAGGCGCAGCGTCTGCGCGCCGACAGCTGGTCCGCCTCGCTGCTGACCCTGCCCGAACACCAGTGCAAGCCGCACCCGTCGACCTACGGCTTCCGTGGTGTCGGCAACCTGCGCATCTGGACCGACGTCGACGACGCGACGCAGCGCCTGATCAAGATCAACACGCACATCCAGTGGATGGAGCAGAAGCGTGAGATCTGGATGGACGGCCGTCAGCACCCGGCGAATTACGCGGCGCACACCTGGCAGGGCTTCTCTACCGGTCGGTTCGCCAATGGCCAGCTCGTCGTCCAGACCGACCACCTGAAGGCCGGCTGGATTCGTCGCAACGGCCTCGTGCTGAGCGACCGCGCCACGATGGAAGATCGCTTCATCCGTCACGGCGACACGATCACCCACATCGCGATGGTCAGCGACCCGGTCTATCTGACCGAGCCGGTCATCAAGACGAACGGCTTCCGCCTCACGAATCAGGTTGCCGTGCAGCCGTATCCGTGTGAGTCGGTCGACGAGGTCACCCGTGAGCGCGGCGTCGTGCCGCACTACCTCCCGGGCCAGAACCCCTACCTGCACGAGTTCGCCGACCGCTTCAAGCTTCCGTACGAAGCCACCCGCGGCGGCGCCGAGACGGCGATGCCGGAATACGCGAAGAAGATTGCGGCATCCGCCCCGGCCCCGGCGGCGGCCCCGGCCCGTCGTCGGTAGTTCACGCACCGACACCGGCGCCGTCAGGCCTGGTTGACGACTTGCGGGTGGTGTGGACCTCTGGTCCGCACCACCCGTTCTTACGTACGGGCACCTGCGTAGCGCCCCGGGATTCGCTCTCCCCTGCCACTGCTGACCCACGTGTAAGATGACGTCGATGTCACGGATCGCCACAGACGCCGGCGCTGGAAACGCCGACGGGGTCACGACCTGGAAGCCGGCGACGCTGGTCGCCTTTCGCTTCGTCTTCCTCTACGTCGTGCTCTGGTCGCTCGCCAACCAGGTCGTTGCCGGCATGTTCCTGACGCCGGTTGGTCAGCTCCCGCCACTCGGCCCCGAATGGCCCATGCGCGCGATCACCGGGGTGCTGGGCGAGCTCTTCACCGGACACGAGGTGCGGTTCGAGGGCGGGAACAGCGGCGACACACTGTTCCACTGGGTGCAGACGTCGTGGCTGCTCGCGCTGTCGCTGTTCGGAACGCTCGTCTGGTCGGCCGCGGACCGTGGACGCACCAACTACGCGGAACTCCACAAGTGGTTCCGCCTGTTCCTGCGCTTCGCCCTCTGCGCGCAGATGTTCTATTACGGAATGGCCAAGGTCATTCCGACGCAGTTCGTCCCGCCGGCGCTGACGGTCATCGTTCAACCGATTGGCAACCTCTCGCTCTCGAACCTGTTGTGGGCGTTCGTCGGCGCCTCGGTGCCGTATCAGGTGTTCGGCGGCGTCGCCGAGGTGGTTGGCGCCGTCCTGCTGGTCTTCCCGCGCACGACCCCGCTCGGTGCGCTCGTCACCCTCGCCGACATGGTGCAGGTGCTCGCACTCAACGCGGGCTATGACTTCGGTCTCAAACAGATCTCCTCGCACTACATCCTGATGTCACTGCTGGTGCTGGCGCCCGATGCGCGCCGGCTCCTCGACGTGCTGGTGCTCGATCGACCGGCCCCGCCGTCGACCCATCGGCCGCTGGCGAGCCGTCCCGACCGCGCGCGCGTGGTCCTGGTGGCGCAGGTCCTGTTCGGCGCCTATCTGTTCGGGGTCTACACCTGGCTGCAGGTGCGCCAGTGGGAGCAGCCGGATGGACCGGCACACCCGCGATCGGCGCTGTATGGGATCTGGGACGTGGAGCGGATGACGGTCGACGGCGAAGAGCGCCATCCCGCGACCAACGACTACGACCGGCGCTGGCGGCGGGCGATCTTCGACTTCCCTGACCGCATGGTCTTCCAGCGATTCGACGACTCGATGGCGCGCTACGACAGCATCATCGACGTGAACCGCGGCACCCTGCTGCTGCGCAAGGGAACGACCGGCATGTGGGCCACAACGTTCGAGTTCGAACGGCCCGCTGAGGATCGGCTCGTGCTCAACGGTGTCATGGACGGCCACGCCATCCATGCCGAGCTCTCGCTGGTGGGCCGAGACACGTGGCGGCTGGTGAACAGCCCGTTCCGCTGGGTGCGTCCGCCGGAATAGCCCCGCCATAGCGCCGCATGAGCACGCGGCGCGACGGCGGGCTCAGCGACGGTCGTAGACGGTCGACGAGACGATCTCACCCCTCGGTCCAGGTGAGACGGTG
>JBEBGG010000078.1:0-16778 GCA_040081555.1 Vicinamibacterales bacterium
CGTCCGGCTCTGGCCATTGCGCTGCTCGAAAAGGGCTGGGCCGCTCAACCCGATAAATGGGAGTACATGCAGGACATCGGCTTTGTCCACTACTGGTGGCGGGGCGACTTCAAGGCCGCCTCAGACTGGTTTGAGCGCGCCAGCCGGGTTCAGGGCGCGCCCTGGTTTCTGAAATCCCTCGCCGCGACCACCGTGGCGGCGGGAGGGGATCGTCAGTCGTCGCGTCTCATGTGGCAGTCCATTCGCGAGAGCGCGGAGCTCGATTGGCTGAAGAACGACGCCGAGCGGCACCTCTTGCAGCTTGACGCGAGTGACGCGCTCGAACAGTTGCAGACGGTGATTGATCGCGCGGCCTTGCAGATTCCTGACCTCGAAGCCTCCTGGGCGAGTCTCATCCGTGCCGGCGTCTTGCGCGGCGTGCCACTTGACCCGACGGGCACGCCATTCGACATCGACGCTTCGGGCAAGGTGACCGTGTCAAAACAATCGCCGCTCTATCCGTTGCAGCCAGAGCCATTGCGACGAGCCTCATGAACCCGGTCTTTTTCACTACGGTGGCCGCGCTGGTCGGCGCGGTGATTGGGAGCTTTCTGAACGTCTGCATCGTTCGCATTCCGGCGCGACGCTCCGTGGTGCTGCCCTCGTCGGCCTGCGGTCAGTGCGGCCGACTACTGACCTGGGTCGAGAACATCCCGATCGTGAGTTATCTGATGCTCCGTGGGCGCTGCCGCGGATGCGGCACGCACATCTCACTGCAGTATCCGCTCGTCGAGGCGCTCACTGCGGTGATGTTCGCCGGCCTGTGGTGGGCGTATGGCCCTGGCGTACCGTTGGCCTCGCGCCTCATCCTCGGCTGCCTGCTGGTCGTTCTCTTTGCGATCGACCTCGAGCACCATCTGCTCCCGAACGTGCTCACGCTGCCAGGCATCGCGATTGGTTTTGCCTTCAGCTTTTTCCAGGAGCCGGGCTGGCAGTCTTCTCTCATCGGGATCATCGTCGGTGGGGGCGTGCTCTATCTGATTGCCGAGGCCTACTATCGATGGCGGCATGAAGAAGGGCTCGGCATGGGCGACGTGAAGATGCTGGCGATGATTGGCGCATTCGTCGGCTGGAAGCTCACGCTCGTGGCGCTCATGATGTCGTCGGTGGCCGGGTCGGTGGTTGGTCTGGCATTGATCGCGGCACAGCGCGGCAACATGAAGTACGCGTTGCCCTTCGGAACGTTCCTCGCGATGGGTGCGGCGCTCGCGTCGACGGTGGGACCTGGTGTGCTCACGTGGTACGTCGGGCTGCTGCAGCCATGAATCCCGCGCCAGAGGCTCGAGACTCGCGACTCCGGCGGATGGTGCTGGTGTTGGCTCGGTTCCTCAACGCGAGCTACTTCCTGCTCACTGCGTCGTACTGCATTCTCACCTATAGCTCGTTCGCCTATCAGCAGTTCATCCGGCCTCGCCTCGTCTCCTCCCTTACGACGTTCATCATCTGGCATCCGTTGTGGCACTGGTTCGCGCTAGCGGTGACGGTCGCAACACTGCTCCCGGTGCTCAGGCGCGGCCCGGGGCGGTGGTGGGCGCGAACGTATGTCGGGGCACTGGCGGCGCTCGGCGTGCTGCTGGTCGCGCGTCCGATCTTGCCGTCGGTGGAGAACGACGGACCAGGTCTTTGGCTCGCCGCGCTGTTTCTGCTGCCACCCATCTGGCTGGCCACCTGCGATCACATCGTGACGTCGCGGGAATTCGCCGTAGAGCGGACTGCCGACTCGCGTGTCGTGACGTCTGGAGTATTCGCGGCAGTCGGCGTGTGGGTATTTCACCTGGCCAGCGTGCCGTTCAGGCTGCAACGCCTCGGCGACCTGCCGCTGGGGAGCGAGGCCTTTCTGTTCGGCGCGCTGGCGTCGTTGTTGGTGCACGTCGCCGTCTTCGGTGGGCTGGTGATCGCGTTGCTGGCGGTCCTGCGCGCCAGCAGAAGCGCTTTGGCGGAGTACTGGGCCATCGTGGCGCTGGCGACCCTTGGCACATGGCTGGTTGTCACGAATCTGGTGTTTGCATCGCTGTCCTTCAGGGGCCCTGTCGCGCAGTTGCTCGCGGCGGAGCTGGCGGTGACGCTCGCGGCCGTCTGGTCGGGCGCCGCGCGATACGCCCGGCCCAGCGAGGGGGGCGACCGCTCGGCGCTTGGTGTGTGGTGGTCGCCGTTTGGCCTGTCGTCTCGACGCGTCGCCATGTTGTGGTGCGTGGTGCTTCCGCTGGTCTCGTTTGCCGCCATCCAGCAGGCGTCGACGTTTGATTGGAACTTCCTCGTCCAAAATCTCCTGGTGCTCGCCGCGTGGCTGGTCGCCTCGGCTGCGCTCTACACGCTGGTGACGACGCCGTCTGTTCGCATCCGTCTGGCGCCGACGGCGCTGGCGGCCGGTGTGTTGCTCACCGCGGGTGTGGCTCGCGGTCCGGCATCCGCCGCCATTGACCAGGGTCTCACCGGCCCGTCGTTTGTGCCGGAGTTTGCGCTGGACGCGTATGCCGCCGTCGAGCCGTCGTATCGTCTGATTCGGCAATTGATGTGGGTGGAGCCGAGTGAGTCACACGGCTTCTATGCGACGCTTCGCGCCAACAGTCTCATCCAGCACGTCGATGTCAGACCAGTCGACGTCGATTTCGTGCCGGCCCCAATGCCGGTGGCGTCAGTCACCGCGCCGGATATCTATCTCTTTGTGATCGATAGCCTTCGCAGGGACTACGTCGCGCCCTACAACAGCGCGGTCACCTTCACGCCGGCCTTCTCGCGGTTTGCCGCAGACATCGATACGTTCGCCTTCCAGAAGCACTTCGCGCGTTATGGCGGCACCGGTCTGTCCATGGCGGCGATGTGGAGTGGCGGGATGCTGCTGCACAAGGAATACGTGCTGCCGTTTGCACCGATGGACGCGCTCGGCAAGCTGCTGTCGGCCAATGGCTATCACGCCATTGCCAGCCCCGATCACATCACGCAGGAGCTCATCGCCCCGACTGTGGACTTCGAGCCACTGGATCGAGGACGCGAGGAGATGGACTACGACTTCTGCGCCAGCGTGAGTGAGCTGCAACAGAAGGTGGCCAGCCGCCAGAGCAGTGGACCCGTATTCGGCCACACGCGTTCGCTGAATCTGCATGTGTCGAAGATGGCTGCCAGCAGGAGTGGCGCGCCGGGCTCCCGGGGATTTGTGGGTGCGGCGGCGGCGGCGGTGCAAAGGATGGACGCGTGCTTCGGTACCTTCATCGACTTCCTCAAACAATCCGGGCGCTACGGTCACAGCATCGTGATTCTGACGTCTGACCACGGCGACTCGCTCGGTGAGGCGATGCGCTGGGGGCACTCTTACACCCTGTATCCGGAGATCGTGCGGACGCCGCTCCTCATGCACGTGCCAGCACCGTGGCACCGTGACCTGGCCCCGGCCACCGGCCACGCGACTTTCTCGACGGACCTCACGCCAACGCTGTATCAGCTTCTTGGCTACCGGATGCAGCCGATGTCGTGGATGTATGGACGGTCGCTCTTTGGCCCAGCGGGTGTTGACTACGCCCCGCACCGAGACGAGCGGGTGCTCGTGGCCTCGAGCTACGGTCCGGTCTACGGCATTGTCGACGACGATGGGCGGGCGATGTATGTCGCCGACGGCGTGAACTCGCGCGACTACGCGTACGACATGTCGGCCCTCGCACCCGTGCGCATTGGCATCACAGCTGAGCGGCGAGCGGGGAGTCGTGCGCTGATCGCGCAGCGTCTCAATGAACTCGCGGCCGCCTATCACTTCACGCCGGCGCAATGAATACCAACACCTACGCCGTTGTCGGCCTGACGGCAATGGTTGGCGCGGTCTCCGCCGCGCTGGTCTTTGCTGTGTTGCGATTTATTGCAGCGGCCCGCGACGTTCGTAAGCAGTCAAGCAGTGGCGCCGGCGAGAATGCGTTACTGGCGTCGGCCCTGGCCGATGCGGTGACCAAGCTGAAGACGCAGGAGCGGGCGACGGCGGCGCGGGCCGAGGCATCTGAGCGGCTTAGCGAGGAGATCATCTCGAGCCTGACCTCTGGCCTGCTGGTGGTGGGTCTCAAGGGCGAAGTGCGCATCATCAATCCCGCCGGCCGACGCTTGCTCGGCGTCGGCGATGGACAGGTGACTGGCGGCAGTTACCGTCAGCTGATTCGCGAGCCGGCGTTGTATGGCGTGATCGATGAATGCCTGACGTCGCAGGCGGCGATCTTGCGGCGCACCGTCCATCTTCCAGACGAAGGGCAGGGCGGCGCGTCGCGGTTTGGCGTTACCGTGTCACCGCTTCGCGACGGTTCGGGCGCCCTGCATGGCGCCGTCTGCTTGTTCACCGACCTGACCGCCGTGCAGCAACTCGAAGAGCAGTTGCGCATGAAGGAGAGTCTGGCGCGGGTCGGCGAGCTCACTGCCGGAATCGCGCACGAGTTTCGCAACGGACTGGCGACGATTCACGGCTACGGCAAGCTGTTCGACCTCGATCAATTGCCTGAGGGGTATCGCCCCTACGTCGAAGGCATTCGCGCGGAAACGGAATCACTCAAAGAAATTGTCACCAACTTCCTGAACTTCGCCCGGCCCGCGCAGTTGACACTGACTGACGTGGATCTGCAGGCCATCTGCGAGCGCGCTGCCGACGAGCAGCGTCAGGAGGCGCGGACCCTTGGCGGCGACATTGTCGTGCGTGGGCACTTCGGGCGGTTGCAGGGTGACGATGTGCTACTGCGGCAAGCGTTGAGCAACCTTCTGCGCAACGCCATCGAGGCGTGCGCCGCTGAAGCGATTGCGCCGGTGATTGTCGTCGAGTCTGAGGTGGATGCGGCGAAGGGGCTGTCGAAGATCACCGTTCAGGACAACGGCCCTGGTATCGACCCGTCGATGCGTGAGCGGGTGTTTCAGCCGTTCTTCACGCTCAAGCGTACCGGCACCGGCCTTGGCCTCGCGCTGGTGCAGAAGATTGTGGTCTTCCACAACGGCCGCGTCGTCATCGGCGAGTCGCCGCAGGGCGGCGCGTGTATCCAGGTCGTGTTGCCGAACTATTAGCGGTACAACCGGCAATACCTCGATGGTGCGCGTTCCGGGTATGCGGCGATCGTCTGGACTTCGACGGTTGGGCAATGCGCTGGCCACCGGCGTCGCGCGCCGATGACCAGCGTGCAGAGACACTACGGCTTGAAGCTCATCGACTGATTCGGCGTGTTGTCGTCCAGGATTGGGGCGTTGACGCCAACCGTAACCTGCTGGGCCGCAGCACCGCCGGTGGACTGCAATCCGAACGTCGCGCCGTCGCCGCGCATGCCCGAACAGCCTGAGAGGGTCGTACCAATCCCGGGGAGGTAGGTCACCGACACAAGGTTGGACCCTTCGCGGATGCTGATCATCGCCGCAATCGTGTCAGAGCCACACAGGCTGGAGAAGAGACGATTCCGAAAGTACATGGAGAAAACGCGTCCTCCGGCAGCTCCATGAGTGGAATACTCGAGGTACTCGCCACCGCCGAAATCGTTCAGGTCGTCCCAGAAGAAGAACAGCGCGGCGTCCGAGGAAATCGCGACCGGCAGCGCCGCGTTAGTGAAATTGGTCGCGCAGTTTTGCCCGAAGAACAGGACGCCGTTTGAAGAGACGCTCACTGTGGAGGTAGTGGCGCCAAATCCAGTAAAGGTGAACCCCAGCGGGATGTTGAGCTGACAGCTGTCGTCAGCAAGGTTCTCGATGTGCGTCCAGCCTGACCTGTCGTCGACGCTGAAGTTCATGGCCACCGAGGCGTGAATGCCGGTCGAGCCCGACCCGGGAGGGCCCGCTGGGCCAATCGGCCCTTGAGCTCCAGGAGGCCCCTGGAGACCCGGCAGGCCTTGGATCCCCTGCGCACCCTGCGCACCGGTGTCGCCCTTTGGACCGGCCGGTCCGACGGCGGGAAGCGCGACCTCGAAGATCGCCGTTCGCCCAGCCGCGGCAGATTGGGAGACCTTCAACTGATATGTTCCGGGACCGCCGCTGAGCACCGCAGCAGGAATGGTGACGGTCAACTGGTCGTTGACGGCGCTGTCCAGGCTGACCACAACCGAGGCTGGGTAGCCGCCCAGTGTCACCGAGAGTGGGCCGACGCCGCCCACGACAAAGTTCGTTCCGTACACTTCAATGTCAGCCGCGGGTGCAGAGGCGCTCGGTGTCACGGCAAGAATAGTCGTGCCTTGCGCGAACACGGCCGGCGCAGCGGCGAGCGATACGAGAACGGCCACAATGGCCGCCAAACGTGAACGGAACGATGCTGTCATGCGTCTCCCCTGCCTCTTTGTTCGTTGTGCGATGTGAAGCCGCGGCACAAAGAGGTGAGCCGCGGCCTTCGAGACCCGCTGAATCAGACGCCTAGATCATCATGACGCGACCGGCGGCGCGAGCGGCGCATGACTGAGAGCATCCCCAAGCCAGGACCGACCAAGACCAGCGCCGACGGCTCAGGAACCGGCGTCACAACATTCGCGTCTTCAAGCACCAGGTCGTCTATCAGCCAGTAGTCCGGCCCGGCAAAGCTCGACGGATCCTGATCGGAGGCTGAGAAGAATCTGAGTTCGTCGACGGCTCCTGCCAGCGGTCCGATGTCGGTGTATCCGGGCGACAAGACGCTGAAATCAATGGCAACGCTGCCAACGAAGGCGTTGTTGAGGTATCCCTGAATCAGCAGGTTCGCAGAACTGAGGGGAGTGGTGAAGTCAAAAGCGTCGCTTGTCAGGAACGACGAGGCCTTTGCAGAAACGAAGGTGAAGGGCTGGGCTCGAGTGATCGTGACAATGCCGCTCGACGCGTAGGTGTTACCCGCGGCGATCTCGCCTGACGGGGCGCCAGTCGTGTTGTTCCAGCCGGGAGAGGCGGCCAGGTAGTCACTGTCGCACTCGGTGACCCAGCCGTCCGAGAATGCGTACCCTCCGAAGGCGGCGAACTGAGCCTGGCAGCCCAGGCCTGCAAAGTCGAGCGTGCTCGCCGAAGCGGGGACGGCGCCAATGAAGGCCAAGAACAGTAGCGCGACGGTCCGACGAATCCACGCCTGCTTCACTTTCACGGATACTCGTGTCATTGCGGGCAACCCACTCTCGTGTGACGGTAAATACACAAAGCAGCTCAGATTTGCAAGACGAATGCCCGAATCGCAGCGTTCGCGCTCGCCCGAGCGTTTGACGAATTCACTAATAGTTTCGTCGCTTCTTGTGCGCAATCTACCGCCGGCTCGGAGCGTGAGGCCTCAGTAGTCTGACGGGGCGAAGACTATACTTCCGCGCTTCGAGGTCGAGAAGGATGGGCGGTCGGCAGACCGACCGTGCCGCCCGTCGGCGTGGCCAGAACGGTCGCGTAGACTCCTCACCATGCAGACACCGCTCTTGGTTCGGGCACGGGGTGTCGTTCTCTCGGTGACCGAAGACAACATGGCTCCCCACGTGCCCGCTACCCACTCCCTCTGCGCCATGAAGACACAGTACTTCACCGCCACGAGCCTCGATGGATTCATCGCCACTGAAGACGACTCTCTCGAGTGGTTGTTCCCGCTTGGCGACGTCAACGACACCAGCTACCCGAAGTTCATCGCCAGGGTGGGTGCCCTGGCCATGGGCGCAACCACCTACGAGTGGCTGCTACGGCACGCCGAGAGGGTCAAGCACGACATGGGGTCTTCCTGGCCGTACACGCAACCGGCGTGGGTCTTCTCCCATCGAGCGCTGCCGCCGGTCCCGGGCGCCGACATCCGCCTCGTGCAAGGCGACGTCCGGGCTGCACATGCGGAGATGGTTCGCGCCGCTGCGGGCAAGAACATCTGGGTTGTTGGCGGCGGCGATCTCGCTGGGCAGTTTCACGATGCTGGGCTCCTGGACGAAGCCATCATCCAAGTCGCATCGGTCACCCTGGGCAAGGGCAAACCACTCTTCCCGCGTCGGATCACGAGCCCGCCGTGGACGCTACTGTCGGTACGCCAAGTCGGTTCTGGCTTTGCCGAGTTGCACTACCAACTCCCGACTAGCCGCGCCGCGAGCGCCGCCGAACCCCTCGCGCAACACCCGACGCGCCAAGGCGGAACGCCCCGTCGCGCGGGTTAGCCCGAAGGTTGGGCGTCTGAACGACGGATCCGGACGCCGAGATCTCGACAGACTGCAAGGGGCCGCACCAACTCGCGCCGCTTTACGCAATGACCGTGAGTGATGACATTTGTCGGCGCCTGCATTCGTCGCTCGACGATCAATCGCCCGTTGACTATGAACGGGCCGCAGCGTAGAACTCGGGTGTCTACTGAATCGAGGGAAGATCCGCGGCCGATGGCATTCTGAGCCGCTGCGGTTCATGCGATGCGTTAGGTGGACGTGGCACGATTCGTCAGTGCGCATCGAAAGGGGCAGGACTTGAGGACGACCGTTCTTGTTGCCGCAGCGTCGATGCTCTTCATCAGTTCGGCGACCGGCGCGCGTGCGGCTGCGCAGACGGGTGTGAACCCCGCACCGCGCCTGGTTGGCACGTGGCAGCTTCGGGGCGAAGAGGTTCGTCGAGCTGACACCGGTGGATTCGAACCGAATCAGAGTAGCGACAAGTCCATCGGCGTGCTTGTGTATGACGATGCCGGTCACATGGCCGCGCAGATCGATCGGCGGGCATGGGATCCTCAGAGTCCCTACGTCGCATACTTCGGCACCTACACGGTTGACGCTGCGGCCGGCGTAGTGGTCCACCATGTTGAGTCCAGCACCAATGACTACAAGGGCACTGACCAGAAGCGTGGATTCGAGCTTCTTGACGGAGGGCGGACGCTCGTCCTGATCTCTCATCGGCCAGGCGTTGTGCCCACGGTTGCGCGGCTCCGGTGGCAGCGCGTCAACTAGTTGAGAGGTCTCGGATCGAACATGAAGGCCGCCTGACGAGCCGACGCTCTTGACCGGCTCACGCGTGCCCCCGCGTGCGGCTCAGTTGCGACGTCAGACCGCCGTAACGGCACCGCGGTTCGTCATAGAAATGGAGTCATTGTGTTCCTCGGTCTTCGCACCGTAATCTATCCGGCTCCCGATCTGGCCGCGGCAACGCTTTGGTATTCGAAGGTCCTCGAGGTAGAACCGTACTTCGATCAACCGTTCTACGTAGGGTTCAGCGTCGGCGGATTCGAGCTTGGCCTGTTGCCAACGGCGCAACCTGGAACACACGGCCCACAGCCATTGTGGGGCGTCAAGGCCATTGACTCAGCCTATGCGCGCCTCCTCGAACTCGGGGCCACGGCCATTGAGTCACCCCACGATGTAGGCGAAGGCATCAAAGTGGCGGCCGTCCAGGACCCCTTTGGTAACCGCCTTGGTCTCATTGATAATCCGCACTTCAACCTGAGCGCGGTACGTTGAAGCAGCGGCACCGGACTGCGCTGCGGCTGATGTTTGACGGTGGGGCACACACGCACTTCCCGTCGCTGTTGCTGTGACAGAAGCCCGACTCTTCCCGCTGCAAGGCGCAAGGCGCCTCGACCCGTCAGTCCGACGCTGGTTCTCGGCGCCGGCCTCCGAGATGCGAACTCTTGCCGAATCGTGGTTTGACCAGTGGCATGCCTGTGGCCAAGATGTGGAAGAACTCCTGCACGACGGACACCCGTCCGTCTGTCTTCATGGGGTTGCCCTTGGCTACGTCAACGCTTTCAGGGAGCATGTGAACATCGGCTTCTTCCTTGGCGCCACTCTTCCTGATCCCACGGGCCTTCTGGAAGGGACCGGCAGGTTCATGCGTCACGTCAAGATTCGGCCAGCAGGTCCGAACAACGATGAGGACGTTCGAGCCTTGATGCGCGCAGCCTATCAGGACCTGAAGGAGCGGCTCGCCACCGCGCCTCCGCAGTCCGGCTAGCTCGAACCCTCAGCGTCGCACAAGAAGGAAAGTGTTCGCAGCCGCAGGAGTTCAACAGTCCTCAACCACGTCCGAAAGGAGCGCCATGGCAACGACGTTGAATCGCACGAAGGACAACCCTTGGAAGTTGAGGACGCCGCCCGGTACTTCCGAGTACACGATGCACATGGACGAGAAGGACGGTAAGCCAATCATCGTCTGCACCGTCGGCGGCACAGTGCTGCACTACGACGCCCGATGCATTGACGATCTTCACGCCATGCTCAAGAAGGCAGGAGACTGGGTCGAACTGGGCGGTGCCGATGAGCAGAAACCCGCGAAAGAAGGCACTGTTGAGGCGTGGGGACGGGCGAGCTCAAACCCGATCGGGGGCTGGTACGGCCTGAAGAAGGGACTACGCGGGCGGTTCGGCGTCTATGTGCCACCGCTCATGGAAGCGCTTGGCCTGTGCGAGTTGGAACACAACGCCAAGGGCAATCGCATGCGCGCGCGCTGACGCCTCTCCCTTCGCTCGAGCGGACGTCCCGTGTGCGGGGGGCAGCGGCCCGCCGCCGATTCGTTCAGTTCGGTTGAGCAAGGCCTGCCCGAGTTCTAGACGAAGTTTCGGCTCCGCATTCAGAATCGGTCGCGCGCAGTTTCTGCGATCCCTCCAGAATCAATCACGCGTCGCTTGTCAGATCGCACCGGAAACGTCGTGTCGCGTGCGACGCGAGGTTGGCCGCCGCGTTGCACTCATCCGATCACATGGTGACGAGATGTCGAGTGTGGTGTGGCGGTGCGGCGCGTGGGTTCTCGCTGGTTGAAGTGCTGGTCGCGTTGGCCCTCGTCGGCGGGGCGTTGGCCGGTCTCGGTCAGTTGATCGGCATATCGGTGCGCGCGAATGTGAGCGCGCAGGCCGCCACGGTGTCTGCGGTGCTGGCGGAGCAGAAGATGGCGCAGCTGCGAGCTGATGTCGACCGCGCGCCAGTGGGCGGTTCACTGCAGCAGGACGTGGACGGTTTTGTGGACTTCTTGGACGCGCAAGGCCGCGCGGTGGCGGACCCTGCCGCTGGCGTCCTCTTCGTCCGCCGCTGGCTCGTGGGGCCGGCGCCGTTCGATCCTGTGCGCACCAGGGTGTTGCGCGTGCGCGTGACGCACGTGTCAGGCAGTGCCGCGGGTGTGCCGACGTGGCCGGGACTGGGACGGGACGAATCGCGCCTGCTGACCATGGTCACCGCGAGGGAGCGCTGACGTGCGTAGCGTGCACCGCGAAGAGACAGGCTTCTCGCTCCTCGAGACCGTCGTAGCGTCGGCGCTCCTGCTGCTCGTCATGGGTAGCGTGTTCCAGGCGCTCAACCCTGCCCAGGGTGCACTTAGTACGGCGCCTGAACGGGCAGACGTGCAGCAACGGCTGCGTGTGGCGCTCACTGTGCTGGCACGCACCATCGGCCATGCCGGCAGCGGGCCGGTGTATGGGGCCGCCGCCGGGCCGCTGGTCGAGCGCGTGGCCGCCGTGTTCCCCTATCGCGTCGGTCGCCGAAACGCAGACGCGCCTGGTACGGCGCGACCTGATGCAATAACGGTGCTGTGGGTGGAGCGAGGCGCCCATCAGGCGTCGTTGGCGCAGCCGCTGGCCGCGAGCAGCGGTCCAGCAGTGATCAGTCTCGCATCGCACTGCCCGCAGGGCGATCCGTCGTGTGGCTTCACGGCGGGCTCAATGGTGCTGGTGATGGGCGATGCCGGTCGGTTCGATCTGTTCTCGGTGACTGCCGTACAGGCGACCACGCTGACGCTTCAACACAACACGAGGGATTCACTGTTTGTCTACCCTGCAGGCTCAGCCATCGTTGAAGTGCACAGCCGTACCTTCTTCCTGAAGGCGGATGCTGCCAACGATCAATTTCAGTTGGTTCGTTACGACGGTGACGATGGCGCTGAAGCGCCCGTCGTTGATCACGTGGCAGCTCTGTCATTTCGCTACCGAGCCGAACCTCTTCCTCCGCGCATGATCAAGTCGGTTACCGATCCCAATGGCCCATGGACCACCTACGGCCCGCGCCCGCCCGCGCCCATCGAGCAGCCGACATCGTTTCCTCCAGGAGAAAACTGCGTCTTTCAGCTGGACGGGGCTTCCAATCCTTCTCCCAGACTGCCGGACCTGAGCGCGTCGACGCTGGTCGACCTGCCACTCTCACAGCTGAATGACGGACCCTGGTGTGCTGATGAAGCAGATCCGAATCGATTTGACGCGGACCTGCTGCGCGTGCGCGCGGTCACCGTCGCTGTGCGCATTGAGGCCTCGGCTGCGTCGCTTCGCGGACCGGCCGGACTGTTGTTTGCCCGTGGCGGCACGGCCCGCGGCGCTGACCGCGTCGTTGTGGATGCCGAGCAGACGCTCGACATGACGCCACCCAATCTGTTTCCGGGGAGGTGAGGTATGAGCGTGTGGCGGCAGGAACGAGGTGTGGCCCTGGTTGTCGCCGCGATGGCGATGATGCTGTTGCTCGCCATTGGTGCGACGCTCATCGTCGTCACCTCGTCTGAGACGGCCATTGCCGGAAACTTTCGGACCGGAGGGGAAGCCTTGCACGCAGCCGCCGCAGTCGTTGAGCGCACCATTGCCGAACTGCGCGATGTCTCCGACTGGACGCTCCCGCTCAGCGGCGCCATGACTGGCGCAGCCACTGATGGTCCGATCTCAGCGGCGCGCCACCTGTCGGACGGCACCGTGCTCGATCTGTCCGTGTTGTTGAATCTGGCCAATTGCGGACGGCGAACGCCCTGCACGAGCACGGCCATGAATCTCACCACGATCGCTCGGCCCTGGGGCGTCAACAATCCGCGCTGGCGTCTGTTCACGTACGGCTGGCTCGACGATCTGGCCGGCCCCCCAGCGCAGGGGTCGCCGTTCTACGTGGTTGCCATGGTGGGAGACGATGGGGCGGAGAACGATGGGGAACCAGAGGTGGATGGAGGAACTCATGGTGCGGTCCCCAACCCCGGCGCGCGAGTGTTGCTGGTGCGTGGCGAGGCATTTGGTCCTCGAGGTGCTCATCGAGGTGTCGAAGCGGTGATTGCCGCGTATCGAATGGACGAGTTGGATCCCACGTCGCCACAGCGGCTCCACGTACGCGCGTGGCAGGAATTCTAGCGAGCAGGGGGGATGGTGACTAACGCCGCTGGTGCCGATAGTCTGGGAGCGATGCGTACTTCTGCCACTCTCCTGATCTTGAGCCTCGCGCTGTCGCTTGGCGCACCATCATCGGCGCAGTCGATTGGTGCGCCCTCCCTGGCCGATGTCGCCACGAAGAACCGGGAAGCGCAGCGCAAGGGCGCTAAGCCACCGAAGGTGTACTCAAACGACGACTTGCGTCCTGTGCCGGCGCCACCGTCAGCCGCGGCGCCGGCCAACACGCCGACCACCGATCCGACCGTGCAGAGCACGCCTGCCGCGCCAGACGTCGCGGCGGCCGAGCACGCTGCGGCCCCTGAGCAGAAGCCCTCCGACACCAAGGACCGCGCCTACTGGAGCAAGCGAATCGCCGCGGCCCGTGAACAGCTCGATCGCGACAGGGTGTTGGCTGAGGCCCTGCAGTCGCGCATCAACGCACTGACAGCGGACTTCACCAACCGTGACGATCCGGCCCAGCGCGACAAAGTCGCGGTGGACCGTCAGAAGGCCCTGGACGAGCTTGATCGCACGAAGAAGGCTCTGGCCGCCGACCAGCAGGCGATACCCGCGATCGAAGAAGAAGCCCGCCGCGCCGGCGTGCCCCCGGGCTGGCTGCGATAGTGGCGGCGCGCGCCACGCGGAGTGCCGAGCCGCCGATTCTCATCGTCGAGGACAAGGATTCGTTGCGCACGATGCTACGTCATGCGCTCGAAGCGCAGGGACATACTGTCGTCGAAGCGCGAGATCAGCTTGAGGCCGTCGACGCCCTGCACAAGGTGCGGCCTGCGATGGTGCTGTCTGACCTGCGACTTCCCAATGGCGACGGCTTCGGTGTGCTGCGCGCCGCGAAGGAGTTAGACCCCGAGTTGCCAGTGGTGGTGATGACGGCCTTTGGTGGTATTCAGGATGCCGTCACTGCCATGCGTGACGGCGCGTTGGATTTTCTCGCCAAGCCGGTCGACCTCGATCATTTGGCGCTCATGGTGGAGCGCGCGCTCGCGCTTCGGCGTCTGGCGATTGAGAACATCCTCCTGAAGGAGGAGCTGGCGACCCGGCGTGGCGCGCCGCAGATCATCGGCGACGATCCCAAACTGAAACAGGTGACAGTGGCGTTGCATCGCGCCGCGGCCACTGACGCGACGGTCCTGCTCGAGGGCGAGAGCGGCACCGGCAAGGAGCTGTTCGCGCGGACGCTGCATGCGCTCAGTCCCCGGGCAGATGGTCCGTTTGTGGCCATCAACTGTGCCGCCATCCCGGAGAACCTGCTCGAGACGGAGCTGTTCGGCTACGAGAAGGGCGCGTTCACTGGCGCGGCCAATCGAAAGCTTGGCAAGTTCGAACTCGCACATCGCGGCACGCTGTTCCTCGACGAGATTGGCGAACTGCCGTTGCTGCTGCAGGGGAAGATCCTCCGCGCTCTTGAAGAGAAGCGATTTGAGCGGGTCGGGGGCACGGCACCCTTGCAGGTGGACGTGCGCGTCGTCGCAGCCACCAATCGCAATCTGAAGGCGGCAGTGGCGGCACGTCAGTATCGTGAGGATCTTTACTTTCGCCTGTCGGTGTTTCCGATCACCATTCCGCCGCTGCGCGAGCGCACGAACGACATTCCGATGCTGGCGCGGTACTTCATCGATCGCTACTGTCGCGATCTGCCGCGGCCACCGCTGGCGCTCGCACCGTCGGCGCTCGAGGCCATGCAGAGCTATCCCTGGCGCGGCAACGTGCGCGAACTCCAGAACTGCATGGAGCGCGTGGCCATTCTTACCGAAGGCGATACCATTCACGCCCGCCACCTCAACCTCGCGATCCCCATCGGCGCGCTGGACGATGCGTCGACCTCTGGTGACAGTCCGTGGAGCGCCATCGACCTGTCAGGGTCGCTGGCCGAGGCGTCGAAGCGAGTGCTGCTTGAAGTGGAGCGCCGGAAGATTGTGGAGGCGTTGAAAGCTGGGTCCGGCAACGTCGGCATTGCCGCCGAGATTCTGCAGGTGAACTACAAGGTGCTGACCGCCAAGATTCGAGAGCTCGGACTGCAGTAGCCCGTCGCGTCAGTCCCGCAGGAAACCCACCGCTTCAAGCGCGCTGCGAATCTCTGCCGTCGTCACATCGCTCACAATCGCCGTAGCGCCGATGGCCGTTGGCAGCACGAAGTGGAGCGTGCCCGCGACCATCTTCTTGTCGTGCTGCATCGGCTCGAGCATCTGGGTGAGGGTGAGGTCCCCGATTGGCGGCAGTGGGCCGAGGCTGGCGATGAGCGCGGCCAACTTGAGGCGATCCGAGTCGGCGAGCATGCCCCGGCTCACGGCCAGCTGGGCAGCGACCAGCATGCCGTAGCCCACGGCCTCACCGTGGCGAAAGCGTCGGTACTTCGTGATCGCCTCGAGGGCATGGCCTGCGGTGTGACCGAAATTCAGAATCCGGCGGAGCCCTGATTCCTTCTCGTCAGCCGCCACGACCTCGGCCTTGATGCGGCACGACTCGCCAATGATGGCGGCAAGCGCTGCCGGATCCTTGGCAAAGATCGCCCGGCGTCCGGTCAAGACCGCGTCGAAGAGCGCTGGACTCGACGTCATTCCGTATTTGATGACCTCATACAGGCCCGCGCGGAATTCCCTGCGCACCAGGGTGCTGAGTACCGACGGGTCAACCACCACCGTCAGGGGTTGGTAGAAGGCGCCGATCAGATTCTTGCCGAGCGGGTGATTGACGCCCACTTTGCCACCGATGGAGCTGTCGACCTGTGCGAGCAACGTCGTGGGAACGTGGACGAGCGCGATGCCGCGCAGGTAACTCGCCGCGGCAAAGCCGGCAAGATCGCCGATGACCCCGCCCCCGAATGTGATGAGAGTGGATGCGCGGTCAGCGTTGGCGCGAATGAGCGCGTCGTAGACGCGCGCGACGGTGGAGAGCTGCTTGTAGCGCTCACCGTCCGGCACGAGAATCGGCTCAGCGTCGACGGCGGCGCTGAAGCGTTTACCGTGCAACCTCCAGACGGTGGGGCTCGAGGCGACGAACCGTCGCTTGGGCGCGCGCGCCTCGTCGAGCAGTGCGCTCAGTCTATCGAGTGTGCCGTCGCCAATGGTGATGGCGTAGTGTCTGGAGGGTGTCGGGACGTCGATGCGGACAGGTTCCATAGGTGGCGCGTGAGATGGCTAGGATAACATTCAACCATTGACCCGCATCTCGTCGGACTCCTTTGACTTCATCATCGTCGGCGGTGGCGTCGCCGGGCTGCGCGCCGCGATAGAACTCGCACCGCAGGGCCGCGTCCTCATTCTCACCAAGTCGGACACCACCGAGAGCAATACCGGCTACGCCCAAGGGGGCATTGCCGCCGCGGTTGGTGCGGACGACAGTCCGGATCAGCATTTCACTGACACACTTGCGGCCGGCGCGGGCCTGTGCGACCAGACTGCGGTGCGTGTGCTGGTCGAGGAAGGGCCGAGCGGCGTGCGCGAGCTCATGGCGTGGGGCACCCGCTTCGACTGCGATGATCACGGCGCTCTTGTCCTCGGTCTCGAAGCCGCACACAGCCGGCGGCGGATTCTTCACGCGGGCGACGCGACCGGGCGCGAGATCGGCCGCGCGCTGTGGCATCGGGTGGCGCCGCTGCCGTCTGTCTCCACTGTGAGCCACGCCTTTGTGACCGATCTCGTGATGCGAGACGGCGTCGTGAAACTAAAAATTTATCGCCACGAATTTCTTATCGATTACGAAGTGCAAACCTCGACGCTCTTGCAAGCTACGGACG
>JBEBGG010000004.1:0-56867 GCA_040081555.1 Vicinamibacterales bacterium
ACCGAAGAGGGTGAGACCGCAACCGGCTGCAACGACGCCGGCGATGATTCCGGCACGCGACCGCGCGAAAGATAAAACCCGGCGCCAACCACGAAGGCCGCCACGACCAGACCGACACCCAGCCAGGGGAGCCGTCCAGACGACGTGGCACTGCTCGCCGATACTGCTCTCGTCTGCGCCGAGTCGCCGATTGGGACGCTCGTCGTCGTGCGTGCGCCTGAGCTCTGACGAGCACCGACCCCGGACAATGACACCGTCACAGCACCAGTCCGGGCTACGGCCGACGCCCCTGACTCGAGGTCCCGCTTGACGCGCCTGAGGTCGGCGCGCAGGCCGGCCGCCTCCTGATAGCGCAGCTCGCGGTCTTTCTCGAGGCAGTTATTGATCACATCCTGCAACCGCGCCGGCACGTCAGGATTGAGCGCGACCGGTGCGGTCGGTGCTTGCGTCAGGATCTGCGAGAACACGACCGCGGACGTCTTCCCCTTGAACGGCTGATGCCCGGTGACGCACTCGTAGAGCACCACCCCCAGGGCAAAGAGATCGGTCCGCCCATCGAGGTCTTCGCCCTGCACCTGCTCTGGCGACATGTAGGCCACGGTGCCCATGGCCACGCCGGCGGCCGTCTGGTCGATGGTCGGCGCGAGGGTCATCTGCGTGCCAAGCTCTCGGTTGACCAACTTGGCGAGCCCGAAGTCGAGAACCTTGATCTGGCCGCGATCAACAACGAACAAGTTCGCGGGCTTGATGTCGCGATGGATGATGTGTTGCCCATGCGCGCAGTCGAGCGCATCGGCCACCTGGATGCCGACGTCGATCGCCTCGTGCATCTTGAGAGGCTTGGTCGCGATCCGGTCGCGCAGCGTTTGTCCCTTCAGCAACTCCATCACGATGAACGGGCGGCCTTCGTGCTCGCCGACGTCGTAGATCGTGCAGATGTTCGGATGGTTCAGCCCCGACGCGGTCCGCGCTTCGCTGCGAAGGCGCTCGAGCGCCTTGAGGTCATTCGCGAACTCCTCGGGCACGAACTTGATCGCCACCGGACGGCCGAGACGGGGGTCGACGCCTTCATAGACGACACCCATGCCGCCGACGCCGAGTTGGCTGATGATCCGATAGTGCGAAAGAGTCTGACCGAGCATTCAGGGAATCACGAGATTCTAGTGCAGAAGGACACGGCCCGCCCTCACCTCAATCAGAACCGAGACGACCGGATCCATGTGTCGGAGCGAGACCAGCTGGCGGTGAGGTCGTCGTCGACCGATTTGTCGGCCTTGTTCTGTCCGGTCAACGCCTGCTGCAGCCCCAGAAGCGACCAGCCATTGTGCGGATGATGGCGCAGCTCCGCGCGATAGACGCGTTCGGCGTCGGCAAAGCGTTTGGCCTCGAGCAATGCCGCGCCCAGCCAATGACTTGCCGAGAACGGCAATGGCTCCGGCTCGTCATAGGTCAATGCTTCCTGGGCATCTGCCGCCATCTGGAAGACCGAAATCGCACCGGGCAGGTCGCCAGCCATCCGCTTCATTTCGCCGTCAAGCACTCCAGCAACGACACCAAGCAAGTCCTTGGCAGCCGTGACTCGAAAGACCGCGTTTGATGTCTCGGCAGCGCGGCGAACGCGGTCGAGATAGACCCGGGCAAAATCAGCCTGCCCCTGTTTCAGATTCGCGTAGCCCTGTGCGAAGTCCCAGAGTCCTCCTTGCAGTTCTGGCTTCGGACGGTTGGTCACCGCGAGTACTTCGTCAAAGCGACCGAAACGAATCAGCGTCAGCACTTCGTAGAACGACTCGCCGGTGAGCTTGGCATAGTCCTTCCCGGCGCGCATGGCGATGGCACCCTGGCCGTCGTACGACGCGGCGTAGAGCAGCATGTGCAGGTTGTGTTCGGGATAAATTGCGAACCCTTCACCGATCGACGCCTTCAGGTCGGAATGCCACGCCTCGAGATTTGCTCGGACGGAATCGCCCCATCGACCCACTTCGTTCCAGGTGTGCGACGGCATGTGGTTGATGTGACTCGCACCGGGAATCGACCGGCCGAGAAACTCCGCACACGCCTGAGCGCGGCCAGGCACGATGGTGGACTCGGTGGCGTGCACGTAGAGGTGGCATGCACCCGGATGGTGCACATCGCGCGACAACACGCTCTCGAGCACCTGATGGAGACGCTTCACGTTGGGGGCGTCGATATCGCGCCTTCCCCGGCGTGGCTCGAGCAGGAACAGAGCGTCGGCATACAACGTCACGACCTCGAGGTCGTCGGGAAACTGCTCGGACGCCTTGCGCATCGCCTCCGCATAGGCGCGGTCCTGATCGACTCGCTTCGCCGCATCGAACGTGCTCACGTAGCGCGAGGCCATGGCCTCGATGAGCACGCGCTCCTTGGCGTCGGCGTGGCTCTCGAGGCTGAGCGCCTTCTGAATCGCCGCGTAGGCATGCGGCGCCTCTTCCGCCGTCATCGGCGCATTGAGATACGACCCCCACGCCCAGGCTTCGCCCCAATAGCAGATGGCGCAGTCCCCATCGCGCTTCCACGCCTCGCGAAACGAGCGCACCGCCTCCGCCTTGGCGAAGGCGTACATCATCTGAAAGCCCTGGTTGAAGTACGCCTGCGCCTCCGCGTCCTTGGTCGAGATCGGCTTCTTGAATTCGCCCAGGCCGGTCTTGTAGAACTGAATGGGATCGGTATATCGCTCGAACACCGACCGCGTGGCGGGCGTCGTCTGCGCAACAGCCCTGTCGGCTGCAACGTGACACAAGACCACGCACCACAGCCCTACCAACGCGAGCCAGCGAGCCTGTCTGAACTCTCTCACGCCCCACCTCGAATCCGGACCCGTGACACCTCTCGCAACGTGGCACCTCTGGACACCCACGGCACCCCGGAATGATACGCCCGACTCTTGGCTCTCCTCCACGCCTGAAGGGCCGGCTGATGAGAACGGGCCGCACGACACCCGAGGCGTCCGGCGAAGGGCCGGGCAGAGGGTGAGCTACAGTTCCTGCGTGGAGCGAACGATCACGGCGGACCGCGGCGACGGGGGACTCCGGATTGATCTCGTGCTCAGGCGCCATCTTGCTGGCGCCGAGGCCGCGACCCGCACTCAGCTGCAGGCGTGGATTGCCGAAGGGCGCGTGCGCATCAACGGCCTGATCGTACATCGCGTCGCGGCGCGCACCATGGCGGGCGATGTCGTCACCGTCACCCTGCCGGCCATGGCAGAGCGCGTTGTCATGGAGGCCGAGCCTCTCCCACTTCAGATCCTCCATGAGGACGCTGACCTCCTGGTTCTCAACAAGCCCACCGGCATCGTGGTCCATCCGACGTACGGTCACCAGACCCAGACCCTCATGAATGGCCTGCTGTGGCTCGCTCGAGACTGGCCAGAGGGCGACCGTCCGTCCATCGTCGGACGCCTGGACAAGCAGACATCAGGCCTCGTGGTCGTCGCCAAGCGAGCCGATGTGCATGCGACGCTTCAGCGCTCCATGGCCAGCACCGGAAGCGAGAAGCAATACCTGGCGGTCGTGTATGGCCGACCGCCGGAAGGACCACTGACCATCGACCTCAAGCTGGCTCGCGACCCGAAAGACCGTCGACGCGTGGTGGCTTCCTCGACGGAGGGTTCGGCCTCGCGGACCATCGTGGCAACGATTGCGGCGGCTGAGCACGATGGTGACTGGGTTTCCCTGGTGCGTTGCCGACTGCTGACCGGCAGGATGCATCAGATTCGCGTGCATCTAGCGGCCTCGGGCTGGCCCATCGCGGGCGATACGAAGTACGGAAGGCCGATGGCTGGCATCGAGCGTCAGGCCCTGCATGCCTGTCGCGTATCGATGCCTCACCCGAGCACCGGCCTGCGGCTCACGATCGACGCGCCGCTGCCGCCCGACATTCAGGGCATCGTCGACACACGCCTCGGCCCCGTCAGCCTTTGACGGCGAAGCCCTTCTTGGTGAGATGGGGGCGCAACCGCTCACGGTGGTCGCCTTGCAGTTCAATCGCGCCATCTTTCACGGCGCCACCGGTCCCGCAGAACTGCTTGAGCTCCGTCACCAGCTGCTTGAGGAAGGCCGCGTTGTTTGGGAGCCCGTCGACAACGGTGACCGTCTTGCCGCCTCGACCTGACTTCTCCATGCGCAGCTTGGCGACGACGCGGGCGGGCACCGACTCGGTCGCGCGCGCGCTGCTACAGACGCATTGCTTTGCCGGCCAGCCACAGCGTGGACAGATTTCGCCTTTGTCTGTCGAATACACCGTTCGCCCGTCGGCCATCAGCCTGCGTCCTCCGTCTCTGAAGTGCCTGTCAGTGCTGTGCGATCAATCAACGTGTCTGGACTCAGATGCCGAGGGCACGAATCCAGAATCGACGACCGGTCATGACCTGGGCGGCATCCTTCTACCCTCGAACGAAAAAAGGCGGCGGCTCCCCAAGGAACCGCCGCCCCACTGCCTATTGACTGCCTGTCGGCGGCCGGCGACTGACTACCGACCATCAACCATGGACGGACGAACTAGTCGTTCGGATCGCCCGTGCGCGGCAGCGCCTCGTCTGGTTCAACGAAGTACTCCATGTCGCGCTCCAGCTCGAGCTCATCGTCGCTCGGCTGTGGCGGGGCCGGCGGTGGTGGTGGCTCGTCGGTCGGAATGGCGACGTGGCGGTAGTACTCGAACCCGGTGCCGGCCGGAATCAGGCGTCCCATCGTGACGTTTTCCTTGAGGCCGCGCAGGTGATCGACCTTGCCGGAGATGGACGCCTCGGTCAGGACGCGGGTCGTTTCCTGGAACGACGCCGCCGAGATGAACGAGTCGGTGGACAGCGACGCCTTCGTGATCCCGAGCAGCAGCGGCCGGCCCTGCGCCGGACGTCCACCCGCCTTGATCACGCGTTCGTTCTCTTCGAGGAAACGGAACTTATCCGTCTGCTCGTCGACAAGGAATTCGGTGTCGCCGACATCTTCGATCTTTACCCACCGCATCATCTGGCGGGAGATGGTCTCGATGTGCTTGTCGTTGATGTTCACGCCCTGCAGGCGGTACACCTCCTGAATCTCGTTCACGAGGTACGCCTGCAGCGCTTTCTCACCAAGGACGTTGAGAATGTCGTGCGGGTTGCTCGGCCCGTCCATCAACGGCTCGCCGGCGCGGACCCGCTCGCCTTCCTGGACATTGACGTGCACGCCGCGAGGCAGTGAGTATTCGCGCGGCTCAGCGCCCGGCTCGTCGGGAACGATCAGAATCTTGCGCTGACCCTTCACGATGCCGCCGTGCTTGACGATACCGTCGATTTCCGAGATGACCGCGGTTTCGCGCGGCTTGCGAGCTTCGAACAACTCGACCACGCGCGGCAGACCGCCCGTGATGTCCTTGGTCTTGGTCGTCTCTCTCGGAATCTTCGCGAGAATGTCTCCCGCCGACACGTACTCGCCGTCCTGCACCATGAGGTGAGCATGGACCGGCATGTGGTACTTGCGCGCCACCTGTCCGTCCTTCGCCTTGATCTCGATCGCCGGCTGCTTCTTCTCGTCCGGCGAGTCGACAATGATGTAGCGCGAGAGGCCGGTGACTTCGTCGACCTCCTCGTGGACCGTGAGGCCTTCGAGGATGTCCTTGAAGCGGATCTGGCCACCTTCTTCGGTAAGAATCGAGAAGGTGTAGGGATCCCATTCGACCAGTGTCTGTCCCTGTTCGACGGCCTGCCCTTCCTTCACCTTCAGGCGTGCGCCGTAGACGACCGGGTGGCGTTCACGATCGCGCCCCTTCGCGTCCTGGATGACCAGGGAGCCGCTGCGGTTCATGACGACCAGGTTGCCGTCCTTCGCCTGCACCACCTGCAGGCCTTCGAACCGCACCGTGCCGCCGTTGCGCACTTCGAGCGTCGACTGCTCGCTGACTCGAGACGCCGTGCCGCCGATGTGGAACGTTCTCATCGTCAGCTGCGTGCCTGGTTCACCGATGGACTGCGCCGCGATGACACCAACCGCAGAACCCAGCTCCACCAAGCGCCCGGTCGCGAGGTCGCGGCCGTAGCACTTGGCACAGACGCCGCGGCGTGACGCGCAGGTCAGCACCGAGCGAATCTTCACCTTCTCGATACCGGCATCCTGAATCGCCGACGAGGTCTCTTCGTCCATCACGTCGTTGACATCGACGATCATCGCCCCAGTGAAGGGGTCGACAATCTTCTCGAGTGTCGTGCGACCGATGATGCGGTCGCGGAGCGGTTCAATGACTTCGCCCGATTCGATAATCGCGCGAGCCTCAATGCCGTCCACGGTGCCGCAATCGATTTCGTGAATGATGACGTCCTGCGCCACATCCACGAGACGGCGCGTGAGGTAACCCGAGTCAGCGGTCTTGAGCGCCGTATCGGCGAGACCCTTGCGGGCGCCGTGCGTCGAGATGAAGTAGTGCTGCACTTCGAGGCCTTCACGGAAGTTCGCCGTGATGGGGGTCTCGATGATTTCTCCCGACGGCTTGGCCATCAGGCCGCGCATACCAGCCAGCTGACGAATCTGCTGCTTGGAGCCGCGGGCGCCGGAGTCCGCCATGATGTAGACCGGATTGAACTGCCGGCCGTCCCTGTCGATGGCTTCCATCTCGCTGAACATGGCGTTGGCAATCTGCTCGGTGGCTTCCGACCAGATGGCGATGACCTTGTTGTAGCGCTCACCGTTGGTGATTGCGCCTTCGAGGTACTGCGATTCGACCTTGATGACTTCGGCCCGAGCTTCGGCGACCAGCGTCTTCTTGCGCTCGGGAATGATCAGGTCGTCGATACCAATCGACAGCCCCGACCGTGTCGCGTAGGTGAAGCCGGTGTTCTTCAACGAGTCGAGCATTTCGACCGTCTTCTCGAGCCCGAACTTCAGATAGCAGGACTGCACCAGCTGCTGAAGACCCTTCTTCTTCAACAGGCCATTCACAAACGGCATTTCCTTCGGCAGTGCCAGGTTGAGAATGACGCGGCCGACGGTCGTGTTGATGATCTTGTTCTTGACCGTCTGCACTTCCGTGCGGAGCACGTCCTGGTCGTCGCGGGATGCGGTCAGGTCCTGGAGGTCGCCGGTGTAGCGCAGTCGAATCGGTGACAGCGTTTCGAGCTCACCCGCTTCAAGCGCCAGCATCACATCGTCGGGATTACCGAACGCGCGACCTTCACCCTTGGCGCCACTCTTTGCCTTCGTGAGGTAGTAGCACCCGAGCACGATGTCCTGCGACGGAATCGCAATCGGCGCGCCGTGTGCCGGCGACAGCACATTGTTGCTCGACAGCATCAGCACCGAGGCTTCGATCTGCGCCTCAGGCGACAACGGAATGTGGACGGCCATCTGGTCGCCGTCGAAGTCCGCGTTGAACGCCGTGCAGACGAGCGGGTGGATGCGAATCGCTTTGCCTTCGACCAGTACCGGCTCGAACGCCTGGATCCCCAGACGATGCAGAGTCGGCGCGCGGTTCAGCAGCACCGGATGCTCGCGAATGACCTCTTCCAGAACGTCCCAGACTTCAGGACGCTGCAACTCCACCATTTCCTTGGCTTGCTTGATGGTGGCGACGAGGCCTCTCTCTTCGAGCTTGTTGTAGATGAACGGCTTGAAGAGCTCGAGCGCCATCTTCTTGGGAAGACCGCACTGATGCAGCTTCAGTTCTGGGCCAACAACGATGACCGAACGGCCCGAGTAGTCGACGCGCTTGCCGAGCAGGTTCTGACGGAAGCGCCCCTGCTTACCCTTGAGGGTATCGGACAGCGACTTGAGCGGACGGTTGTTGGCGCCGCGCAGCACACGGCCGCGACGGCCGTTGTCAAACAGCGCGTCCACCGCCTCCTGGAGCATGCGCTTTTCGTTGCGGATGATGACGTCCGGCGCCTTGAGCTCCATCAGCTTCTTCAACCGGTTGTTGCGGTTGATGACGCGGCGATAGAGGTCATTCAGATCGGAGGTCGCGAAGCGACCACCATCCAGTGGCACCAATGGACGTAGTTCCGGTGGAATGACCGGGATGACGTCAAGAATCATCCACTCCGGACGGTTGCTCGACTTGCGGAACGAGTCAGCCACCTTCAGACGCTTGGCGTACTTCAGCTTCTTCTGCGCCGAAGTCTCGGTCTTCATCTTCTCGCGCAGCTCGATCGAGAGCCGTTCGACGTTGACGCGCTTGAGCAGCTCCTTGATCGCTTCAGCGCCCATCTGGGCCTTGAAGCGGGGCATGCCCGAACGCGGGTCGGAGTGCTCTTCCTTCGCCTTGCGGAAGCCTTCTTCGTTCAGCAGTGAGTTCTGCTTGAGTTCGGTGTCGCCGGGATCAACGACGACGTAGGCCTCGAAGTAGAGGACTCGTTCGAGGTCGCGGAGCGAAATGTCCAGCAGGTGCCCGATGCGACTCGGCAGCCCCTTGAAGAACCATACATGGCTCACCGGGGTGGCCAGCGTGATGTGACCAAGGCGCTCGCGGCGGACCTTGGCCTGCGTGACTTCGACACCGCACTTGTCGCAGATCACGCCGCGATGCTTCATGCGCTTGTACTTGCCGCAGAGGCACTCCCAGTCGGTGATCGGCCCGAAGATCTTCGCGCAGAACAGGCCATCCCGTTCAGGCTTGAAGGTGCGGTAGTTGATCGTCTCCGGCTTGGTGACCTCGCCGTGCGACCACGACATGATCTTGTCGGGCGAAGCGAGGCTGATCCGAATGGCGTCGAAGTCGCTCGTCAGCGCGGAGCGTTCGTGAAAATTAGGACGCATCGATTTAGACCTCCTCCAGCACGGGTTGAGGAGCAGCGAGTTCAGACGGTTTCTTCTTCGTCTTGATCAACTCGATATCCAGACAGAGTGACTGGAGCTCGCGAATCAGCACGTTGAACGACTCAGGCAGACCCGCCGTGAACGACGCATCGCCCTTGACGATCGCTTCATAAATCTTCGCTCGTCCGATCACGTCGTCGGACTTGGCCGTCAGCAGTTCCTGGAGAATGTGCGCCGAACCATAGGCTTCGAGCGCCCAGACTTCCATTTCTCCGAAGCGCTGGCCGCCAAACTGCGCTTTGCCGCCCAGTGGTTGCTGGGTGATGAGCGAGTACGGTCCGATGGAACGCGCGTGAATCTTGTCGTCCACAAGGTGCGACAGTTTGAGCATGTAGATGTAGCCGACGGTGACGTTCTGCTCGAACTGGTCGCCCGTCATGCCGTCATACAGCTTGGTCTTGCCGCTCGAGGGCAATCCGGCCCGATCCAGCCAGCCCTTGATCTCCGATTCGCGCGCCCCGTCAAAGACGGGGGTAGCAAAGTAGAGACCGAGCGCGTGGGCCGCCCAGCCGAGGTGCGTTTCGAGAATCTGTCCGACGTTCATGCGCGAGGGAACGCCGAGCGGGTTGAGAACGATTTCGACCGGAGTGCCATCCGGCAGATACGGCATGTCCTCTTCCGGCAGAATGCGCGCGATCACGCCCTTGTTGCCGTGTCGCCCGGCCATCTTGTCGCCGACCGACAGCTTGCGCTTCATCGCGACGTAGACCTTCACGAGCTTGATGACGCCGGGCGGCAGTTCGTCGCCGCGGCGGATCTTTTCCTTCTTCTCTTCGAAGAGGTTCTTGATCACTTCGACCTGGCGCTCGGTCCGCTCTTCAAGATCCCGCAGGTCGTCCTCAAGGCGCGAATCGTCGGTGGCGATCTTCAGACGCACCATCGTTTCGTATGGCATGTCGTTCAGAATCGGCTCGGTCAGCTCGGTGCCCTTCTTGAGCAGCCGCTCACGACCATACTCGTCGAAGAGGTCTGAGCGCAGCTGCTGGCCGCGCAGCATGACGACCACCCGCTTCTTCACTTCGTCATGAAGGATGCGAACCTCGTCTTGCAGATTCTTCTCCATCATGTCGAGCTCGTCCTGCTCGATGGCCTTGGCGCGATCGTCCTTCTCGATCCCCTTGCGGGAGAAGATCTTGACGCCGACGATGATGCCTTCGATACCGGGCGGGCAGATCAGCGAAGCGTCGCGCACGTCGCCGGCCTTCTCGCCGAAGATCGCGCGAAGGAGCTTTTCTTCCGGAGTGAGCTGCGTTTCGCCCTTCGGCGTGACTTTGCCCACCAGGATGTCGCCCGGCTTGACGTTGGCGCCGATGCGAATGATGCCGCTCTCATCGAGGTCGCGTAGGAACGTTTCCGACACGTTCGGGATGTCGCGGGTGATTTCTTCAGGCCCGAGCTTCGTGTCTCTCGACTCGATCTCGAACTCCTCGATGTGAATGGACGTGTAGTAGTCGTCCTTCACCATCCGCTCGGAGACCAGAATCGCGTCTTCGAAGTTGTAACCGCGCCACGGCATGAACGCCACAAGGACGTTGCGACCGAGCGCGAGTTCACCGAGCTCCGTGCACGGACCGTCGCCGAGCACCTGACCCTTGTGCACCTTCTGACCGACCTTGACGATCGGCTTCTGAGTGATACAGGTGTTCTGGTTGGAACGCTTGAACTTGGTCATCGGGTAGATGTCAGCGCCCATTTCCTGGTCCGACACACCCTCGATCTCGCTCTCCACACGAACGACAATGCGCTGCGAGTCGACGTAGTCAATCGTGCCCGAGCGACGCGCCACAATCACCGCACCCGAATCGCGAGCGGTGATGTACTCCATGCCCGTACCAACAAACGGCGACCGGGCGCGGAGCAGCGGCACCGCCTGACGCTGCATGTTCGAACCCATCAACGCGCGGTTCGCGTCGTCGTTCTCGAGGAACGGGATCAGCGAGGCGGCGACGGAGACGAGCTGCTTGGGCGACACGTCGATGAACTGAATCGTGTCGCGCGGGGCGAGGAGAAATTCACCGGCTCGGCGAGCACTGACACGCTCTTCCAGCAGGTTCAGATCGTCGTCGACCTTGGCGTTGGCCTGGGCGATGACGTACTGGTCCTCTTCCCACGCTGATAGGTAGTACGAATACGGCTCGAACTCGACACCCTTCTTCTTGGGCCGCCCGTCTGACGACACGAGTTCGTCGGCTTCGACGATCTCGCCGGTCTTGTACTTTGAACCACCGGCATTGGTGATCAGGACGTAGTCGGTGACACGGCCGTCCTTCACCTTGCGGTACGGCGATTCGATGAAGCCGAACTCGTTGATGCGCGCGTAGCACGACAACGACGAGATCAGGCCGATGTTCGGACCTTCCGGCGTCTCAATCGGGCAGATGCGGCCGTAGTGCGTCGGGTGCACGTCGCGCACCTCGAAGCCGGCGCGCTCACGCGACAGACCACCAGGACCAAGGGCGGAGAGACGCCGCTTGTGCGTGATCTCCGAGAGCGGATTGGTCTGGTCCATGAACTGCGACAGCTGCGACGACCCGAAGAACTCGCGAATCGCGGCCATGACCGGCTTCGCATTGATCAAGTCGTGCGGCATGGCGGTCGCCATTTCCTGGTAGACCGACATCTTCTCCTTGATCGCGCGCTCCATACGGACGAGGCCGATGCGGAACTGGTTCTCGAGGAGCTCGCCGACCGAACGCACGCGGCGATTACCGAGGTGATCGATATCGTCGACGTTCGCCGGATTCTTACGCAACTTGAGGAGGTACTTGATGACCTCGTAGAAGTCCTGTGGATGCAGAATCTTCTCGTCAAGGGGCGTGTTCATCCCCAGCTTGGTGTTCAGCTTGAGACGGCCGACCCGCGAGAAGTCGTACTTCTGCGGATTGAAGAACATGTTCTCGAAGAGCGTCCGCGAACTGTCGAGCGTCGGCGGGTCACCGGGACGCAGTCGACGATAGATCTCGATCAGCGCTTCTTCGTGCGTGTGAATCGGATCCTTCTTGAGCGTCTGGCCGACAATCGACCCGACCTCGTCTTTCTCCGGGAAAAAGATCTCGATGCGATCGAGATTCTTTTCATGGGCCATCGACAACACGCGCGGCTCGAGGGCCTCATTGGCCTCAAGGATCACTTCTCCTGTCGTCGGGTCGACGACATCGGCGGCAGCAAAGGCTCCTTCGAGCTCGGCGTCGGAGATCTCGACAGCCTCGACGTTGGCGCGCTTGAGCGCTTCCACCGCATTCTTGGTGATCTTCTTGCCGGCCTGGACGGTGAAGTTTTCGCCGGGGATGACGAGATCCCTGGCGGCGCGGAGGCCAACCAGGCTGTCGGCGACACCCCAGTGGATGCTGCCCTTCTTCAAGTGCAGCTTGTCAACCGTGTAGAACGCGCGGATGATTTCGTCGGCACCGCGCAGCCCGAGGGCGCGCAGAAATACCGAAGCGAGGAACTTACGCTTACGGTCGATACGAACATAGAGGAGGTTCTTCTGGTCGTATTCGAACTCGACCCACGAACCGCGGTACGGAATGATCTGCGCGACGTAGAGCGTCTTGTCTTCTGAATGGAAGAACGCGCCCGGCGAACGATGCAGCTGCGAGACGATGACGCGCTCGGTGCCGTTGATGATGAACGTGCCGTTCACCGTCATCAACGGGATGTCGCCGAAGTAGACCTCCTGCTCCTTGATGTCGCGGATCGTCTTGACGCCAGTCTCCGGGTCCTTGTTCCAGACCACCAGACGGATCGTCACCTTCAGCGGCACGGCGTAGGTCATGCCGCGCTCCTGACACTCGTCGACGTCGTACTTGAGCTTCAGGCCGACAGTGTGGCCACAGATGTCACACATGTCGCCGCGAGCGTGGTTGCCCTTGCCACACTTCGGGCAGAGCACTTCGCGGTCACCAAAGGGATCGGCGACAAGCGTTGTGCCGCAACCACTGCACGGCTTGCGCAGGTGATGGAGGCCGGCGAGCTTGCCGCACTTGCACTCCCAGTTGCCAATGGAATATTCAATGAACTCGAGCGAGGAGTTCTCGCGAAAATCGCTGATCGGGAAGACGGACTTGAAAACCGACTGGAGACCCGCGTCTTCACGCTCGCTCGGCAGCCGGTTCATCTGCAGGAAGCGCTCGTACGACTTTTTCTGGATCTCGATGAGGTTCGGGATCGGAACGGTCGTGCGGATTTTCGAAAAATCGATGCGCTCGCGGTAGACGTTCTTGGGAAGGCTGTACATTCTTTGGACCTCGAAGAGAAAATCCGCGCGCTACCTAAAAGGCTGTAGGCCTTAGGCTGCAGGCGCTGGGACGTGCCCAGCACCTAGAGCCCAAAGCCTAGAGACCTGTCTGACAAGTGCGGACGCCGAAGCGTCTCGCTACTTGACTTCGACCTTCGCGCCGACCTCTTCGAACTTCTTCTTGATCGTGGCGGCCTCGTCCTTGCTCACGCCTTCCTTAATCGCCTTCGGGGCGCTCTCGACGAGGTCCTTGGCTTCCTTCAGACCGAGGCTGGTGATCTCCCGAACCACCTTAATGACGTTGATCTTGTTGCCGCCAATATCGGTCAAGGTCACCGTGAACTCGGTCTTCTCTTCCGCTGGCGCCGCACCGCCGGCCGCACCACCACCCATCGGCATGCCCATCGGCATGGCTGCCGCAGCGGATACGCCGAGTTCGGATTCGAGAGTCTTCACGAGCTGCGACAGCTCGAGCACGCTGATTCCCTTGATGTAGTCGACCACCTGCTGCTGCGTCACTTGGGACATTACTGTTCTCCTGCTGGCTCTGGGCTCTAGGCTTTCGGCTCTAGGCCTGTCTCTTGTTTCAATACCTTGGCAGCTCGCGGCTCACACCGAGAGGCCAACACCTATCTACTGCTCGCTTCTCTTCTTCTCCGCTGCCGCCAACACGTTCATGAGATCACGTGGCGCAGCGTTCAGCACGCTGACAATCTGGACCATCGGCGCCTGCAGCACGAAGAGGAGCTTCGCGAGCAGTTCAGGTTTACCCGGCAATGACGCCAGCTCATTTACTTCGGCCGGCTGAATCGCTCGGCCCTGCACAACCGCCGCCTTGATGCTGATGGCTGGAGCAGTCTTGATGAAGGTGGTGAGTGTCTTGGCGAGCGCGACCGGATCGTTCTTCGTGTAGGCCACCGCGGTCGCACCCTCGAAGTACTTCTCGAGGACCTCAAACGCCGTGCCCTTGATCGCGCGCTTGGCGAGCGTGTTCTTGACGACCTTGTAACTGGCCTTGACGCCGCGCAGTTGGCGGCGGAGTTCGGTGACCTGCGGGACGTTCAGTCCCTTGTAGTCAACCAGGACCGCCGTCTGCGAGCCACCGAGCTCACCACTCAACGCCAGTAGTTCCGCGGCTTTGTCTGATTTAGTGACGGCCATTAGTGTTTCACCACCACGTCGATGTTCGTCGTGTCGATCCGGACACCGGGACCCATCGTCGACGACAACGTCACGCTTCTGAGGTACTTGCCTTTCGCGGCCGCCGGCTTCGCCTTGACAATGCTTTCAACAAGCGCAAGCGCATTGGCCACGAGCGAGTCGCTGGCAAACGAAATCTTACCGACCGGGGCGTGGATGATGCCGGTCTTGTCGACACGGAATTCCACCTTGCCCGCTTTGATTTCGAGAACGGCCTTGCGAATATCGGTCGAGACCGTGCCTGTCTTCGGGTTTGGCATCAGCCCGCGTGGGCCGAGCACCTTACCGAGGCGACCGACTGCGCGCATCATGTCCGGGGTGGCGACGACGGCATCGAAGTCGGTCCAACCTCCCATGATCTTCTCGACGATCTCTTCGCCGCCAACGAAGTCAGCCCCCGCTTCGGTCGCTTCCTTCTGCTTGTCGCCGCCAGCGATCGCCAGCACGCGCTTGGTCTTACCGAGGCCGTGCGGGAGGACCACGGTGCCACGCACCATCTGATCCGCATGCTTGGGGTCAACGCCGAGTCTGAGCGTCAACTCGACCGTCTCATCGAACTTCGCAAACTTGACCTTCTGCACGAGCGGGATGGCATCTTCGATCGAGTAAAGCCGATCGATGGCCACCTGAGCCCGGGCAGCGGTGTATTTCTTGCCGTGCCTTCGCATAGTACCTCTGTGGTGCAATCGAGCCTCCCGGCTCTCCCACTCTATTGAAACGTGTCAGCAAGGAATGCGTCGACGGCCAAGGCCTTCTTCACGTCCCTACTGGCAGATCTCGTGTTATCCGACCACGTCCAGCCCCATCGAGCGGGCCGTGCCAGCCACCGTCCTGATGGCCGATTCAAGCGACTCGCAGTTGAGATCCGGCATCTTCAACTTGGCGATGTCTTCCACCTGCTTGGCAGTCACCGTACCGACTTTGTTCTTGTTCGGCTCCGCAGACCCCTTCGCGATATTCGCGGCACGCTTCAACAACACCGGCGCCGGCGGCGTCTTGGTGATGAAGCTGTAGGAGCGATCCGCGTACACCGTCACCACGACCGGGATGATGAGCCCCTCGTCCTTCGCGGTCTTGGCGTTGAAGTTCTTGCAGAAGTCCATGATGTTGACGCCCTGCGGACCGAGCGCGGTGCCGACAGGCGGCGCCGGCGTCGCCTTGCCGGCGGCAATCTGGAGCTTCACGAGTGCTTGGACTTTCTTCATTGGCTTTTGACTCTAGGCTCTCGGAGAGCGATTAAATTTTTTCGACCTGCAAGAAATCGAGTTCGACCGGGGTGGCGCGGCCGAAGATCGTCACCATCACCCTCAACGTGTTCTTGTCGAGATTCACATCCTCGACCGTTCCGTTGAAGCTGGTGAAGGGCCCTTCGTTGATCCGCACCTGCTCGCCCTTTTCGAACATGTATTTCGGCTTTGGCTTTTCCGACGCCGTTTTCACCTGTGTCAGGATTTGATCGACCTCGTCCTTGCTGAGTGGCGTCGGACGCGAGCCTGCACCAACGAATCCGGTGACTTTCGGCGTGTTCTTGACGACATGCCACGCCTCGTCCGACATCTCCATCTCAACGAGGATATAGCCTGGGAAGAACCGCTTCGACGTCACCACCTTGCGGCCGGCGCGCATCTCCACGACGTCCTCTGTAGGGATCAACACCTCGCCGATCTTGCCCTGGAGTCCGTAGGCCCGCACTCGTTCCTGCAGCGACTCGGACACCTTCTTCTCGAAGCCGGAGTAGGTGTGGACGATGTACCACTTCTTATCCGCGTCAGCGGCCGGCTCGACCTGGCTCATCTCGCTCATGCTCCACCGAATGTGCGGAAGATCCACGAGACGATCGCGTCAATCCCGTAATCGAGGACAAACAAGTACAACCCGAAGAAGATCGACGTCAAAATAACGACGACGGTCGTCGCGTAGACTTCCTTCCGGGACGGCCAGGTTACGCGCTTCAGCTCATTGCGAACTTCACTCAGGAAGACCCGCATCCGCTCGAAGCGGCCACCGGCGGCCTCTCGAACTGTCTCGAGCGTGGTATCAGACATCACTAAATCCTTGAATCTGGCGATTGGGTCATGTGGCTATCGGGTCATGTCTTGTGCGCTCTTCGAGCCGTTCACCTGCCGAAGCCGCACAGACATGAGCAAGTAACCACAGGCCTCGATCACCAGATTCTCATCTCACTGAGTGGCAGGACAGGAGGGAATCGAACCCCCAACCCCCGGTTTTGGAGACCGGTGCTCTGCCAATTGAGCTACTGTCCTACACCGATTCGTTACTTCGTCTCTTTATGCGCCGTGTGCTTGCGGCAGAAGCGACAGTACTTGCTGAACTCCAGCCGGTCGGTCGTCTTCTTCTTGTTCTTCGTCGAGCTGTAGTTGCGGCGCTTACAGTCGCCACATGCAAACGCGATGATGTCTCTCATGGTTCCCTGCAGGCTATAGGCGCCAGGCTTTTGGGCCCTACACCTGAACGCATCGGACTCCCGAACGCTGAGCTCTTCAAGCTCAGCGTCCAGAGCCCAACACCCTCTTATTCAAGAATCTCTGTAATCGTCCCAGAGCCGACGGTACGACCACCTTCACGGATGGCAAACCGCGCGCCCTTTTCAAGCGCAACTGGCGTCATCAGCTCACCAGTGATGCTCGTGTTGTCGCCCGGCATCACCATTTCCACGCCTTCCGGCAGCTTCAGCGTGCCAGTGACGTCGGTGGTGCGGATGTAGAACTGCGGACGATAGCCGTTGAAGAACGGCGTGTGACGACCGCCCTCTTCTTTGCTCAGGATGTAGACCTCACCAGCGAACTTGGTGTGAGCCTTGATCGAGCCGGGCTTGGCGAGGACCTGGCCGCGCTCGACGTCTTCCTTTTCTACGCCGCGCAGCAGCACGCCGATGTTGTCGCCGGCCACACCCTCATCGAGCAGCTTGCGGAACATTTCGACGCCGGTAACGATCTTCTTTTCGGTCGGCTTGAATCCGACGATTTCAATTTCTTCGCCAACCTTCACTCTGCCGCGATCGACGCGGCCGGTGACCACCGTTCCACGACCCGAGATCGAGAACACGTCTTCGATCGGCATCATGAACGGCTTGTCAATTTCGCGCGGCGGCAACGGAATGAACGTATCGAGCGCCTCCATCAGCTTGAGCACGGAGGCAACACCTTCCGGATCGCCCTGCAGAGCCTTGAGGGCCGACACGCGCACCACCGGGACATCGTCGCCAGGGAAGCCGTACTGCTTGAGAAGCTCGCGCACTTCGAGCTCCACCAGGTCGAGCAGCTCCGGGTCGTCAATGGCGTCGACCTTGTTCAGCGCTACGACGAGGTGGGGCACGTTCACCTGGCGGGCCAGGAGCACGTGCTCGCGCGTCTGCGGCATGGGACCGTCGATGGCGGAAACGACGAGAATCCCGCCGTCCATCTGCGCCGCTCCGGTAATCATGTTCTTGACGTAGTCAGCATGCCCCGGGCAGTCGACGTGTGCGTAGTGCCGGTTCGTCGTCGAGTACTCGACGTGGCTCGTCGCAATCGTCATGACCTTGGAGTCGTCGCGTCGCCCCTGCGACTCCGACGCCTTCGCCACTTCGTCATACGAAACAAACTTCGCCCAGCCCTTGTCGGCGGCGACCTTGGTAAGTGCTGCCGTCAAGGTCGTCTTGCCGTGGTCGATATGACCGATGGTGCCAACGTTGACGTGCGGTTTGGACCGATCGAATTTCTCTTTAGCCATGTCTCAGGACCCTCGCGCTCTCCGGTTGTCTCTCTACGTCGTGTATTGCGTTAACTCTCTGGTCTCGTCGCCGCAAGTGGCGGCCTCGTTCGCTCGTCGTCGCTTTCGCTGATCTGGCCGAGTCTCACACGCCTAGTCGAGCGGTGAAGACCGTCCTCCGACCCCGCTCAGGACATCCCGAGTCCGTCGAGGGATGGAGCCGATGACCAGGATCGAACTGGTGACCTCGTCCTTACCAAGGACGTGCTCTGCCAACTGAGCTACATCGGCCTGCCTACTGACTCTCGCATATGGCGTCTCGTCACTTCGTGCGCAGATCGAGAACGCCAAATTCACCTGATCGTCTTGTGGAGCGGGAGACGGGGATCGAACCCGCGACCAACAGCTTGGAAGGCTGTGACTCTACCACTGAGTTACTCCCGCCTTCGCGCCTGGCTGTTCACCTCTGCTCAACGCTTCGGCGGCCACGTCCGGCGCATCTCCTCGATCCCGGTAGCATCTCTCTAGCGCTCCGCCTCACTGGCTTACCACCCACGGCTCGCGAGTACCGCGGCGAGCGAAGGATGGTGGCGAGGGAAGGACTCGAACCTTCGAAGCCCTAGGGCGACAGATTTACAGTCTGCTGCGTTTGACCGCTTCGCTACCTCGCCTAAGTTGTGTCTCTGGAAAACCGTGTATCGACCTTCGCGCGTGTGACTCTTTCTGCTACCAGCGGACGACGTGCACTCACTCTTCGCTGCGTTTCCACAGCGACCCGATTCCTCGCTACGCTTCCGCAGCAATCTCACCGGCGACTGGAGCTGGCGAAGGGATTCGAACCCCCGACCTGCTGATTACAAATCAGCTGCTCTACCGGCCTGAGCTACGCCAGCCAAAACAAAAGCCGCACTGTAGCACGTCCCATGCCACGCGTGCAAGCATCTGCGCTCTCTGCGATTAGCGTTCTGGTGTGGCCGAGCTTCGCTGGCGCACTGCCTCAAACAACGCAACCCCCGTGGCGACCGACACATTGAGGCTCGCGACATGCCCACGCATCGGAATCGAGGCGAGCCAATCACAACGCTCCCTGACAAGACGACGCAGGCCCGTACCCTCGGCGCCCATGACGATCGCGGTCGGCAGAGTCAAGTCTATTTCATCCAATCGTTTAGCGGAAGAACCTTCAAGACCAACGGTCCAGACCCCTCGCTCCTTCAACTCTTCGAGCGCTCGCGCGATGTTCACGACATCAGCGACCCTGACACGCGAGATTGCGCCGGCCGAGGCCTTCGCCGCGGCCCCATCGAGCGGCGCGGCATGGCGGGACTGCCGCACCACTCCGGTGGCACCGGCGGCGTCGACGGTGCGCAGGATCGCACCGACATTGTGCGGGTCCTCGATGCCGTCAAGCACCACGATCAGTGGCGCCTCGGCACCACCGTCAAGCAGATCCGAAAGGTCGAACCGCTCTCGCTCCTTCACCTCCGCCACGATGCCTTGATGCACCCCTCCCCGAGCAGCGCGATCCAGCTCCTGCGCCGGCACACGGCTCACCGCAAGGCCTTCCGTCGCTGCGGCCGCCACAAGTTCGAGCACACGCGCGCTTGCGCGGTCGGCGACGCGCAGCCGACTGACACGTCCGGCCTTCAGCGCTTCCGCGACGGGATTGATGCCGTAGATGATCATCTGTGCAGAGTGCGAAGCGTTAGCCGAGCGCCTTCGAGAAATCGGCCGCGCGTTCGCGGCAGCCGGTGATGCGCGGCAGACCCGAGCCGGGCGCCAGATCAGCGCCGCGGTCAATCGCCGGCACGGCCAGATCGAGCTCTGGCCCCTCAGCGCGCCCCGTCAAAATGACCCGGATCGGATGAAACAGCGCACGCCCTTTCTGGCCCGTGGCAACCTTGACGCGGTTGGCGACATGACGGAACCGCTCGCGGTCAAGACGAGGCTCGTCGGCCAGCTCACGCGCCAACGCGACGGCCACCGCGCGTGGACCGTCGGCGAGCATCTCATGACGGAGGTCGTCGTGCTCAAGCGCCTGCTCGACTGAATAGTTAAAGAGGAACGCCAAACGGGACGGCACCTCGTCGAGACGACTCACCACGCTGGTGGCGATCGGAATCACGGAGGCGAGAAACTCCATCGCCTCCGGGGCGCTGGCGATGCTGATACCGGCGTTATGAAAAAACGGCAGTGAGAGTTCTGCGAGCCGAGCCGGCTCAGCGATCTTGAGATAATGCCGATTCGCCCAAGCGAGCTTTTCTTCGTCAAACGCGCCGGCGCTATGCGTCACCGCGCTCAATGAAAAGCGCCGCGCAAGTTCGTGGGCGGGAAACAACTCCGACTGCTCGCTTGCGCCATCCACCACCTCGGTCGCGTCGCGCGGCGACCAACCGATCAACGCGAGGTAGTTCACCAGCGCTTCAGGCAGATAGCCCTTGGTGCGAAACTCGGCGACCGACGTGGCACCATGACGCTTCGACAACGGTGCGTGATCAGGCCCCATCACCAGCGACAGGTGGGCAAACGCCGGCGGCGTGAACCCCATCGCCTCGTACAACAGGATCTGCCGGGGCGTGTTCGAAATGTGATCCTCGCCGCGAATCACCTGGGTCACACCCATCAACGCGTCGTCGACAACGACGGCGAAGTTGTAGGCCGGCACTCCCTCGGCCCGCATGATGACAGGATCGCCAATCACACTGGTGTGAAATCGCACTTCCCCGCGGACGGCGTCGGTAAAGCCGACGTCGCGATTCTCGGGAATACGGAATCGTATGGCGGCCTTTTCGCCGCGGGCGAGCCGAGTATCAACGTCAGCGACCGACAGCCGGCGGCACGCACCGTCGTAACCCGCAAAGCCGTCAGCATCCATCGCAGCGGCCCGCCGTGCCTCCAGCTGCTCCTTCGTGCAGAAGCAGCGATACGCCTTGCCGATCGTCAACAGTTCCTGGGCGTAGGACTGATAGAGGTGCAGGCGCTCGGATTGCCGGTAGGGGCCACGCGCGCCGCCAATATCCGGGCCCTCGTCCCAATCAAGCCCCAGCCAGCGGAGGTCGCGAACGATCGCCGCTTCCGATTCGATCGTCGAACGCTCGACGTCGGTGTCCTCAATTCGGAGAATAAACTCGCCACCGCGACCGCGCGCCAAGAACCAATTAAACAGCGCCGTTCGCGCGTTACCGACGTGCAGCTGTCCGGTCGGACTGGGCGCAAAGCGTACCCTCATGAGCGCCGCCGCACGAGCGCCACGGCCTGCGCGGCCACCGCTTCGCCCCGCCCCACGGCGTCGACGCCTTCGTTCGTCTTACCCTTGATGCTTACCTGCGCAACGTCGACACCGATCGCCCCTGCGACCGCCGCACGCATCGCATCGACATAATCTCGAATCTTCGGACGTTCGAGCACAACCGTGATGTCGACGTGCCGAACCTCGAACCCCTGCTGCGAGACATGTGCCACGGCTCGAGTCAGCAGATCCAAGCTCGACGCATCTTTCCATGCCGGGTCCGTATCGGGAAACATCCGCCCGATGTCACCAAGGGCCGCGGCGCCAAGAATCGCATCAGTCGCCGCATGACACACCACGTCAGCGTCCGAGTGCCCGAGGGCGCCTCGGTCGGACGGGATCGCGATGCCGCCGAGAATCAGCGGTCGCTCGGCGACCAGTCGATGGAGGTCGTAGCCTGTGCCGACGCCCTCCCTGGCTCTCGAAATCGAGCCCTTGCGCGCGATGGAATCAGCGACCGCAAGATCGTCTGGCGTCGTGATCTTGATATTGGTCGACTCGCCCTCCACCAGACGGACGGGATGTCCCGCGCGCTCAGCCAACGAGGCTTCGTCGGTAGCGTCGCTGCCCATCTCGCTGAGGGCCAGCGCATCGCGCAACACGGCACGGCGGAAGGCCTGTGGTGTTTGTGCCAGATAGATCGTGTCGCGCGGCAGCGTCTCGGCGACAAACGACAGCATGGTTCCAGCCGGCTCCACCGCTCGCTTGACGGTGTCGCGCGCCCGCGTCGCGGCGACCGCGGCGCCACATTCGACCGCCGCCGCGATGGTGCTCGAGATCAACGCCTCGCTCGCAAACGGCCGGGCGGCATCGTGAACCACGATGAGAGTGGCACGCGCATCGATCGCCTCGAAGGCATTGGCAACAGAATCCTGCCGCCGCGCGCCACCGGGGACGACGCGAATGGGCTTGGCGACACCGGTCAGGTACGGCGGCGGTTGCGCAACGCTGTCGGCGGGCAGCGCAATGACCAATTCGTCAACGTCTGGGTGCCGAACAAACAATGACACACATCGCTCGAGTGGTGAGCGCCCATCCACGGCCAACAGCTGTTTCGCCACGGGACCGCCCATCCTCGTGCCACGGCCCCCAGCTGCGATGATTACCGAGACAAACAACGGCATGGAAGACAAGGGTGTGATTATATCGGGGCTCGCAGCCCTGGCCGACTATCGACTGACGGCTGGTAACGACGCCTCTCGGCGATTCGCGAATTGCCTGGCTTCGACTGTCGCCGACACAATGGCGTGGACGCGATCACCGAATGCCTTGGCATCGCGCGGGGTCGGGCTGGGATTCGGCGGCGGAGCGATCGGGTCGTGCACGATTAGCGTCACCTGAGCCGGCTCGGTCCGGAGTCGGCCCTTGGGCATAATCGCCCTGGTGCCAACCACTGCCACGGGCACAACTGGCAGGCCGGCCTGAATGGCCAATAGGAAGCTACCACCCTTGAAACGCGCGACATGCCCGTCGCCACTTCTCGTCCCTTCGGCAAAAATGATGAGCGACAGCCCCTCGGAGACCAGCGACCGCCATCGCTCGAGAATGCCGGCGGGGTCAGGATGCTTCCGGTCGACCAATAGGTGACGACCGCGCTTCAGGTGCCAACCAAGCACCGGAAACCGCGCAAGCGACGCCTTCGCGATAATCCGCAGCTGAAACGGCAACGACCAGAACAGTACCGGCGTGTCGTAGATGCTCTGGTGGTTCGAGACAAACACGTAGGTCGTGCCCGGCACGACCCGCTCGAGCCCCTCGACCGTGACGCTGACACCGGTGGTCTTGAGAATCAGCCATGACCAGGCGCGCGCACAGCGATGGGCAAAGTGCCCGCGCCTATCGAACAGGCTCGAGACAATCGACGCCGCGCCGAGCACGAAGGTATAGACGCTGATAGCGGGAATCAGAAAAAAAACCGTCCGCCACCAATGGTAGGGAGGCATCGTCGTCGATGGCCTCAGCTCTGTTGCGCGGCAGATGAGGAAATCGATGGCGCCGGCGGCGTCGACACGTGCTGGCGCGCTGAACCGACAGCAGCCACACTCGTCTGCGTCGCGGCTACAGGCTGCGGCATGCCGGCCTCGAAATAGCGGCCAAAGATCATCTTCCCCGCGGTCGTCTGCAACACGCTTGTGACAACGACATCGATCGTCTTACTGATCATCTTGCGGGCATTGTCGACCACCACCATCGTGCCATCGTCCAGATACGCGACCCCCTGGTTGTACTCCTTGCCTTCTTTCAGGATGAACACCTTCATGAGCTCGCCGGGGAGAACAACCGGCTTGAGAGCGTTGGCGAGGTCGTTGAGGTTCAGGACCGAGACGCCACGCAGCTGTGCGACCTTGTTCAAGTTGAAGTCGTTGGTCACGATCTTCCCTTGCAGCGTCCGCGCGAGCTCAATCAGCTTCAGGTCGACTTCACGAACCTCTGGATAGTCGAGATCGGAAATGATCACCTCGACGCCGTTCATTTTCTGAATCTTCTGGAGGATGTCCAGACCGCGGCGGCCCCTGTTGCGCTTCATTGAATCACCCGAGTCTGCGACCAGCTGGAGCTCACGGAGGACGAATTGCGGGATGACGAGCGCGCCATCGATGAAACCGGTGTCACACACATCGGCAATACGGCCGTCAATGATGACGCTCGTATCGAGGATCTTGTACCGGCGGGCCGCCTGTGGAGTCCGGAACATGGCCATCAGCCGGGTCGGCTCGAGGCACTCGCCGTTCTTGGCGCCCACGACCAGGCCGAGATACGGCAGCACGATCAGCAGAACACTGTGCAGGAACTCCACCCTCCCGTCCGCAGGGTTGGTCCAAAAAAGCCCGGCCTCGATCCCACGGGCGAAGGCCAGCCCGATGACGCCGCCAATCAAAGCCCCAAGCAGACGAGTGGGCGGCGACTCGCGCAGCTGGATCTCGAAGGCCACTGCCAAACCCGCGAGTACGACCGCAAAGCCGACGTTCGCCACTATCCCGAAGGGCAATGGCTGCAACAAGACGGCCGAATAGCCGACCGCGGCAACGATGAATGCACGTGCGAGTAAGAACCAGGCCATGAGTGCCCCCCGCTAGGAAAGGCCAACCATATCTCATCTTCAGGATAGGAGCGCGTCCAGCGCGTCGCCGACCGTCCGCACACCGACCAATTCGCAGCCGATGGACAAGGCGCGATCAGAAGGGTCGATGTTGGCTTCCGGCATGACGCAGCGCTCAAATCCCATCTGCGTGGCCTCACGAATGCGCAGCGGTGCCTGCGTGACGGCGCGAATCTCTCCAGCCAGGCCGACTTCGCCAAACATCGCCGTCGTGGGCGAGATCACGCGGTTGCGCACGCTCGAGGCAATCGCCGCCAGCACCGCCAGGTCAGTCGCGGGCTCGTCAATCGTCATGCCACCCGCAATATTGACGAACACATCGTCACCTGTCAGGTTGAGGCCGGCGCGTTTCTCGAGCACGGCGAGCAGGAGCGACAGGCGCTGCTGATCGATCCCGCTCGCCATGCGCCGCGCGCTCCCGTACGTGCTGCTGCTGACAAGCGCCTGCACTTCAATCAGAATCGGACGCGACCCCTCCACCGAGCAGAGCACGGCAGACCCTGGTGCATTCATCGGCCGCTCCGCCAGAAACATCTTCGACGGGTTGGGCACAGGGCGCAGCCCGGCCGCGGTCATCTCGAACACGCCGAGCTCGCTTGCGGCACCGAAGCGATTCTTCACGGCACGCACCACGCGGTGCGAGTGATGACGCTCGCCCTCGAAGTACAGCACCGTGTCAACCACGTGCTCAAGCGCCTTCGGACCAGCCAAACTGCCATCCTTGGTCACGTGTCCGATGACGAAGGTCGGAATATTCTGCCCCTTCGCCATAAAGAGGAGTTGCGTGGCGGCCTCGCGGACTTGGCCGATACTGCCCGGCGCTGATTGGAACTTCAGCGAGAACACCGTCTGGATCGAATCGACAATCACCAGCGACGGCCTAATACGAGGAATCTCTTCGAGAATTCGCTCGAGACACGTTTCGGCCAGCAGATAAAGCGGCGCCTGGCCAACGTTGAGACGCTCGCCGCGCGCCTTGACTTGATGCTGAGACTCTTCCCCAGAGCTGTACAACACCGGGCCGACCGACGCTGCCATGTTCGCCGCGGCCTGAAGCAGGAGCGTCGACTTGCCAATGCCCGGCTCGCCGCCAAGCAGAACGAGGGAGCCAGGCACAACGCCGCCCCCCAAGACACGGTCTAGTTCACCGATGCCGGTCGACAACCGTGCGTGATTCTCAAGCGTGATGTCGGCATAGAGCCGTGCTCCGCCATCACTCGACCCACTGGCATAGCGATGCCCGGCCACTGCCGCTGACCCGGCGTGCTCCATAGGCCGCTCTTCGACGTAGGAGTTCCAGGCCTCGCACTCACTACAGCGACCAAGCCACTTGGGCGCCTGGGCACCGCACTCCTGACAGACGAACACCGTGGCGGGACGCTTCGCCACTACCGCTGCCGCAATTGGGTCATGTGATGTTCTCGAAATTTGGTGACGTCAGTCCATTCAAGCATTGACCGGTGACACGCCAGGTCACACATCGTGGTCCCGAAATCACCAAGTCACCGTCGCGCAAAAAGCACCCGCCTCGGCGTCAGTGCTCATAGGCCCGCATGATTCGAGAGCCGATGCGACAGACAACCTCCCAGGGAATCGTGCCGATCGAGGCCGCCATCTCACGCACGTCTATACGATCGTCCCCCTGACGCCCGATGATCACAACCTCGTCACCAGGCTCGACCGGGAGTCCGGTGACGTCGGCCATCAGCATGTCCATGCAGACCGACCCGACCACCGGTGCGCGCCGCCCGCGAATGAGCACTGATCCACGGCCAGCGAGGCGGCAATCCACTCCGTCTGCGTACCCGGCTGGCACGATGGCGATTGTCGTCGGCCTCTCGGCCGTGAAGCGACCACCGTAGCCAGTGATTTCGCCAGGACGCATGCCCTTCACCCCAACCACGCGGCTGACCAGCGTCATGACCGGATCCAGAGACAGGGTGGAAGCCAGCGGCGGCGGCACGATACCGTAGAGCAGCAGGCCTGGCCGGACACGGTCGAACCAGACGCGTGAATCGCGGAGGGTGGCGGCGCTGTTGGCGGCGTGCCGATACGTCGGCCGTCCACCAAGGCCTTCGAGATCGGCAAGCGCGCGGAGCCACCGATGTCTTTGTTGCTCAAAGATCGGCGAATCGAGTACATCCGCGGTGGCAAAGTGCGTGTAGACCGCATCAAGCTCCAGCCGATCGCTGGCCAGCAGCTCCGGCAGCGTCCTCGTCAAGTTGTCTGACCTGAACCCGAGCCGGTTCATGCCGGTATCGATCTTCAAGTGGTAACGCACACGCTGCCCGTATCGTGCCGCCGCGGCCTGCACGGCCCGCGCCGCGCCTGGGGTCGAAATCGTCGGCGTGAGTCGGCCATCAAAGACACCATCGAGCTCGCTGACCGAGAGTGCGCCAAACACGAGGATCTCCGCTCGCACCCCAGCTGCGCGTAGCGCCAGCCCTTCTTCGATGTCGGCACAGGCCAGCAAGTCGGCGCCGGCATTCTCTAAGGCCAGGGCCACCTGGCTGGCGCCATGTCCGTAGGCGTTTGCCTTGACGACCGCAATGACGCCCGGAGGACGCACGCCGCCGTCACGCCGCAGGAACTCGACGATGTGCTGATAGTTCGAGCGGATCGCCGCCAGATCGATTCTGGCCGTCGTCGGACGGGTCATCCGTTGCCTGCGGCCAGGTTCTCGAAGCGGGTGTATTCCTTGAGGAACGCCAGCTTCACGACGCCAGTGGGGCCATTACGCTGCTTGCCGATGATGATCTCAGCGGTGCCCAGGGCCTCGGGTGGCGGGTTGTTCTTGTCGGCGTACTGTTCTTCGCGATAGATGAACGCAACGACGTCGGCGTCTTGCTCGAGGGCGCCCGACTCGCGCAGGTCAGACAGCTGCGGACGATGATCGGACCTCGCCTCCGGTGCGCGACTCAGCTGTGACAGCACAACAACCGGAACACTGAGCTCTTTGGCCAGCCCTTTCATCGAACGCGAGATCGACGCGAGTTCCAGCGTGCGGTTCTCGAACTTGCCGCGCCCCTGCATCAACTGGATGTAGTCGATGATGATGAGATGGAGGCCATGCTGCGAGGCCAACCGCCGGCACTTGGCCCGCATCTCGAGCACGCCGATCGATGCGGTATCGTCGATGAAGATCTTGGCTTCACTGAGAGTGCCAATCGCCTGCGACAGCTTGCCCCAGTCTCGCTCGCCAAGGAACCCGCCGCGCAGGCGATGCGCGTCGATCCGCGCCTCAGATGTCAGCATGCGCAGAAACAACTGCTCCTTCGACATTTCGAGACTGAATACCCCGACCGTCATGTCAGTCTTGGTGCCCACATGCTGGGCGATATTCATGACGAGACTGGTCTTACCCATCGACGGACGGGCCGCGACGATGATCAAATCGCCCTTCTGAAGCCCGGAGGTCATCTCGTCCAGGTCGGTGAAGCCAGTCGGGACACCGGTGATCAGCTCCTTCTTCGACTGAAGGGCCTCGATAGTGTCCAGGCTAGTGGCAGCCAGATCGCGCATCGAGACAAAGCCATCGCTCACCTTGTCGTCGGCGATGGCAAAAATCTGATGCTCGGCTTGATCGAGGATGACGTCGGCGTCCTCCTCACCGTCGTAGGCGCTCGCCAAAATCTTGTGCGACGCGAAGATCAAATTTCGGAGGGTGCTCTTCTCCTTGATGATGCGCGCGTAATGACCGACGTTGGTGGAGCGCGGCACACCGTCGACCAGCGCGGCGAGGTAGGCCGGTCCACCGATCTCATCGAGGTCCCCCGACCGAGTCAGCTCTTCCTTCAGGGTGATGAAGTCAATAGCGTCGCCGCGTTCGGCGAGCTTGACCATCTTGTCCCAGATGCGGCGGTGGGCATCGCGGTAGAAATCGGCCGAGTCAATGAACTCGGCAGCGATGTTGAAGACGTCGTTGTGCAGCAGAATGGCGCCCAGCACAGAGCGCTCGGCCTCAAGGTTGTGAGGCAGCGTGCGTTCAGCGGCGACGGCGTCAGCCATACATCTCTAGGGCGATGAACGAAGTGGACACGGGCGATGTCAGGACCAGGAGGGGAAAGTATAGAGCAGCAAAAAGCAAAAGACCCGGACTCGACGATTTCGTCGAAATCCGGGCCTCTGGTCCCTTGAGATTAACTGATCTTCAGATCGACCGCCTAGGCTCCGGCCGCCGCAGCGACAACCTTGACTTTCAGATTCACGACCACGTCGCGGTGTAGTTTCACCGGGACGTCGACCTCGCCGACCTTCTTCAGCGGCTCGGCCAGTTGAATCTTTCGACGATCGAGTTCGAAGCCCTTGGCGGCCACGGCGTCGGCGATATCGGACGAAGTCACCGAGCCGTACAAAGCATCGGTTTCGCCGACACGCCGGGCAATGACAACTTCGATGTTCGACAGACGTTCGGCGAGCGCCTCAAGCCCCTTCTTCTCTTCCGCTTCCTTCGCCTCAAACTTGGTCCGCTCGCGCTCGATTTGCTTCTTGTTGCCCTCGGTCACGAGCAATGCAAGCTTGCGCGGCAGCAGATAGTTGCGGGCGTAGCCTGCGGCAACCTTCACGACCTCGCCACGACGGCCGAGGTTGTCGACGTGCTCTCTCAGAATGACTTCCATAGCAGCCTCAATCAGTCACGTACGGAATGAGCGCAATTTGGCGCGCGCGCTTGATCGCCGTCTGCAGCTTACGCTGGTGCATCGCGCAGGTGCCTGAAATGCGACGCGGCAGAATCTTGCCGCGCTCTGGCACAAACGGGCCGAGCAGTTTGGCATCCTTGTAGTTAATGTCGTCGATCTTGTCTGCGCAGAACTTGCAGACCTTACGCCGACGAAACATCGGCCGGCGAGCGCCCTGCTGTTTGTCCTTGTCCTTCTTGTCACCGCGACCGCGGCCACCAGTTGAGCGTCCCTGTCCAAACGGCATGGCTAAACCTCTCCCCCGTCAAAACGATCATCACCATCGTCATCGTTATCCGAAGAACGGCCTTCGCCCGGCTGGCGCTGCGGCGGCAGGCCGCGCTTGACGCGACGGCGTTCGGATTCGGTCTGGCGCTTGGTGCGGGTGCGTTCGACCACCTTCTTCTCTTCATCCACTCGGACGACCATGTGGCGGATGACCAGATCGAGCACCTTGAGGCGTCGATCGATTTCCTTCATCAACTCGCCGCTACCGTTGATGACTTCGAGGACGTAGACGCCTTCTTTGTGGCGCCCGATCTCGTAGGCCAGCTTCCGGCGGCCCCAGTTCTCTGTTTTCTCAATCTGCCCGTTCAGACGCGAGACGATGCTCGCGATCTGCTCGTGCAGTTCGGCGGCCTGCTGCTCCGTCGTTTCGGGCGGGAGAATATAGACGAGTTCGTACTGTCGATCTGCCATTGGTACTCCTTCAGGACGCGCCGAGCCCGGTTTAGTCCGGACCCGCCGCGGTCACCCAACCAGGGATGACAAGTGTTCAGTGAGTCGACCCCTCAACCAACGTGGGGCCGTCTCGAACGACATCGAGAGACGCTTCATCACGCGACTACCGCGCGACTCGCTCAGGACCGTCGGGATCGCTGTTAAAACCGTTCATCACCGCCTCGATCCCAGACGCAATGAACATCTCTGCTGCATCGGCGGCGCGCGACGTCATACGCGCCACCTCCTCCAACTCACCGCTGTCGAACTTCGCCAGCACGTGACCGGCAAGGTCGCGTTCGCTCTGTCCGCGCCCCACCCCCACCCGCAGCCGGCCAAATTCCGCGCCGACGTGCGCGATGATCGACTTCAGGCCGTTGTGACCACCCGCCGACCCATCCCGCCGCGCCCGCAACCTGGCGAGCGGCAGATGAACCTCGTCGACCACCACCAGCAGATCCGCCGGCTCGATCCTGAAGTAGCGCAGGATGCTACCGACCGCCTCGCCGCTGAGATTCATGAACGTCAGGGGCTTGACCAGCAGGGCATCACGCTCGCGCCACTTCGCAACCAGCGCATCGACCGACGACGAACCGAATTCGACGCCGGCGCGACGACCGAGTTCGTCGAGCACAGCGAAGCCGATGTTGTGACGCGTGCCGTAGTACTTCGAGCCAGGATTACCCAACCCGACGATCGCCTTCACAACGTCGCCCGTTACTTCTTCTTGTCGTCTTTCTTATCTGCGCTGTCTTCGTCCTTCTTGCCCTTCTTGACGACTTCGGGCTCTGAGGTGGCTGCCGGTGCCGCCGCGTCCGCCGTCGCCGCCGCCGCTTCTGCCTTCGGCAGGATCACATGCAAGAGCATGGTGTCAGGATCGAGCAAGGGCTTCCACTTCGACTCGTGAGCGATGTCGCGCACGCGAACGCCGTCGTGCACCATCAGCTCAGTAACGTCGACTTCGACGTGTTCCGGGATGTCGCCAGGAAAACACTCGATTTCAATCTCGCGACGGACAAATTCAATGATGCCGCCCTGCAGCTTGGCGCCCTTGGCTTCCCCCTTCACCACCACCGGCACGGTAATCCGCAACAACTTGTCCATCGCCACGCGATAGAAATCGGCATGCAAGATCGCATGGGTCACCGGGTCCAGCAGATAGTCGCGAACCAGCACCTTGTCTTCCGCGCCGGCCACCTTCAGCGAGATCAATGTGTTGGCCCCGCTATCGGAATGCAAGATGCGGAGCAGCGCCTTCGGGTCGACATCAATCGACGTCGCCTCGCGGCTCGCACCGACGCTCGCAGCGCCGTAAACAACGGCCGGCACGCGGCCAGCCCGACGGGTACGGCGCGCTTCGTTCTTGCCAATGGTGTCGCGGCGGTTTGCTTCGAGTGTGGCTTCCATGTTTCTCGTTCCTAGATGCTGGTTGCTGGATGCTAGTGACTGTTTGCTAGACGAAGAGGCTCGAGACCGAGGTCTCCTCGTGAATACTCTTAATCGCCTGGCCGAGCAGGCGCGCCACCGACAACACCACGATCTTGTCGCAGGCCTCGGTCGCCTTGGCCTGCGGAATGGTGTTGGTGACGATCATCTTGTCGATCGGCGACTTCTCGATACGCTCAATCGCCGGGCCCGACAGCACACCGTGGACCGCACAGGCCAGAATACGCGCCGCACCGTTGTTCTTCAATGCGATCGCGGCCTTGGTGATGGTACCGGCCGTATCGACGATGTCGTCCTGAATGATGCAGGTGCGCCCTTCGACCGTTCCAATCACGTTCATGACTTCGGCGGTGCCATCGTCGCTTCGGCGCTTGTCGATCACAGCGAGGTCGGCATTCAGGCGCTTCGCGTAGGCACGCGCGCGCTCGGCGCCCCCGGCGTCCGGCGCCACAATCGTGAGATTTGGCGACTCGAGACGATCGAGATACTCGATGATGACCGGCGCGGCGAACAGATGATCGACCGGGATGTCGAAAAACCCCTGAATCTGTGCCTTATGCAGATCCATCGTGAGGACACGGTTGGTGCCGGCGGCCCCGAGGACGTTGGCCACCAACTTCGCCGAGATTGGAACGCGCGGCTTGTCCTTGCGGTCCTGACGAGCGTAGCCGTAATAGGGCATCACGGCTGTGATGCGCGCCGCAGACGAGCGGCGGAACGCGTCAACCATGATCATCAGTTCCATGACGTGATCGTCCACGCTGCCAGTGGTCGTGGCCACCGTCGGCTGGACAATGAACACATCCGTACCGCGGATGTTCTCGTCGATCTGAAAGGAGACTTCCGTGTCAGGAAAACGACGGAGGCGAGCCTGGCCGATCGGCACGCGGAGAAAATCCGCGATCTCGCGCGTGAGATCGTGATGCGCGCTCCCAGAGAAAATTTTCAACTCACCAAAACCTGTCGACATCGCCTCGTCCACGACTCACCAACAGCCCTGATAAAAGGTGGCTGGGGCGGAAGGATTCGAACCTTCGAATACGGGATCCAAAGACCCGCGCCTTACCACTTGGCCACGCCCCACCGAACGGTTTCCGAAGGAGTTGCAGAACTCAGGAGTGGATGAAACCACGTGGTGCAAACGGCTAAGTCTATACGATGGCCCATTTGAGTCGCAAGGGTTTGACGGCGCTCGACCTACTGTGGAGCCGTCCGCGTACGGTATTCGTGACGACCTACTGTCCGCGTCACCGTTACGAGGCGTCCCTTGCCGCTCAACGCAGCGGCGGCGGCACGCGCCACGGATTGTTCAGGAAAAAGGCCAAAAACAGCGGATCCACTGCCGGACATCCCACTCTGAACGGCCCCAAGGGTCATCAGTCTCTTCACAATTTTTCCCACCTCGGGGTGGCGCGCCGTGACTGGCGGCTGCAGATCATTACCGATCTCGCCCCCACCGAGCATGCTGGGCTGCGGCTTCGAAGAAACAAGCCCCTTTGGGTGGATTGCGTCCCACCAACCATAGGCCTCCCTGGTGCTCACCCCGAACGCCGGCCGTATCAGCACGACCCAGACCGCCGGCCGGTCGGCCAGCGGATACAGGATCTCGCCGCGGCCGACCCCAAGGACCGTACCCCCCTCCAAGAAGTAGGCGACATCAGCACCCAGCCCCCGACCGACCGCGTGCAGCGCCACGTCGCCGACTTGCGTCCGCCAGAGCCGCGCTAACCCTCTGAGAGCCGCCGCCGCGTCACTGCTGCCACCGCCGAGACCCGCCTGCATGGGAATCCGCTTGTTTATTCCAACAGTCACACCAGCCGGACGTCCGGGGCGCTTATCCGCCCGCCACAACCGCTCAGCCGCGCGCCACACGAGATTGCCCTCATCTGTCGGACAGGCCGGGTCGTCGCAGGTGAGTATCAGTGGACCGCGGGTGGCGGTGAACACCAGCGTGTCGTGAAGCGCCACAGACTGGAACGTCGTACGCAGCTCATGGTATCCGTCGGCGTGCGTTCCGAGGATTCTCAGCGACAGATTAATCTTGGCGAGTGCACGGACGCGGAACGTTCGCCTCGAGAGTGGTGTCACGTTCAGCGGTCCGAGGATTCGGCCAGAGGCCCGGAAGCGCGCAGCTGGTCCAGCGTGATTGGTTGATATCCTGCGGGTACCACAGGGTGAAACACTTCGTCGCCGAGCGGCACGTTCAGCTCGACCTGCGACAGCGCGAGCGCCACGTCGAAACGCGACGGCTCGGCCCTGGCGAGGCGAATCGTACGAGGCAAACCATTGACAATGTCTGCGTACTCAGCGCGCCACTCGGCACGGCCGTTCCCACGGTGCACAACCGCCCCCACATGCCACGGCTCGCTCGGCCCCGATCTCCGGAGATAGACGCGCGGTTCGCCGAAGATCACCCGCCACCGGTCGCCGCTCTGTTGAGCGGCGCGGCCATCAACTCCGGTAACACACCCGGTGAGTGTGTCGCGCAGCTCGTGCGGTGTGAGCGCCACACCGGCGATGGCCTCGAGCACGTCCGAGGGATGCCCCCGTTCAAGCATGCGGTGGTCACGAGGCAGCAGCAGCGTCGCCACGTCGTCAACCGCAGCAAATACGAACGCCGAGGCGCCAAACGGTGCCGGCGCCTCAATGTACGCAGACGCGGGCGCGGCAACGCCCACCAGGAGCCGACTTCGTGCACGTCGTCCGCCGATCCGGCCGCTGAGGCGAATTTCCGCAGTCATGCTGCGAACGGCGACGCAAGCGGCGGTCGCTTGCTCAATCGCATCCTCGCCATCGGTGGCCGGGGTGAGCTGCCCAGTGGGCAAGGTGATGAGTGGCTTCACACCGCACGCCGTCGTGCACGTCACTGACAGCACTGCAGCCGCAAAGGCACGCCAGAGGCGAGCAGCGCTCATCGCTTGGGGAGCTTTTGTCTCGCGGACCGAATCTTTCGGTCGATACCACTCCGATCGATCGCGTCCGCGTCCCCAGACAACGCTTTGTTCCACGCGCTGATCGCATCGTCGTATCGACCAAGCTTGAAGAGAACATCGGCGTAGTGATCCTGAACCACCGAATTGCTCTGGAGCTGCTCGGCGGCCTTCTGCAAGTTCTCGAGCGCGAGTTGCAGCTTGCCATCCTTAAAGTACGCCCAACCGATGCTGTCGAGGTACGAGCCATTCTCGGGTTCAATCGCCAGCGCCCGCTTTATGTAATCCACCGACTCGTTCAGGCGCTCTCCTCGCTCGGCGAGCATGTATCCCAGGTAGTTGAGTGCCGCCGCATTATCGGGCTCCTTCGAAATGAGCTGACGAAACACCGATTCTGATTCCGGGTACTTCTTCTGCTTGTCCAGCGCGGCGCCGAGTTCGAACGTGATGTCGGTCTCATTGGGAAACCGGGCCTGCGCCGTTTGCAGTGTCCGAATCGCCTGCGCGCCTCGATTGGCGTCGAGATAGGCCTGCGCCAGCGCCACGTATGGGCCAGACTCACCACCTGACTTGGCAACCAGGCCTTCGAGAATAGCCAGTCCCTGCTCGACCTTTCCCGAGCGGCGCAAGGCGAGGGATTCGAGACGCGCGAGACGCAGGTCATCGGGTGACTGCTGCCGCGCCGTGTGCGCCAAGTCCGCCGCTGCGGAATAGTTCTTCGCAGCGAGCTGCGCCTGAATCAGATAGCTGAGAAACGACTGATCGTTGGGCGACACCTTGCGCCCTTCTTCGAAGGTCGCGACGGCTTTCTCGTGCTGACCGAGTTCCAGATACGCAAAGCCGAGGTGGGGCAACAGAAGACGCAACGCCAACGCGTTGCTCGCACCGCCACGGAAGGTCGCCAGCGCAGGCACGAGCGCGTCAATGATCGGCTGGTAGCGGCGCTGGGCCTCAAGGGCCTCAGCCAGAGCCGAGAAGCCCTGTGGGTTGTGTGGATTCTGGGTCACGAGACGCCGCGCGGCGCCCTCCGCAGCGTGGCTATCCCCCGCGAGACGCTCAGATGTCGAAAGCAGAAAGAGCACCCGCTCATCCGTGGGACGCATGACTGCCGTTTCACGCAGTACATCGCGGGCACGCAATGCGTTAGTCCGCTCGCCCGTATTGAGCAGCATTTCCGCCAGCCCCTTGCGGTAGTCGATGCTGCGGGGCGAGCTCTTCAGCGCCTGCTCGTAGGCGATGGCTGCGTCAGACCAGCGATGGCTGCGGCCGTAGAAGTCCGCCAAGGTGGCGTAGAGCTGAGGGTTATCCGGTGCTGATTCTTCGAGCCAAGTGACACCTTCCGCCGTGCGGCCGGCCGCCATGTAGGCCTCGGCCAGAAGGTTTGGCCCCTCTTGCCACCCTGGTTCCTGCTTCACGAGATCAGTCAGAACCGGAATCGCCTTGCCGTACGCTGCCGTCGCCATGTACAGGCGCGAGAGCATCGCGCGCAGGTTGGCGTCGGCCGTCGACAGCGGTGGCTCGATCGCTTGTTCCAGATGTTCGACCGCCTTGTTTAGATTGTCTCGCTGGGCGTTGCGCGTCGGCCGCTGCCCTTCAGGCGCCGCGCTGGCCAACGTCGCGTAGACCATCCCAAGCACGCGATGGGCGTCGCGATTGGACGGCGCCAGGCGCAGCGCCTGCTCGGCGCTCTGCACCGCGTCGTTAGCCCGCCCCTCGCGCATGAACAAGTCGGCGAGGTCGGCGTGAATTGTCGCTGATGCCGGATCGAGCGTGGCGGCTGTTCGATAGGCGGCAATCGCGCCGTCCACATCATCGTCCTCGAGCAGATGCGCACGCAAGAACTGCTCATAGGACTGCGCCACGCGATCAACGTCCGTCGTCGCTGGCGCCGGCCGTTGCGGCACAGCCGCCTGTCGACCCTGCCCAGCTGCAAGGGACGGCGCCGACGCGGCCAGCATGGCGACGAAAACGACAAGCGTCATAGGGTTGGAATTGTTCCACAAAAAGCGGGGATGTCATATAGTCCCAACCATGTCTGTTGACCCGGAATTGCTCGAAATTCTCGCGTGCCCGCACTGCAAGACGCCCGTCACGCTGGTCCACGCCGGCGCCGCCCTCAAGTGCCATACCTGCCGCCGCGTCTACCCCATCAAGGACGACATTCCGGTGATGCTGATTGACGAAGCGACGATTGAAGCCTGATTGAAGATTCTCCTCATTCGACTTAGGCAAATCGGCGACGTCGTCTTCACGACGCCAGCCGTTCACGCTCTTCGACGGCAGTTCCCACACGCGCATCTCTCCTACCTCGTTGAACCCGCCGCCGCGCCGGTCGTTGCCCACAACCCGCATCTCTCTCAGGTGATCGTCGCGCCCCGCCGGTCCGGACTGATTGGCACGCTCGCGGACCTCAGCCTCGGCCGCAGGCTCAGGCGCAACGACTTCGACCTTGTGATCGACTTTCATGGAGGCCCCCGCGCATCACTACTCGCATGGCTGAGCGGCGCGCCCCGCCGCATTGGTTACGACATTCCAGGACGAGGCTGGATGTACACCGACGTCGTCGCCAGGCCGCGCGAGCTGCGCCCCCGCCACTCCGTCGAGAACCAGTGGGATCTGCTCGCCCCTCTCGGGATCGGCGCGCCAACGCCAGAGGGGTTTCCGGTTGAGATGCTCACTGGCGGCGATGCCGAGGAGCGAGTGACGAGGCGGCTGAAGGCGGCTGGGATTGCCGGCCAACTGATCATCGTCATGCACGTGAGCGCGGGCAATCCGTTCCGGCGCTGGCCGGTGGCCTCATTCGGCGAAGTGGCGGCCCGACTGCTTGCCGATCAGTCCCACCGCCGCATCATCGTCACCTCGGGTCCGTCTGAAGCCGACGCCGCGGCGCGGGTGGTCAACGACGCACGACTACGCCTTCCTGCCTTGCAGCAGTCGCACGTTGAGGCGTGGAGCGACGACTTCCCACTTGAAGACTTGCGCGCCCTGAGCGCGCGGGCCGCGCTCTACATCGGCGGCGACAGCGGTCCCATGCACGTCGCAGCCACGAGCGACGTCCCGATGGTGTCGCTCTACGGCCCGACCCTGCCAGCACGCTCGGCCCCATGGCGCAGTCACCCCGAACGAGCCGTCGCCGTTGGGGTGCAGGACCTGGCGTGCCGCCCCTGCGATCAACGCGTGTGCGTCACACACGACTTTCGGTGCCTCGGCCGTCTGGAACCGGCGGCTGTACTCGCCGCGGCCGAATTTCTGCTGGCAAACGAACGGGTACACTAGAACAACGAGGCCATGACCAACGCTCAGGCGATCAGCGCCGTGCCCGCGCGTGACGGCACCACGGCATCGATGACCGGCCGTCTCGAACTGGCGGGCACGCTCTCGATCTTCGGGATGGCGATCGCGGTCCAGTTTTCGATCGCCATTGCCCAGCTCGCCTTGGCTATCGCCATCGTCTGCTGGCTGGCCGTCAGCTACGTCGGCCGAGAGCGGGTGGCGGTGCCGCGTTTCTTCTGGCCGGTCGTGGCCTACTGCGGATGGACGCTGGTCTCTTCCATCTTCTCCGGCAATCCAGGCCTCAGCCTGCTCGACTCCAAACAGCTGGTGCTGTTTCTCATTGTCCCGGTCGCCTATCGCTTCATCTCAGCCCAACGCGCGCCGCTGCTGCTGACCATGGTCATGTCGATCGGCGCGGTCAGCGCCGCCTACGGGCTCTTTCAGTGGGCGCTGCTTCATTACAACGAGGTGGGCCTGCGGCCCCAGGGCACGCTCGGACACTACATGACCTACTCCGGTCTCCTGATGCAAGTCCTCGGCATCGCCATCGCCAAGCTGCTGTTCGCGCGAGGCGAGCGCGTCTGGGCCGCACTTGTCATGCCCGCCCTACTGATGACCGTGGCATTGACCCTGTCGAGAAACGCGTGGGTCGGTACCTTCGCCGCAGCGGCGGTCCTGCTGGCACTCAAGGACCTGCGCCTACTGCTCACACTCCCGATGGTCGCCGGCCTGACACTGACCCTTGCCGGGTCGGTGGTGAATGCCCGCGTGTTGTCGATGTTCAATTCACAGGACGCCACACGGGTCGATCGCATCGCGATGATCCGCGAAGGCATCCACATGGTGCAGGCCCACCCTCTGGTCGGCGTCGGCCCCAACATGGTCAAGGAACTCTACGAGCAGTTCCGCGTCCCGGGCGCAATCGAAAGGATCAACCCGCATCTGCACAACGTTCCGGTGCAGATTGCCGCCGAGCGAGGTCTCCCGGCGCTCGCGTGCTGGCTCGCATTCATTGGGCTGCTGTTTGTCGATCTCTGGCGCGCCTTCAAACGGCGGAGTCCGACTGCAGGAAACTCCCACATAGTCAATCCGCAAAAGTCTGTGGTCGGGGCGGCCCTGGCCGGCCTCATTGCCATGGTCGCCGGCGGCATGTTCGAGTACAACTTCGGCGACTCGGAATTTCTCATGCTCTTCCTACTGATCGCGGTCCTGCCATTCGTGCCAAGCCGCCAGACAGCGAGCACTGCATCGTGACTCTTCCTGCACTCAGGCCAGCCCGCGCGCGAGATCTGATCGCCAGTTTCAGGGGACTGCCCGTGCTGGTGGTCGGCGACGTCATGCTGGATCGCTTCATCGTCGGCGACGTCACGCGCATTTCCCCAGAAGCGCCGGTCCCGGTGGTCCGCTTCCGGTCCGAACACGTGCGCCTAGGTGGCGCCGCCAACGTCGTGCAGAATCTGGCAGCATTTGGCGCCCGCGTCTCGCTGATCGGTCTTGTCGGCGCCGATGCCGCCGCGGCGCGCGTCCGCGAGTTGCTCGACGCATGCGGCGTCTCGGGTGAAGGGTTGGTCGAGGATCGCAGTCGGCCCACGGTCGAAAAGGTGCGAATCGTCACGGGACGTAACCAGCAGGTCGCCAGAATCGACTACGAGGAAGACACCGACGCGACTGGGGACGTCGAGGCTCGCATCGTCAAGGCAGTGCTCGACGCCGCGCCGCACGCGTCGATCCTGCTCGCCTCCGACTATCTGAAAGGCACGCTGACGAGGGCGACCATGCGAGCGCTGGTGGCGGCAAAGACCAACTCACGCCGACTTCTCGTCGATCCGAAGATTCCACACCTCGAACACTACGCCGGCGCCAGCCTGGTCACGCCGAACCATCTCGAGGCAGAAATCGCCACGCATCAGCGCATTCGAACGGACGACGATGCGCGGCTGGCGGCGGTGGCGTTCCGGGAGCGCGCGCGGTGCGACGCGGCATTGATTACGCGTGGTGAGCACGGGCTATGGCTGTCGAGTCCGGACATGGAAGGCGCGGTGCCGGCTGTGGCCCGAGAAGTGTCCGACGTCACCGGCGCGGGCGACACCGTGGTGGCGACGCTCGCGCTAGTGCTCGCAGCCGGCGGCACGCTCGCCGAAGCCGCGGTCCTCGCCAACCAGGCCGCCGGCATCGTCGTCGGCAAGTTCGGGCCAGCGACAGTCACGCCCGCCGAGCTCGCCGCAGCCTTCTAGGCCGGCGTTCGGCCTAGGAAAGCGTACGACAATCAGGCGCCTCTCTTTAGTGCCTGAAATGGCGACGGCCGGTGAAGACCATCGCAATTCCGAACTCGTCGGCCGCAGCGATCACTTCCGCGTCGCGTACCGATCCGCCCGGCTGCACAACCGCGGTGGCACCCGCAGCCACGACCGCATCGAGACCGTCTCGGAAGGGGAAAAACGCGTCGGAGGCGGCCACCGATCCGGCAAGCGGACGCGACGGGTTCTTCGCCACCTCGCGGGCCTTCATCACTGCGACGTTCACCGCATCCACTCGACTCATCTGTCCGGCACCGACTGCGAGCGTCTGCCTGGCGCTGGTAAAGATCACGGTATTCGACTTCACGTGTGCGCAGACACGCCACGCGAAACGCAGGGCTTCCCATTCCTCGATGGTCGGCTCGCGCTTGCTTGCGATCTTGAAACCATCGGGAAGCTGACCGGTCCAGGGCCGTTGTGCTTCCGCCACAAAATCACGCTCCTGCGCCAGCGTCGCACCAAGAATGGTGCGAAAGTCGACCCCGCCACTCTTCAGCTGCGAGAAATCGGCAACGACCACGCGCATGTTCGCTCGACGTGCAAGAACCGGCAGCGCCTCAGGATCGACAGCCGGCGCAATCACCGCTTCAATGAACGTCGACACGATCGCCTCGGCTGTCAGCACGTCGATGACGCGGTTGACGGCGACGATGCCACCAAACGCGGCAAGGCTATCGGCTTCACGAGCGCGCACGTACGCGTCCGCCGCAGTAATGCCGATCGCCGCGCCGCATGGGTTGGTGTGCTTCACCACGACGGCGGCAGGCTCGTCGAACTCCAGAGCAATGCGAGCAGCCGCGTCGAGATCGAGCAGATTCGTGTACGAGAGCTCGCGACCCTGAAGAATCTTGGCCGCGCCGAAGCCGCCGCCCGCGCCCTGGCCACCGCTGGCCACGTACCACGCGGCCTTCTGATGCGAGTTTTCACCGTATCGCAGGTCACGCACCTTCTCGAGGCCGAGGTCGAAGGACACCGGCAGCACAACCAGCGAGGAACTCCTGCGGGCGAACTGCTCACCATTGAGATCGACGGCGGCCAGGGTACGGGAGATCGCCGTGTCGTACGACGCCGTGTGCGCCAGCGCCTTGCGCATCAGATCGAAACGGAACGCCAGACTCGGTCCGAGATCGATTTCGGACAACAGCCGCCCGTAGTCCACCGGATCGACGACCACCATGACGCCCCGAAAGTTCTTGGCGGCGGCGCGCACCATTGAAGGCCCACCGATGTCGATCTCCTCAACCAACGCGTCAAACGGTGTCGCCGGGTTCGCTGCGGCCTTCACAAACGGATACAGATTGACGACAACCACATCGACAAGGCTGATACCCAAGGCGGCGATCGCCTCGATGTCGTCCGGGCGGTCGCGGCGGGCAAGAATGCCGCCGTGGAGGGCCGGGTGCAGGGTCTTGACACGGCCGTCCATCATTTCTGGAAAACCCGTGACATCGGAGACGTTGGTGACCGGCAAACCGGCGTCAGCAAGCGTGCGCGCGGTGCCACCGGTCGAGATCAGTTCGAAGCCGCGTTCAACAAGACCGCGACCAAGATCGGCAACGCCGGTCTTGTCGGACACACTCAGTAGGGCTCTTGGCATATAGGGGGAAGTTCAGTATTATCACCCGGACGCCGGGCGGGCCTGGCGCCGTAAGGAAAAGGCCGCAGCAATGCGGCCTTTTTTATTGCTCCGACGACGTGTCGAGGCTCCGTCTCGAGCCAATCACGCGAAGATCGGGGTTGGTTTTACTGACTCGGCGAACAGCCGGTGTCATAGCAAGCAGGAAGAGAACGATGCGCATCACAGGCAAGGTCAAGTGGTTCAACAACGCCAAAGGCTATGGGTTCATCGAGCGCGACGGAGGCAGTGATGTCTTCGTACATTACTCCGCCATTCAGGGCGACGGTTTCCGTTCGCTGGAAGAAGGCCAGGCCGTAGAGTTCGAGATCGTTGACGGCCCGAAAGGCCCGCAGGCCGGCAACGTCACTAAAGTCTAGTTTCTAGACCGGTTCGAGGGCCGAAGCGCGGGCGACAACGCCCAGCTTCGGCCCTTACCTTTTTCACCCTTCGTCTGCTCCCCGCAGCGCACGTGCCGTAAAGGCCACCTTCCCGTCCTTCACGGCGACTCGAAAAGCGACCTCGCTTCCGCCGCCGACCTTCATCTTCTGCACCTGGGTCTTCACCAATTCCGCAAACCGGTGAAACGGCACGTTGTCGGCGCCCACCTCACGCCGCGCTTCGGCCACCGACGCATACAGCTCGTGCAGCTTGTCCATCTCGTTCAGGGGATCGCTGAACGCGGCAACGTGGAGAATGCGATCCTCCGGCCGCCTCTCTGCCGACGCTCGCGCTGGCGCTGTCTGCGCGAATGGCCCAGCGCGCCCTTCCTCTCTGGCGCGCAGGCCGCGGTCCCAAAGGTCGATGAAGGTGGCAAAGCGCGTCTGCAGCGTCAGGAAGCGGAAGCGCTCCCCATAGTTGGGACTCGGCGACCGATCGATTTGCTTGACGGTCGCCTCGACTCGCCGCCGGGTTTCCCAGGGCGGACGCGCCAGCCGGCCAGCGAAGAACATGTTGTATTCAGCTTCCAACCGCTTGAGATCTGCCTCGAGACGCGTCAGGTCTCGATCGAGCGGAGAGTCGGCCGTCATTGATGCGTGAACACCATAGGACACATTGGCCGCGCGGTTGTGGGCTCCGGCTTAGGCCGAAGCGTCATATCCGTCAGAAGATCGTGCTGATCGAGGCTGCGGCCCAGTCCATCACCTGCGCGGGCAGGATGCCGAGATACAGCACAAGCACCGCCGACGCCAGCAGCGCAAGCGCAGCAATAGCGGGCACGGCGGGCACGCGGATCGGTTCGTTGTTCGGCGTCATGTACATCATCACGATGACACGCAGGTAGAAGAACACCGAAACGACGCTCGTCAGTACACCGATAATCGCCAGCCACGTATAGCCAGCGCTGATCGTCGCCATGAAGACGTAGTACTTGGCAATGAAGCCGCCGAAGGGGGGGAACCCGCCGAGCGACAGGAGGAACATGGCCATGAGCCCGGCGAGGACGGGATGCTGGTTCCACAGCCCGGCGTAGTCCTTGAACTGATCGTTTGGCCGCTCACGGCTTTCGATCAGCCCGATGAGGCCGAAGGCGCCTAGGTTGGTGACAGCGTAGGTCAGCAAATAGAACAGAATCGCGCCCTTACCAAGGTCGTTGGCGGCGAGGAGCGCGGCCAGCAGATAGCCACCGTGCGCGATGCTCGAATACGCCAGCATGCGCTTGAGGCTCGACTGCGCCACACCAACCACGGTGCCCAGGATCATCGTGGCGGCGGCGATCGCCCAGATGATTGGCGCCCAGTCAGCGCGTAGCGGTTCGTAGGCCGAGAGGAAGACACGGGCGAACGCCGCAAAGGCCGCGGCCTTGACGCCAGTGGACATGAAGCCCGTGACCGGCGGCGGCGCGCCCTCGTAGGCGTCCGGGGTCCACATGTGAAACGGCACCGCCGCCACCTTGAACGCAAAGCCGACCAGTAGCAAGCCCATCGCCATCAGCTGTAGCGGCGCAGGGTGCATCGATTGCGCCGCGATCATCGCGCCGATCTGCGTGAGGCTGGTCGAACCCGTCACGCCGTACGTCAGGGCAATGCCGTACAGGAAGAACGAGCTGGCAAAGGCGCCGAGGAGGAAGTATTTCATCGCCGCCTCGCTGGCGACCGGTCGGTCACGGCGAATGCCGGTCAGAACGTAGACCGCCAGCGACATCACTTCCAGTGCGAGGAAGATCACCAACAAGTCTGTAGCCGTTGCCATCAGGATCATTCCACCGAGGGCAAACAGCATCAGCGCGTAGTACTCACCAAGCGGCAACCCTTCGCGTTCAACGACAGGGCCCGACAGCGCGATCGACAGCACGCCGACAATGATCAGGATCCAGGTGACAAACAGCCCGAAGTTGTCGGCGACGACCACGCCAAAGCTGGCCGTGTTGCGGTCCCACAGCAGGAACGTCGCGACCGACGCACCAATCAGGCCGATGATCCCGAGCGGACCGATCGGCATCCGCTCGCCCGGCGCGCGGAAGGCTTCGGCGAGCATCGCTGCGATCCCCGCAGCGAAGACACAGGCCATCGGCACGATAGCGTTCATGGAGGAGAACATGGCTAGTTGCCCCCCCGCGTCTGCGCCAGCGAGATGTCGCTATTGGTCGGCGTGGATGGCACATGGGCCTGCACAGAGGAGCCCTGCTTCAACTGACTGAGCAACCGCTCAATGGACGGCCCCATGGGCTTGAGAAACAGATTCGGCAGCACGCCCATGACGATCGAGAGTGCAATGACAGGGATCAGCAGTGCCCACTCTCGGGGCTTCAGGTCCGGCAGCGCCTTGTTCTTTTCGGTGATCGGCCCGTAGTTCACGCGCTGGAACATCCACAGCATGTAGGTAGCCGAGAGGATCACGCCCGTGGCGGCGAAGGCCGCAAGCGTCGGATTCCAGGCAAACGCGCCAAGCAGAATCAGAAACTCTCCAACGAAGCCGTTCAGACCAGGCAAACCAATCGACGCCAGTGTGATGATGAGGAAAGCGGCCACGAGGCGCGGTGTCACATGCTTGAGGCCGCCATACTCCGAAATCAGCCGCGTGTGACGCCGGTCGGACAACATGCCGACAATGAGGAAGAGGCCGCCGGTGCTGATCCCGTGATTCAGCATTTGGTAGACAGCGCCTTGCACGCCGTGCGTGTTCATCGCGGTAATGCCGAGAACAACGAACCCGAGGTGGCTGACGCTCGAATACGCGACCAGCTTCTTCATGTCCGGCTGCACCATCGCCACCAGCGCGCCGTAGATGATGCCAATCACCGCCAGTAGAGCGAGGTAGGGCGCGAAGTAGGCCGCGGCTTCGGGAAACAGCGGAAATGCGAAACGCAAGAGTCCGTAGGTCCCCATCTTCAACAGCACGCCGGCGAGAATCACTGAACCGGCGGTGGGCGCTTCAACGTGCGCGTCAGGCAGCCATGTGTGGAACGGGAACAGTGGCACCTTGATCGCAAACGCCAGGGCAAAGGCCAGGAAGAACCAGAACTGCAAGTGTGACGGGACAGTGAGCGTGTACAGCTCGAGCAGGTCAAAACTGTATCGACCGGTGGCCGTCGCATAGAGGCCTGCCATGCCGAGGATCGCAAGCAGCATCAAGACGCTGCCGGCCATCGTGTAGAGCAGGAACTTGATCGACGCGTAGATCCGGCGGTCGTACCCCCAGATCCCGATGAGGAAGTACATCGGAATGAGCATCGCGTCCCAAAACACATAGAAGAGAAACAGATCGAGTGAGACGAACACGCCGATCATCGCCGACTCGAGCAGCAGCACCACCATGCAGAAGGCGCGGAGTTTCTTGTGCACCGATTCCCATGAACAGAGCAGGGCGATTGGTGTCAGGAATCCGGTAAGCACGATGAGCAGCAGGCTGATGCCATCGACGCCCACGGCGTAACCGATGCCAAACGCCGGAATCCAGGCGTGGCGCTCAACGAGCTGGAACTCGGCCGAACTGCTGTCGAACTGCGCCCACAACAGGACGGTGACCGCAAACACCAGCAGCGACACGCCAAGAGCGGCGTTACGGATAATCGATTCGTGCTCGTGATCGTCTTTGAACGCCAGAAGCGCGAGGGCGCCGACGATTGGCAGGGCGATAAGCGCAGTCAGTATCGGAAATGGCATCCCGCTATTTCCACAAGTAGTAGCCGAGCACGAAGACGACGCCGAAGACCAGCGATGCGGCATACGCGCGCACCGACCCGGTCTGGAACAGCTTCAGTCCGTTACTCAGGAGGCCGACGGCCCCTGCCGTCCCATTCACCATGCCGTCGATGATTCGCACATCGACGACCTTCCACAGACCGAACTCCGATAACAGTTTCAGAGGCTGCACAATCAGCGCGTCGTAGATTTCATCGACGTAGTACTTGTTGGACAGCAACGTTCGCAAGCCCCCAAAACTCTCGGCAATTCCGTCAGCGGCTCGACGGCTCTTCACGAAGAAGAACCACGCGACGCCAATGCCCGCGATACCGACCAGAGAGGACGTGACCATCAACCTCAGCTCGAGGCCTTCGTCCGCGGCATGTCCCATCGGTTCCCCGACTTCGCCCGATGTGCCATGGACCTGGACTTCGTGGGCCTGGACTTCGTGGGCCTCTACCTCGAGGTTCTGCGCCAGGAACGTCTCTATCCGGTTGGAGCCGCCAATCACGTGCGGCACACCCACGTAGCCAGCCAGCACCGACCCGATCGCCAGGACCACCAACGCGAAGGCCATCGCCTTCGGCGCATCGTGCAGGTGCGAGCTATGGCCGTGCGCACCGTGCCCATGGGCCCCGTGGTCGCCATGGGCGGCCGCAGCAGCAACGACGCGCTCGCCGTGAAAGGTCATGAACACGAGGCGGAACATGTAGACGGCCGTCAGGAATGACGTCAGCACGCCGAGCATCCACAGATAGGTATGGCCGCTAGCGTAGGTGCGGTAAAGGATTTCGTCCTTGCTGAAGAAGCCCGCCAGTCCGGGGAAGCCGGCGATCGCCAACGCACCGATCAGGAAGGTCCAGTAGGTGATGGGCAGATCCCTCTTCAGTCCGCCCATCCTTCGCATGTCCTGCTCTCCCGCCAGCGCGTGAATCACCGCGCCGGAGCCCAGGAACATCAACGCTTTGAAGAACGCATGCGTGTAGAGATGGAAGATGCCGCCGGTGAAGGCGCCGACGCCCATCGCCAGAAACATATAACCGAGCTGCGACACGGTCGAATACGCCAGCACGCGCTTGATGTCGTTCTGGACCAGACCGATCGTGCCCGCCATGAACGCGGTCAGCACGCCGACGGTCGCAATGATCGTCATGGTCTCGGGCGCATGACTGAAGAGCACGGCGTTGCGTCCAATCATGTACACGCCTGCCGTCACCATCGTCGCGGCGTGGATGAGGGCGGACACGGGAGTCGGCCCTTCCATCGCATCCGGCAGCCAGATGTAGAGAGGAAGCTGCGCCGACTTGCCCGTCGCGCCCACAAAGAGCAGCAGCGTCGCCAGCGAGATGGTGCCAAAGGTCGCCTCGGGGCTGAGCGCGGCCACCTTATGGGCCAGCTCCTGGAAGTCGACCGTACCGAAGGTCACAAACAGCAGCAACACTCCGAGCACAAAGCCGAAGTCGCCGATGCGGTTGACGATGAAGGCCTTCTTGCCGGCGTCGTTAGCCGACTTCTTCGAGAAATAGAAGCCAATGAGCAGGTAAGAACAAAGACCAACGCCCTCCCAACCGACGAACATGACCAGGAAGTTGGCGCCGAGCACCAGCACCAGCATGAACGCGGCAAAGAGATTCAAGTACGAGAAGTAGCGCGCGAACTCTGAGTCGCGCTCCTCGTGCATATAGGCGGTCGAGTAGATGTGAATCAGCGAACCAATGCCCGTGATCACGAGAATCATCAGCGCCGACAGCGGATCGAGCCGGAGCGTGAAGTCCGCCTCGAAGCTACCCGACGAGATCCAGCTGAAGATCCGGTCGACGATGGCCCGGTCGCCTTCCGGCATACCGAGCAACTGAAGGACCGACGCAAGGGCGACCGCAAACGACCCGACCATCGCCGCACAAGCGACGCCGCCAGCGACGGACTGCTTCAGACGTTTGCCGACACTGGCGTTGATGAGGAAGCCGATGAACGGCAGCAGGGGAATCAGCAGCAACATGCTCATTACCACTTCAACGCCGTGAAGGTGTCAGGATTGAGCGACTCCCGATGCCGGAAGAGCGCGATGACGATGGCGAGGCCGACGGCGGCTTCGGCGGCGGCGACGGTCATGACAAAGAACACAATGATTTGCCCGTCCGCGGTCCCAAACGCACGTCCGAAGGCAACAAACGTCAGGTTGACCGCGTTCAGCATGATTTCAATCGACAGCAGAATCGTGATGAGATTCCGCCTGACGAACACGCCGGCAGCGCCAATGGAGAAGAGCACAGCCGAGAGCACGAGGTAATCGTTGAGCGTCGGCATCAGCGTCCCTCCCTCCGCGCGTCCGCTCGTGGTTCACGACGGGCCATGAGAACAGCGCCAACCATGGCGACGAGAATCAGCACCGAGGTCACTTCGAACTGGAAGGCGTAGGTCGTGAACAGTGACTTGCCAATCATTGCGACCGACACCACCGGTGTCGGGCCAAACTGTTCGTTGGGCGCCCCTGAGCTGAGCGCCCAGACCAGTTCGACCACCAGCAACAGTGCGAGGGCCGCACCAAACCGCATTGGTCCCGGCCGCAGCAGGGGGTGCACCCGCTCGTCGTACTGCGTGTCTTCATGCGGCGCATTGAGCAACATGACGACAAACAGAAACAACACCATGATGGCGCCGGCGTAGACAATGATCTGGATGACCGCGGCAAACGGCGCGTCCAGCAGCACGTAGAGACCGGACAGCGCGCCAAACGACGCGATGAGCAGCAGAACGCTGTAGACCGGATTGCGCTGAGCGATGACCAGCAACGACGTCAGCACCGCGACGGCCGCGAAGAGATAGAAGAGCGTCATAGCCCGAAATACAGCACAGCGGCCGCCGTCACAAGGAGGTTGATGACCGAGGCCGGCAAGAGAATCTTCCAGCCAAACGACATCAGCTGGTCGTAGCGGTAGCGCGGCAGCGTCCAGCGCATCCAGACGTAGAAGAACAGCAGCGCGCCGACTTTAGCGAGAAACACCAGCCAACCGAACGACACCGGCACGAATGGGAAGTACCAGCCGCCCAGAAACAGATCCGTCGCCACCGCCGAGACGGTGACCATGTTGATGTATTCCGCCAGGAAGAACAGCGCGAATGCCATCGAGCTGTACTCGGTGTGATAGCCAGCCACGAGTTCCTGCTCGGCTTCGGGAAAGTCGAACGGCGCCCGGTTGGTTTCGGCGATACCTGCGGTCATGAAGATCAGGAACCCGAGGGGTTGCAGAAAGACGAACCAGCGTGCAGACGGAATCCCCAGCAGACTCGCACCCTGCGCATGGACGATGTCGGTGATCGACATCGAATTCGCCAGAATCAGCACGCCGACCAGCGACAAACCGTAGGACAACTCGTAGCTGATCATCTGCGCCGACGAGCGAAGGCCGCCAAGCAACGAGTACTTGCTGTTGCTCGCCCAGCCAGCGAGCACGATGCCGTAGACGCCCATCGAGGCGATGGCAAAGACGACCAGGACGGCAACGTTGACGTCCGCTACCTGCAACTTCAGCGGTTCATCGAACAGACCGAAGATGGTCGTCTCCGGACCGATCGGTACGACCGCAAACGCTGCAAACGCCGTAGCGGCGCAGATCAGGGGCGCGATGTAGAACAGCAGGACGTCTGCGGCCGCCGGCCGAAGGTTTTCCTTGAACAGCAGCTTCAACACATCCGCAAATGGCTGAAGGAGCCCGGCGGGCCCGACCCGCGTGGGGCCGACGCGCTGCTGCATACGCGCCGCCTCTTTGCGCTCCACCCAAACCATGCCTGCAGCAGCATGCACGAGGCCCAGCAGCACGACGACGAACATGGCGATCTGGCCGACGATGACCGGGAGCATGTCTAGTGCGCCCCCACCGGATGCTGTGCGCGCCAGTCGGCGTGCAGCGTGCACCGGCCCTCGCGCACGTGCGCTTCGAATTCGTGCCGGAAGTGTTTCAGCGTCGTCAACACGGGCGTTGCCGCCGCATCGCCGAAGGCACACAGGGTCTTGCCATTGATGTTGCCGGCCACACTGCCCAATAGATCGATATCGCGCATCGTGCCCTGGCCACCTTCCACCCTCGCGAGCAGTTTATAGAGCCAGTCGGTCCCTTCGCGGCAGGGTGTGCACTTGCCGCACGACTCGTGTTTGTAGAAGTGCAGCAGGTTCATGGCCAACCACACCATGCACACCGAGTCGTCGAGCACGATGATGGCGGCAGAGCCGAGCAGCGAGCCAGCTTTGGCCACCGCGTCGAAACTCGCCTGAGTGTCGAGTTGGTCCGGCAACAGAATCGGCACCGATGATCCGCCCGGAATCACCGCCTTCAGCTTCCGGCCATTGGGAACGCCGCCGGCGTACCTGTCGCCTTCGATGAGTTCGCGCAGCGTGATGTTCATCGACGCTTCAAACACGCCGGGATTCTTGACGTGGCCGCTCACGCAGTACAGCTTCGGCCCACCGTTCTTCTCGGGGCCCAGCGCCGCGAACCATTCAGGTCCCTTGTCAATGATCAGCGGAACGTTGGTCAGCGTCTCGACGTTATTGACGGCGGTCGGGCAACCGTAAAGACCAAACACGGCGGGAAACGGCGGCTTGTTCCGCGGCTGCGCACGCTTGCCTTCGAGCGATTCGAGGAGGGCCGTCTCCTCGCCCGCTTCGTACGCGCCGGCGCCGCGGTGCACGAACACCTCGCAGTCGAACCCTGACCCGAAGATGTTCTTGCCCAGATACCCCTTGGCGTGCGCTTCCGCGATCGCCGCCTCGAGGTGCAACTGCACGTGGTAGAACTCGCCGCGAATGTAGATGTAGGCGACTTTCGCACCGATCGCGTAGCAGGCAATCGCACACCCTTCTATCAACAGGTGCGGGTTGCGCTCCATCAGCACGTGGTCTTTGAACGTGCCCGGCTCGCTCTCGTCGGCGTTGCAGACGATGTAGCGCGGATTGACTGATTTCTTGTCGACGAACTGCCACTTCATGCCGGTCGGAAAGCCCGCGCCGCCACGACCGCGCAGGCCCGACGCCTTCACCATCTCGATGATCTGATCGGGCGTATTCCCGAGCGCCTTCTTGAGGGCGCCATACCCGCCGTGCGACAGATAGCTGTCGATCGAGAAGGCGTTTCTCTCGCGGACGTGAGGAGTGAGCAAGGGTTCCATAGGATTACGCCACAGCGGCGCGCTGACACAGAGGCCTGTGGCTCACTGTGGTTGCACGCTCCGTCACTTGCCCTCCATCACGAGGTGGCAGCCAGTAAGGGAGGACTCCCCTTTCGCACGGAGGTCGTCGAGCAGCTTCTTGACGCCTTCGGGGCGCTGATGCTCCTGCCAGGCGTCGTTCACCATGATGACCGGCGCGCGATCACACGCGCCCAGACATTCGACCTCGAGCACCGTGAAAGTGCCGGTCGCGTCCGTCTCGCCCGGTTTGATATTGAGCGCGTGGCAGAGTTCGGCCGTCACCCGTTCGGCCCCATTGACGGCGCAGGACAGCGTGCGGCAGACACTCAGCACGTACTTGCCGACGGCCTTTCTGAAAAACATCGTGTAGTAGGTGACGACATCTTCGACGTCCGCAGGCGTAATCTCCAGCAGGCCGGCCACGTAACGCATCGACGCGCCCGTGATGAAGCCCTGCTGATACTGCACAAGGTACAAGGCCGGAAGCACCGCGGACCGTTTCTGGTCGGGTGGATAGCGCACAATGATCTCGTTGAACTTGGCGAGGTTGTCTGGCGTGTAGACAAACGGTTCGCCCTGCTCGGTGAGTTCCCGCACCGACTTCTGAAATGTGGCGCCATACGCCATCTCGGGATGGAAGCTCACCGGTCCACGTCTCCCATGACGACGTCAATCGAGCCGATGACGGCTATGACGTCTGCAATCAGTCCACCGACAATCAGACGCTCGAGCGCCTGGCAGGCGAGCAGCGACGGCGCGCGCGACTTGATTCGCCACGGCCGGTTCGTGCCGTCGGACACAATCGAGAAGCCCTGCTCGCCGCGGGGCCCTTCGACCGGCACGTACGATTCGCCGGCCGGCACCACGAAGCCCTGCGAATACAGGAGAAAGTGCTGAATGAGCGCTTCCATCTCGGTGTAGACGGCGGCCTTCGGCGGTGGCGTAATCTTGGGGTCCGCCACGGCGTAGACACCGATCGGCGAAATCCGGTCGAGCGCCTGCCGCACCAGTTTCATCGACTCCTTCAACTCGGCGACGCGGACCTGATAGCGCGAATAAACGTCGCCCTTCTGCTGCACGGGGACGTTGAAGTCGTAGGTCTCGTAGCCAAGATACGGGAACGCCTTGCGGACGTCGTAGCCGACGCCGGCCGCACGCGCGATCGGCCCGACCAGACCGTAGGCCACGGCGTCTTCCGCGGAAACGACACCCACGCCTTTGGTGCGCTCCATGTAGATGTGGTTCTTGGTGAGCAGATCTTCGTACTCGCCCAACTTGATCTCGAGTCGATCGATAAAGGTGCGGACGGCCTCGTGGAAGCCGCGCGGCAAATCCTCACGCACACCGCCGACGCGCATGTAGCTCGGAAACAGGCGGAAACCCGCCAGCATCTCGTTCAGATTGAGGAGCAACTCGCGCTCGCGGAAGCAGTAGAGCATCACCGACACGGCGCCCACTTCCATGCCGTGCGTGCCCAGCCACACGAGGTGACTATTGATCCGCTGCAGTTCAGCAACCAGAACGCGGATGTCCTTCACGCGCTGCGGCAGCTCGAGGCCGAGCAACTGCTCGACCGACAGGCAGAACGCCATGCTGTTGGACTGCGCGCTCAGGTAGTCCATCCGCTCGACGAGCGGAATGATCTGTTGCCACTTCTTCTGCTCCGCGGTCTTCTCGATGCCGGTATGCAGGAAACCGATCGTCGGAGCGCAGGCACGGACCGTTTCGCCATCGAGCTCCAGCACCAGCCGCAGCACGCCGTGCGTGCTGGGGTGCTGAGGCCCCATGTTGACGGTCATTGTTTCAGAGCGCAGTTCAGGCAACGAAGGCTCTCTCCACCAAATCACACAATACGTGCAGCAGCGTGCGATGCACTTCCTGCACCCGAGGCGTCGACGTCGACGGCACGTTGATATGCACGTCGGCGCTTCGCCCAGCCGCGCCGCCGTCAGAGCCGGTCAGCGCAATCGTTTCAATTCCGCGCGCCCGCGCCGTATGCAGGGCCGCCAGCACATTCGGCGAACCGCCACTCGTCGTAATCGCGAGCACGATATCTCCGGCGCGGCCAAGCGCCTCCACCTGACGCGCGAACACGCGATCGAACCCGTAGTCGTTGGCGACGCTCGTCAGCACACTGGTGTCGGTTGTCAACGCGATGGCCGCCATGCCGGACCGCTCACGCTGAAATCGACCGACCAATTCCGCAGCGACATGCTGCGCGTCTGCCGCGCTCCCACCATTGCCAAACACCAGGACCTTCCCGCCACGCGTCAATGCCGCCACCACTGCTGCCGCCGCACGCTCGAGTGACGCCCGCCCTCCGCTCGCGACCCGCTGATGCAGCGCCACCGTGTCTGCAAATGCGCCCGTGAACGCATCAAGATCGGGCAAGCCGATCCTTCATCACGTTCGCCTTGAACTCCTCGGCCGTGACCTGCGTCAACGAGCTCGCGTTTGGTTTCATCCGGATCTGCACCGGCGAATCCTTACGCAACGGGAAGCCTTCCCAGTCCTCCGGCATCAGCAGACGCCTCGGATCAGGATGGCCGTCGAACGCGATGCCGAACAGATCCCACACTTCCCGCTCAAGCCAGTTGGCCGCCGGCCAGATGTCGCAGCACGTCGGCACGTGCGGATCATGACTCGGCAGCTGCACCTTCAGTCGCAGGCGCAACCGATGCTCCAGCGACACCAAAATATAAACGAGTTCGAAACGCGGCGCTCGCGGCCAGAAGTCCACAGCCGTGAGCTCGGCGAGAAATGTAAAGCGCAGCTCAGGACGATCGCGTAGCGCCTTCAATGTGTCATGCAGCGTGTCAGGCGACGCCATCAGCGTCACCTGCAGATCGATGCTCGGCACGCGCTCAAACTGCGCGCCGGGCAAGACTTCTTGCAGATGGGCGACCAGCGTTGTCGAATCCATTAGGCGGGTTTCTTCCTGTAGTCGGCCATCTTCGACTGGTCGATCTTGCGCTGCAACTGCACGATCCCGTAGATCACGGCTTCCGGACGCGGCGGACAGCCGGGCACATAGACGTCCACCGGCACAACTTGATCTACGCCCTGCACGATGGCGTAGTTGTCGAAGACGCCGCCAATCGATGCGCAGGCGCCCATCGAGATGACCCACTTCGGCTCCGGCATCTGGTCGTAGATGCGACGCAGAGCCGGCGCCATCTTGCGCGACAGGCGTCCAGCCACGATCATCAGATCAGACTGGCGCGGGCTGCCGCGAAACACTTCAGCGCCGAAGCGCGCGATGTCATAACGGCCACAGCTCATTGCCATCATTTCGATGGCACAGCAGGCGAGACCGAACGTGACCGGCCAGATGGCCGATCGTCGCGCCCACTGCACGACTTTCTCGAGCTGAGTGGTAATGACGGGGATTTCGTATTCTTCAATGCCCATGAATCAGTCCCTGGCGCCCCAGTCCAGCGCGCCCTTACGCCAGACGTAGATATAGCCGGTGAGCAGCAGCGCCATAAAGAGCAAGACCTGGACAAAACCCGGCCAGCCAAGGTCGCGCAGCGCCATTGCCCATGGGTAGAGGAAGGCCACTTCGATGTCGAACAGAAGAAAAATCATCGCGACAAGGTAGAACTTGACCGACTGGCGCTCGCGCGCATCGCCCACGGCGGGCATGCCGCACTCGTACGGGGCTGATTTTTCAACGGACGGCCTGCTCGGACCGAGGAGCGCAGACAAGCCGATCATCACTCCCCCGAAAACGAGGCCGAGGGCGATCATGATCAGGATGGACAGCCAGCCCTGCATAGGTGAGATAGACGCTCGCGAGAGCTTGTGAACAATTTCTCAAGCTCGGGCTTTAATGCTACCGGATCGAATGGCATCCGTCCACACAAGAACTGTCCCGAGACCCTCCCCGACTCCCGTCAGCGCATTCCGGTCGTAGTCGAAGCCGCAACGCCCGGGAGCTCCCACTCGTATCCCGGCGTCATAAGCAGCCGTACGTCCTCGACCGGCGCACCGACGGTGAAGTGATACAGGCTCTGGAACGCGTGGCCCTGCAGCCCCATCACTTCATGTACCGCATCGTCGAAGAAGCAGCCGATGCCTGTGCCGCGAATGCCCGCGGCCTCGGCCTCGAGATAGAGCATCTGCCCCACAACACCCGACTCCCAGAACAAGCGCCGGTAGGAACTGGCGCCCTCCTCGATGAGTGGCGCTGCGAATTCAGCAATCATCCCTAGACTGAAGAAACCGTCGGCCGCAATGTTCTGGTCACAGCTGAGACGCCTGGCAAGCCCGCGGCAGTCGCCCACCGCAAGGCGAGTCAGCGGCAGGTGCGAATGTGCCGGTTCAGCGACAAAATCGCGACCACACGCCTCGCGCAGCGCCGCGCCACCGCTCGCACTCCTGGCAAAGAGATAGAGGCCGGGCTCCACACCGGTCACGCGGTGAACGAAAAGCAGGAGATGAATCCGTGGCGGCCACCAGAGCGCGCTCCACGGCCCGCGGCCGTCAGGGAGCAGCCGCGACAGCATCGCAAAAAAGGCCTCGGCCTCAATCGCGGCGCGCCCATCAAAAGCGACCGCACTTCGACGCTGCAACAGCAACCCGCGAACATCAGCAGGCACCGGCGTTACCGCCGACACCGCCGATGCGGCCGCAAGGTCCGGCTGCATTCGAACCCGCGCGGCTGCGAAATGGGCATCACCACCGGACCGCGTCGCTGCCGCGATCTCGTCGATGCTGGCCCACTCAATATGGTCTTCACTGAGCTGGCTCGCTCGCCCCACCCAGTGTCCCCGGGCCACGGCTGCCGCAAGCGCAGCGCCTGATCGGAGAGACTCCGGAACCTGCGCCGCCGCCGGCACGACCGCCATGACGCAGCCCGGTTCTTCTCGCTCCGCTTCGAAGAAGTCCGCGTCGCGGTCCGCGCCAGTGACGGCTCCCGCCTGGGCATGCGACCAGCCTGGTAGCAATTCAGCGCGCCAGCCGTGGACGCGCGCCGCGATGGCGAGCGCCGCAATCGCGTGACCGAGATCATGCTGACAGTAGCGGAACGCGCGCTCCCCGTACTTCCACGCCTCTCGCCAATGGATCGACGTGAGCGCGACAAGGACAATGCTTGAGCCTTCGGTAAGGGCGCGCCATTCGGCAAGGCTGAATACGCAGCGGCGCTCGAGGGCATGCGCGTCGGGCGCGTAGTGACACACCGCCGGCTCGCCCATGGCTGTATCTGGCACTGGGCCGATGACATAGGCCTCGGTCGGATGTAGGTTGCCGCTGGAAGGATTGACCCGCAACGCCCACCGCGAAGCCCCGGCCACTTTCCAGGCCGAGAGCCCGAGTGAATAGCGGAGGAGGCCGCCGAGGAAGCCACACGACAACGGCGTCGCCGCCTCGCCGGCGTCATCAAACAGTTTCGACCAGGTGACGGGTCGTTCGGGAAGGTGGCCGATACCGGAGGTGGGGTCTGGGGGAAGAGGAAAACGCGGCGCCCCTTCATACGAGCGGAAGGGGCGCGGCTGCGACGCCCAGTCGAGGTACCCCAGCGACCGGGCGTAGCGATTGAAGTGGTGTTTGGTGCTGTCGTGATAGCGGTAGATCTCGCTATCGGCTGACACTCATCGCTTTCATGCGGCGAGTCACTTCTTCGAGCGCCTGCCCGATCTGTGCCTTGCGCCGTTCGTGCGTGGTCGTGGCGAGCTGCCCTTCAAGTTCGAGCTTGGCGAGCCGCAGGGACTCCCTCCCTCTCACCACTTCGGGGTCTTCCTGGCTGACCCGTCCCTCACGCGCCTGGCTGCGTTCGCGCTCGAGCTCTTCCATGCGCTCTTGAATTCGTGCATCCGCGTCGATCAATCCTTCGCCGGCGTCACCCATGAATGCGTGGCTCCATCTAAATCAAAGTGAAGGCTCATTATAAGATGCCTTCCGTGAGCGCCCGTGTGAATTCGGACCCACTGGCGCTGTTTCATCCCGCGGTTCGTGACTGGTTTACCTCGTCGTTTCCAGAACCCACGCGTCCGCAGACGCTCGGCTGGCCCGCCATCGCTCGGGGTGAGTCGACCCTCATCCTCTCCCCGACGGGCAGCGGCAAGACCCTCACCGCCTTCCTGTGGGCACTCAACCGGCTCACCACCACCGAACCACCAGAAGCCGCCGCCCGTACCCGGCTGCTGTACATCTCCCCGTTGCGGGCGCTGGCGGTGGAGCAGTCGCTGGTGCCGGCGCTTCGGGCGCGGCCGCCTGCAACAGGAGAGCTGCGAGGATCGTAAGCGTCATTGGATA
>JBEBGG010000232.1:0-4629 GCA_040081555.1 Vicinamibacterales bacterium
AGTCAACTCGGCCTGGTACCGCCGCGCGATCCGTCGAAGAACGACCTGCAGTACGTGCAGGGCAACGCGGCTCAGGGCGCGCGCACACGGGCGGGCGCAGGCTCGGCGCCGGCAGCACCGGCGGCAGCGGAAGGCGGCGGCGAGGGCGGTGGGGGCGGGCTGACCGTTCAGGGCCTGCCGATCATGAAACCTCCATACGGCCTTCTGGCAGCGATTGATCTGACCAAGGGTCAGATGATCTGGCAGATCGCGCACGGCGAGACGCCGGCCAACATCACGAACCATCCGCTGTTGAAGGGCCTCACCATTCCGAGGACCGGACGACCGGGCACGGTCGGTCAATTGGTCACCAAGACACTGCTGGTCGTCGGCGAGCCCGGGTTCGGGCCGACGCCGTCGGGTCAACGCGGTGCGATGCTGCGCGCGTACAACAAGGCGAGCGGCAAGGAAGTGGGCGCGGTCTACATTCCGGCACCGCAGGGCGGCGCGCCCATGACGTACCTGTGGCAGGACAAGCAGTTCATCGTCGTTGCGGTGGGAGGAGCCGGGTATAGCGGAGAGCTGGTCGCGTTCAAGCTGGGGGCGTCATAGTGCAACGTCTCATGGCCTTGGCTCCATGCCTGGAGCCCAAAGCCCAGAGCCTATAGCCTACGTGTCGCTACTCCTCGAGGAGCGCCTTCACGCGAGGAACGACCTCGATACCGTATAGCTCGATGCTTCGCATCAACGTCGGATGCGGCAGCGCGCCGTTGCTGTACTTCATGTCGAAGCGGCTCAGGCCAAGCGCGCGGACCGTTCGCGCGATCTTCTCTGCCACCGTCTTCGGCGAGCCCACGCACAGTGCCCCTTCAGGTCCCACTTCGCGGTCGAACTGGGCGCGCGTCACCGGCGGCCACCCACGCTCGGCGCCAATCCTGCCGAACATCACGGCGTAGTGCGGCCACAAGACCTCGCGGGCTTCTTCGTCTGTGTCGGCGACGTGACCTGGCGCATGCGCACCAACTGGCAGCGTGCCTCGCCCGAACTGCGCCAACGTGCGGTGATAGAGATCGACCCACGGCGCAAAGCGCTGTGGATTGCCCCCGATGATGGCAAGCATCAGCGGCAGGCCATGGCGTGCCGCGCGGATGACCGAGTCAGGACTGCCGCCAACGCCCACCCATGTCCGTAAGCTCCCGCTGTCGGTCGGCGGATACACGCGTTGATTCTTCAGCGCCGAGCGCGTCTGACCGGACCAGGTGACCGGCGTCTCGTCGAGCAACCTCACGAAGAGGTCGAGCCGCTCCTCGAACAGCAAGTCGTACTGCGCGAGGTCGTACCCAAAGAGCGGAAACGACTCAGTGAAGGAGCCGCGTCCGAGAATGATCTCGGCGCGACCATTCGAGACCGCGTTGAGCGTCGAAAAACGCTGGAACACACGAACCGGATCGTCGGTGCTCAACACCGTGACCGCCGATCCGAGATGAATGCTCCTGGTCTGGCCGGCAATGGCCGCAAGCATCACTTCCGGTGCCGACACCGCAAAGTCGGCGCGGTGATGTTCGCCCACGCCGAAGAAATACAGTCCAACCTGATCGGCCAGTACCGCCTCGGTGACCACATTGCGAAGCACTCGAGGCTGCGCAACGCGTTCGCCGGCCGCGTCGACAGTGACGTCGCCAAATGTATCAATGCCAAGTTCGATGTCGTAGGGCATGCCGATAGTTGTCCTACGCCAGTGTACCCGACGCGCTCAGCGTCCCTCTGGGCCTGCGACAGCACCTCCCGCTGGATCGGCAACATGACGCTGGAGCGACAGTCGTGGTCGCCGCGCCGACACCGTTGTAGCAAACGCTAATCGGCCACGCGTGCGACATGACCCTCGAGCGATGACACGGTTCGTCTCAAGGACAATGCCTCGGCTTCCGAGAATCGCTGCACGGGTACGCGCTTGAACTCTGCGGGATTCCAGTTCGCACGCATGACGCCGGCTGACGTGTGCTCGCGCTCGGGCATGAGCAGATGCGCGACCTCGTGAATGATCACGCCGGCAAGCACAACCCAGGACTCGACCTTGCCGTCGATGGCAATACCACGAACCCGGCCACCAAGAACGTAGGCGATACGTCCACCCGCGTCGCGCGTAATCGGCGCATAACCCGCTACGTCCGGCAGGACACCGAGTCGTGTTGCCATCTTTGCCGCGAGCACGACCACGCTGAGGGTGGTGACGCCGTCGGAGGGCCAGCGGCCCTTGCCGGCGTCGATCAGATCGGGCGAGACGGTGCGATGCCACTCGAGCGTGACGCCGGCCGCTGCGTAGGTCTCGCTCACTTGTCGCTGCGCCCGTTGGAGTTGCTGACTGTTGAAGTGCGCGTAGTCGTAGATTCGTGCCGACACCGTACGCGGTATGTCGTGCGGCGCCGCCGCCGCCGAACGTGCGATGCACATCAGAATCACAGCCATCAACTGCCGCCGGACCATCATGTGGAGACCCTCCATGCTCGAGGTAGTGAGCAAGGAGGACGCCATCCGGCGATCAGGGCTATTTCCTAGGTATTTTCGCGATCCAGCCCATCAGCCAAGCGACACAAATGTCTGGACTGAGCGTCCCGAGGATCACGATTGTCGCGTCCAGGGACGTTGCGTTGGTCGACGGCTCGATTGGTCAGACGAGTTGTTTGTCTGTGGTGGGCTGCTTGCGGAAACTGACGCCGTGGGCTTCGGGCCCGAGGCCAATCACCACGATTCCAATAATGAAAGCGGCGGCTGCAAACCCGCCCATGCTTTGCGCGTACGAGAAGTGCTCGCCGATGACCGTCTCCAGATAGGGGACGATGCCCGCGCAGAGCATGCCGACTTGATAGGCGAATCCGGGAAGGAACCCGCGCAGATGCGCGGGAGAGAGCTCGTTCATGTGCGCAGGAATCACGCCCCAGGCGCCCTGCACGAAGAACTGCATGAGAAATCCGCCCACAACCACCAACAGCGAACTCGGCGCGGCAATCCACAGCGGCACGACGAGCAGCGCGCCGATGACGCCGCCAATCATGGCGCGGCGCCGCCCAAACCAGTCCGACGCGCGACCAATGACGACGCCGCCAATGATCGCCCCCACCATCGACAGCATCGTCGTCAGCGCCACCTGGCTCGACGTGAAGTGGCGTTGCTGCTGGAGAAATGTTGGATAGAGATCCTGGGTTCCATGCGAGATGAAGCCCATCGCTGTGAGCAGCACGACGAGGTACAGGAAGCGATGCCAGGCGGCCGGCAGCGAACGCACGTAGGTGCGCCAGTCCGTCCGATGCTCGTGCCACGCCTCCGGGTCTTTCACCTTGGCCATCACGAAGATCGAGAGCAGCGCCGGAAGGCCGCCCAGAAAGAACATGTAGCGCCAGGCATTGATCGGATCGAGTCGCTGCAGCGCCGGATAGGCGACGAGAAATGCGAGTGCCGCGAGCAGATTGCCGAGCGAATAGCCTTGATGCAACAGACCGGAGAGCACGCCGCGCCACTTGGCCGGCACCGATTCGAGCACGAGGGAAGCTCCGATCCCCCACTGCCCTCCCATGCCGACGCCGAAGAGGCCCCGTAGCACGAGAAACCAGGTGTAGGACGGCGCCAATCCCGACAATGCGGACGCGACTGCGTAGAAGATGATATTGAGCGTCATCGGCAGCCGGCGGCCATATCGATCCGCCATGATGCCGAAGATGAGCGCGCCTATGGGGCGCATGGCCAGCGTCAACGTCAGGGTGAAGGCCACCGCCGGACGAGACATGCCGAAGGCCTTGGCGACGTCGGTCAGGAGGAACGTGAGGACGAAGAAATCGAACGCATCGAAGGTCCAGCCGAGGAAGCTGGCGATGACGGCGTACCACTGGGCGCGTCGCTCGCCAGCCTCCGCGACCGGACTCTGGCTCACTTCGGCTGCTCGAGATTGACCGTCTTGACGGGTCCCATGCCGATGATGCGCACCACGGCGTCTTCTTCGTGTGCACCGTCATAGTGATGGCCCATCGCCGGATGGAACACGAAGCTGCCTGCCTTCATCGCGGTCATCTTCGACGGATCGTAGGTGTCCGATTCCGGACCGAGGTGGACATACCAGGTGCCCCTGACCACTGTGACGAGGCGATCCTGGTCGTGAAAGTGCGGCCGACTGCCTGAGCCTGCCTTGAAGGTGATCTGAACAGCGTAGGGACCCGGCTTGGTCGGGTCGCCCCAGAGCACCGTTTGCGTGGACGTTCCGGTGGGCTTGATGTCCTCGGGCTGGACAGCCTTGAATTCGCTCAGCGGGATGCTGCGAGTCTGGCTCGATACGGTGGTGCCGAGAAAGCAGGCTGCGAGCCCGCAGAAGATCCAACGTGACAGCGTTCCAGGCTTGCTCATGTAATTGCTCCGTCTAATGAACGAAATGCCGGCGGCTGCGAAGGTGCCCCGTCGGCCGTTGGCCCTCCCGCCCCCTCGATCGGCGGCGGGAAGCCTCGGCTGAAGTCGCGCGATTATATCCGCACCGGCGAGCCACCGATAGCGTCCGCCAGCCTGGACAGGTAGTCGGCGCGCGGAATCTCAATCACGCCAAGCGACTCGAGGTGGTCGGTGGACCACTGTGTGTCGAGCAGCGACATCCCGCTCTCGCGCATGAGG
>JBEBGG010000233.1:0-4620 GCA_040081555.1 Vicinamibacterales bacterium
GCGTGCAGCGATTCGGAGATCATCGAAATCGCCGCCGACCCATTCCGCCGTTTCGTGCTCGCCAATCCCGCGGCGGTGAACCAGGTCGGCGCGGCAGTGGCGTCTCGCCAGGCGGAACTGGAACAACGGAAGGCTGCGGCAGGTCCTGCTGTGACGATAGAAGCGCCAGAAAACCTCATCGATCGTATTCGTCGCTTTCTCAGTCTCGACTGATACGGAACGGCCTGGTGGCCGCCGTGTTCATCGACCGCGCTCTCGTGCCATCATCCACAGGAGATGAGTTGCCTACGGGCGACGTCCCGCATATGACCCAGCTGCCGTTCTGGCGCCGCTACGTGTTTTCACAGGACCACAAGGTCGTCGGTATCCAGTACACGCTGACGGGCTTCCTGTTCATGCTGCTCGGCTTCATCGTGATGATGGTGATTCGCTGGCAGCTGGCGTACCCGGCCCAGCCGATTCCCTTGATTGGTGGCTTTCTCGGCGTCGCCAATGCTCCGGGCGGCATCATGCTGCCTGAGTTCTATAACCAGCTTGGCGCCATGCACGGCACCATCATGGTGTTTTTGGGCGTCGTGCCGGTCGCGGTCGGCGGGTTTGGCAACTACCTGGTTCCGCTCCAGATCGGGGCAGGCGACATGGCGTTTCCGAAGTTGAACATGGCGAGCTACTGGCTGTATTTTTGCGGTGGCCTGCTGATGCTGGCCAGCTTCTTTGCCCCCGGCGGCGCCGCCCAGTCAGGATGGACGTCGTATCCCCCGCTCGCCGTCATCGCGCCCGGTCAGACGATCTGGCTCGTCGGCATGGTGTTTCTCATCACATCGTCGTTGCTAGGATCGGTCAACACCATTGTGACCGTGGTGCAGTTGCGGGCCCGCGGGCTTGGTTGGATGCGGCTACCGTTCTTCGTGTGGGCGCAGTTCGTCACGGCGTTTCTTCTGTTGCTCGCCTTCCCGCCGCTTGAGGCCGCCGCGTCGATGCAGTTGATGGATCGTCTCGCCAACACCAGCTTCTTCATGCCTAGCGGGCTCGTGTTCAGCGGCCAGAAGCTGACCGTTGCTGGGGGAGGCAACCCGCTTCTGTGGCAACACCTCTTCTGGTTCCTGGCTCATCCGGAGGTCTACGTTCTCATTCTTCCTGCGATGGGCATCGTGGCCGAAGTGATCACGAACAATACCCGTAAGCCACTCTGGGGATATCGCGCGTTGGTCGTCTCTGCGTTGTGCATCGGTTTCATGTCGCTCACCGTGTGGGCGCATCACATGTTCATGACTGGCATGGGCACGACGATGAGCACCTTCTTTCAGGTGACGACCATGCTCATCTCGATCCCCTCGGTGGTGATCCTGGCGGTATTGATTCTGTCGCTATGGGGAGGCTCGATTCGTTTCACGATACCGATGCTGTTTGCCCTCGCCTTCCTGCCGATGTTCGGGATCGGCGGACTGACCGGACTGCCCTTGGGGCTCGCGCCAACCGATCTCCACTTGCACGACACGTACTACGTCATTGGTCACTTTCACTACGTCGTAGCGCCCGGCACCATCTTCGCGCTATTCGCGGGCGTCTACTACTGGTTCCCGAAAGTGACCGGACGAGCGTTGAGCAATCGTCTCGGACAGCTGCACTTCTGGGGCTCACTCATCTGCATGAATATCATGTTCATGCCCATGTTCATTCAGGGACTCGGTGGCATGAACCGCCGCATGTATGACGGTGGCCTCCAGTACGCGCACAATCAACCACTGCTGAAGTGGAACCTTGTGATCGGCATGGCCGCCTGGACACTGGGCCTCTTCCAGCTACCCTTCATCGTCAACCTCTTCAGCAGCAGCAGACGAGGTACGTTGGTCGACCGCAATCCATGGCAGGCCACGACCCTCGAGTGGCTTGCCCCGTCGCCCCCCGGGCACGGCAATTTCGAGAGCGAACCGGTGGCCTATCGCGGGCCATACGAATACAGTGTCCCTGAGAGTGATACGGATTTTACGCCGCAGTTCTCGCGGGAGGCGCGGCCGTGATGGAGATTCCCTACAGCGTTAGGGTGCGACCGGATACCGGGTTCACCAACGGCCAGCTGGCGACGTGGCTGTTTCTCGCGTCAGAAGCGATGCTCTTCGGCGGGGTGTTTTCAAGCTACGTCATCCTGCGTGCCGGTGCAGAGCACTGGCCGACAGGGACCCTCAACATCTGGACCGCGTCTGTGAACACGGTGGTGCTCATGGCGTCGTCGGTGACGATGTCTCGGGCATCGATGTCCCTGAAGCAAGGACGATGGGCCGTGTATCGGCGATTCTTCGTCGCGACCGCAATCCTCGCGGTCGTATTTCTCGGGATCAAGTCATTCGAGTACGCTGAGCACCTCTCACGCGGTGAGTATCCTTCGGTCAACAACGCGCTCGCGGTCTACTACACGCTCACAGGGCTGCACGCGCTGCACATCGTCGGTGGACTGATCGTGATGTTGTACCTGCTGGGACCGGGCGCGCGGTTGCATGGCACAAATCCCGGCCTGTTTACGAATCGCGTGGCGAACACCGGTCTGTACTGGCAATTCGTGGACATTGTCTGGCTCTGTGTGTTCGTGATGTTGTATCTGTTGTGACGATGAAGGCCAGAGTCCTCGCCGCGTGCTTCGTCGCTGTGCCGCGGCTCGCGCTGGCCTGTCCTGTGTGCGCGGGCCAGACCGATGCGCCGCTGGCGCGGGCGACCACACTTGGCGTTGGCGTCATGCTGGGCGTGGTGGTGGTCGTGATGGGGGGTCTGGCCGCGTTGTTCCTGACGCTGCGGGGCCGTGCGATGGCGATGGGGCACCCTGAATGCTAGAGCTTCTCGGCTTACCGGTGCAGGCCTCGCAACACGCGAGCGGCCTCGATCAGCTGCTCACCGAAGTGCATTGGCTGATGGCCGTGATGTTCATCGGCTGGGCGACGCTGTTCCTCTTGATTGTGGTGCGCTTCCGAAGCGGGGCCCATCCGAAGGCCGACTACGTCGGCACGCGCGGCTGGGGAGCAAGGCTGGCTGTCGGAATCGTGGCAGCCGAAGCGTTCCTCATCATCTTTCACGCATGGCCGGTGTGGGCGACGCGCACTCCAGTCGCGCCCTCGAGCGGCGAAGCAACGGTTGTACGGGTCGTCGCTGAGCAGTTCGCGTGGAACGTGCACTACCCTGGCGCAGACGGGCGATTCGGGCGCACGAGTATCGACCTCATGGGGCCGTCCAACCCCCTCGGTCTTGATCGAACCGATCCCTTCGCTGTCGACGATGTGGCGACCATCAATCAGCTGGTGCTGCCGCAGAACCGCACGGTGCTCATCCGCCTTTCGAGCAAGGACGTCATCCACAGTTTCTGGATTCCAGAGATGCGTGTGAAGCACGACGTCGTTCCTGGCCTCGAGGCAACGGTCTGGTTCACGCCGACGCGCGAGGGCGAGTACGAAATCGTCTGTTCGCAGTTGTGCGGCCTGGCTCACTACCGGATGCGATCGGCGGTGAGCGTGCGGACGGTTGAGCAATTCGAGGCGTTTCTTGCGCAGGAAGTGCGTAGTCAGACGCGCTGAACGGAGCGAGCACCGTCCGCGCGGCGCATCACGCCTTCGCCTGATTCACCGGGCGGTTCTGCCCACGGCCCGGCATCTCAGAGAGCCTTGACTGCAGCGAGAACATCGTCGACGTGGCCGTCGACCTTCACCTTGTCCCAGCGCCTGGCGACATTGCCGTCAGCGTCGATCAGGTAAGTCGTGCGAGCAATACCCATGAAGGTCTTGCCATACATCGACTTCTCTTGCCACACGCCGTACTTCTCTGCGACATCGTGATGCTCATCTGCGAGCAGTGGAAAGTTCAGGTTGAACCGCTCCGCAAACTTCGCCTTGCTCGCTTCATCAAGAATGCTGATGCCGAGAACCGCTGTCTTGATTGACTTGAATTTCGACAGCTTGTCCCTGAAGTCGCACGATTCCGTGGTACAGCCTGGCGTGTTGTCCTTCGGGTAGAAGTAGAGAATCAACGGCGCCCCGCGGTAGTCGGCGAGGTGACGGAGGGTCCCTGACTGATCCTTCAGGCTGAATGCGGGGGCCTGTTGTCCGGCTTCTATGAGAGCCATCCCACTGTGCTCCTTCATTGATACGTGGCTTTCTGGATTCGGACCGCCAGCGCGCGGCCGGCTACGTCCGCTGCGCGAGGAATTCGTGGGCGAGGCGCGAGAGTAGGGTCGGCAGGGGCTCGCCGTTCAACGCAAATGTCGACTGACCTTCGTCCCATCCCAGTTTGAAGCTGCGCGACATGGCAGAGACCCAGATTTGCCTTACAGGGGCGTTGGGAGATACCACGAACTTCGTCTCGTGGGGTTCCTCGAACACGAGGTGAAGGACGCCGTTCTGAAATTCGAGTTCGAAATCTCCGGCATCGGAAATCGGCAGCAGTTGCTGCCGGGCCGCGTCCAGCGCCTGGTCGCTCTTGACGCGGAATTCCTGCTCAGACAACACGGTCATACGTCTATTAAACCCCCGAATTCATTCGACTACACATCTGGGAAACGAGGGGCACATGACCCGAATGCGGTTCGCGTTGACAGCGGAGCTGGTTGTTGGCTTGGTGCTGGCGGTGGTTGTCGCGTTG
>JBEBGG010000079.1:0-16644 GCA_040081555.1 Vicinamibacterales bacterium
CTTCAGGGACTTTTCAGGACTTGATGGGGTGTCTCATCGTCTCAGGACTTCTTCAGGCACTCTTTGGGCCGATTTCAGGCGCATTTGCCTACTCTGAATCCAGCGTTGTGGTGACCCATTTTCCTTCGTGAGGTGTGCGGTGCAGGACCTGGCTTTCGTCGCTCTCACTCTTGCGTTCTTTCTGGTGGCGGTCGGCTACGTGGTCGTGTGCGACCGGTTGATGAAGTGAGGTGCGTTGTGGGAATCGACTACATCATCGGCTTGCTGGTGAGCGTCGCCGTGCTGGGGTATCTGGTCATGGCAATGGTGAAACCGGAGAAGTTCTGACATGACTCTCAATGGCTGGCTCCAGATTCTGTTCTTCCTGGTCGCCCTCGTACTCGCGACGCCGCTCATCGGCGGGTACATGGCCAGGGTCTTTTCGCGTCAGCGCACCATCCTCGATCCAATCATGCGGCCGCTCGAACGGGGTATCTACCGCCTGACCGGCGTCAGCGAACACCATGAGATGCGCTGGACCGAGTATGCCGTGGCACTGCTGCTGTTCAGCGTCGTCTCGATGCTGGTGCTGTATGCGATGCAGCGGCTGCAGGCGTTCCTGCCCTTCAACCCCCAGAGCTTTCCAGGCGTCCCGCCCGACCTCGCTTTCAACACCGCGGTGTCGTTCATGACCAACACGAACTGGCAGGCCTACGGCGGGGAATCGACCATGAGCTATTTCACGCAAATGGCCGGCCTCGCGTACCACAACTTCGTGTCTGCCGCCGTCGGCATCGCCGTCGCCATCGCCTTCATCCGCGGCATCGCGCAGAAGGAGAAGGACTCCCTCGGCAACTTCTGGGTCGACCTGGTCCGAGGCTCGTTGTGGCTGCTGCTGCCAATCGCAGTGGTGGGCGCGCTGTTTCTTGTGTCACAGGGCGTCGTCCAGAACCTCAGGCCCTACGAAACGGTGCAGACCATCGAAGGCACCCGGCAAGTGATCGCGCAGGGTCCTGTCGCATCCCAGGAAATCATCAAGCAGTTTGGTACCAACGGCGGCGGCTTCTTCAACGCCAACAGTGCTCATCCGTTCGAGAATCCGACGCCGCTGACCAACTGGCTCTCGATGTTCGGGATCTTCGCCATCTCGTCAGGCCTGACCTACACGCTGGGGACGATGACCGGTTCGAGACGCCACGGCTGGGCGGTGTGGGGTGCGATGGCGTTTCTCTTCGTGGCCGGTGTCACCGTCGCCTACTGGGCCGAGGCCCGGGGCAATCCACTGCTGACCGCCGTCGGTGCCGACCAGACGGCGTCCGCCCTGGCGCCAGGCGGCAACATGGAAGGCAAGGAAGTCCGGTTCGGCATCGCCAACACGGCGCTCTTTGCCACGGCCACGACCGATGCGAGCTGCGGCGCAGTGAACGGCTGGCACGACTCGTTCACGCCACTTGGCGGTCTGGTGCCGCTCGCCAACATCCAGTTGGGCGAGGTGGTGTTTGGCGGCGTTGGCGCCGGGATGTACGGCATCCTCGTCTACATCATCCTCGCCGTCTTCATCGCTGGTCTGATGGTCGGACGCACGCCGGAATATCTCGGCAAGAAGATTCAGGCGTTCGAAGTGCAGATGGCCATGCTCACAGTGCTGGTGTTCTCACTCGTGATCCTGGCCTTCACCGCAACCTCGAGCGTGTCGCCAGGTTTCGGGACATCGAGCATCTACAACCCAGGGCCCCACGGATTGTCCGAGATGCTCTACGCCTACTCGTCGGCAGCGGCAAACAACGGATCCGCCTTCGGCGGCATCAGCGTCAACACCCACTGGTACAACACGACGCTCGGACTGGCGATGCTGTGTGGCCGCTTCTTCATGATTATTCCGCCGCTCGCCATTGCCGGCAGCCTCGCGCGCAAGAAACATGTTCCGCAGTCCACAGGCACGTTCCCTGTCACGACCCCGCTGTTTGCCGCGCTGCTGGTCAGCGTGATCGTGATTGTGGGCGCGCTGACGTTCTTCCCGGCGCTCAGCCTCGGGCCGATCGTCGAACACTTCTTGATGAGCAACGGACAGGTCTTCTAATGACGACCCATTCACACTCCGCAGTCATTTCCATCTGGAACCCCAGGATCGTGCGCCGGGCGTCGGTGGACGCGCTCCGCAAGCTCCATCCCAGGGTAATGGCCCGCAACCCAGTGATGTTCGTCGTCGAAATTGGCAGCATCCTCACGACCTGGCGCCTGGTCCAGGACGTCATCACCGGCGCACCAGGTCTGGCCTTCGAGTTCCAGATTACGGCGTGGCTCTGGCTGACGGTGCTGTTTGCCAACTTCGCTGAAGCGATGGCCGAGGGACGAGGCAAGGCACAGGCTGACACCTTGCGCAAGGCCAAGACCGAGACGATGGCCAAGCGCGAGAAAGGGGGCGGCGCCTTCGAACTGGTGCCAGCGGCACAACTGCGCAAGGGCGACATCGTCCGAGTGGTGGCCAATGAGGTCATACCCGCAGACGGAGAAATCATTGAAGGGGTCGCGTCGGTGGACGAGAGCGCGATCACCGGCGAGTCCGCGCCGGTGATTCGCGAGTCTGGCGGTGATCGGTCCGCGGTCACCGGTGGTACCCGTGTGCTGTCTGACTGGATCCGCGTTCAAGTCAGTGCCAATCCCGGTGAGACGTTTCTCGACCGGATGATCGCGCTTGTCGAAGGGGCGGAACGGCAGAAGACACCAAACGAGATCGCGCTCAATATCCTGTTGGCCGGCTTGACCATCGTCTTCCTGATTGCCGTGGTGACACTCCAGCCGTTGGCGGTGTACTCACACGCACCGCAGTCGCTGTTTGTGCTGATCTCGCTGCTCGTCTGCCTGATTCCCACGACCATTGGTGGCCTGCTGTCGGCAATCGGCATTGCCGGCATGGACCGCCTGGTGCAGCACAACGTGCTGGCGATGTCCGGCCGGGCGGTGGAAGCGGCCGGCGACGTCCACACGCTGCTCCTCGACAAGACCGGCACCATCACCATCGGCAACCGCCAGGCCAGCGAGTTGGTGCCGCTGCCTGGCATCAGCGAGGCCACGCTTGCCGATGCGGCGCAGCTCGCCTCCCTGCCGGACGAGACACCCGAGGGCCGATCGATCGTGACGCTCTCGACAGACCGCTACGGCATTCCCAAGCGTGAACTGCTTCCGGAACAGGCGACCTTTGTTCCGTTCACGGCACAGACCCGCATGTCCGGCATCGACCTGGCGCCGCCCCCTGGCTCTGTCGATCGCGCGGTCCGGGAGATCCGCAAGGGCGCGACCGACGCCATTCAGAAGTGGGTGGCGGCCAAGGGTGGTGCCACGCCTGCAGCGCTCACAAGCATCGTCGAGCGCATTGCCAGGAGCGGCGGAACTCCGCTGGTCGTCGCCGATGGCCTCAGGGTGCTCGGCGTCGTTCACTTGAAGGACATCGTGAAAGGCGGGATGCGAGAGCGGTTCGCGCATCTGCGGGCCATGGGCATCAAGACGGTGATGATCACCGGCGACAACCCGTTGACCGCAGCGGCGATTGCCGCCGAGGCGGGTGTCGACGACTTCCTGGCTCAGGCGACGCCAGAAGACAAGATGGTGCTCATCAAACGCGAGCAGAGCGACGGCAAACTCGTTGCGATGACCGGCGATGGCACCAACGACGCCCCGGCACTGGCGCAGGCCGACGTCGGCGTCGCCATGAACACAGGCACACAGGCCGCCAAGGAAGCCGGCAACATGGTGGACCTGGACTCCAACCCGACCAAGCTCATCGAAATCGTCGAAATCGGCAAGCAACTGCTGATCACGCGCGGGGCGCTGACCACCTTCTCGATTGCCAACGACATCGCGAAGTACTTCGCAATCATTCCAGCGATGTTCCTGCTGACGTTTCCACAGTTGGGCGCACTCAACATCATGGGGCTCAAGACCCCCGAGTCGGCCATCCTGTCGGCGGTCATCTTCAACGCGCTCATCATCTTCGCCCTGGTGCCGCTGGCATTACGCGGCGTGCGCTACCGGCCCTCAGGCGCCGCGGCGCTGCTGCGACGTAACCTGCTCGTCTACGGTGCGGGCGGCGTGGTCATTCCTTTTCTTGGCATCAAGTTGATCGACCTGATCATCACGACCTTCGGTCTCGCGTAGGAGCGGCATCATGAATCTGACACGCAATCTCATCGCGGCAGTAACGATGACCATCGCCACGACCCTCCTGTTGGGGATCGCCTATCCGCTCGCGATGACCGGGGTCAGCCAGGCGCTATTTCGCGACAAGGCGAACGGGCAACTGGTCACACGCAACAGCGTCATCGTCGGCTCACGATTGATCGGCCAGGGCTTCTCGGCGGCCGGCCACTTCCGGTCGAGGCCTTCCGCCACCAGCACGCCGTACGATGCGGCCAACTCCGGCGGCAGCCAGTACGGACCGACCAACAAGAAGCTGATCGATACGGTCAAGACCAACGTCGAGGCCGCACGCCTCGAGAACCCAGGCGTGCCGGTGCCGATTGATCTGGTCACGACCTCGGCCTCCGGGATCGATCCGCATCTCTCACCAGCGGCTGCGGAATTTCAAATACCAAGGGTGGCGAGGGAACGCGGCCTCGCCGTATCGGTGGTCCGGCGTCTCGTCGCCGAGCATACAGAAGGTCGACAACTGGGGTTCTTCGGTGAGGCCAGAGTCAATGTGCTGGAACTGAATCTCGCGCTCGATGCACAGTATCCGCTCAGCCAGTAGCCACGACGTGATCAGACGATGAGCGACAAGTCTCAGCAACGCACGCCAGAAGCGCTCTTGGACCGGTTGAAGCAGCGGGACAGAGCCCGCCTGCGCGTCTATATCGGCGCCGCGCCTGGCGTCGGCAAGACCTATGCGATGCTTCAAGAGGCCCATGCTCTCAAGGCCAGAGGCCTGGACGTCGTCGCCGGCCTCGTCGAGACGTACGGCCGAACCGATACCGAAGCGCAAGTCAAGGACCTGGAAGCCATTCCCCGCCGCCAGGTCGATTACCGCGGCACCCTCCTCGAGGACATGGATGTGGACGCCATCATCGCGCGCCACCCTCAAGTGTGCATCGTCGACGAACTGGCGCACACCAACATCCCAGGCAGCCGCAATCCGAAGCGCTATCTGGATGTGCTCGAAATCCTGAGTGCCGGCATTCACGTGTTGACGGCGGTGAACATTCAGCATCTCGAGACATTGAACGATGCGGTCGCCAGGGTGACGGGTGTTCGCGTCCGCGAGACCATACCCGACACGTTTCTCGACCGGGCTGACGAGGTCATCAACGTCGACGTCACCGTTGAGGAGCTGCGGAGTCGCCTGCGGCAGGGGAAAGTCTACAAACCCGAGAAGGTCGAACAGGCGCTGTCCAACTTCTTCCGCAAGGGCAATCTCTCGACGCTCCGCGAGCTGGCGTTACGGGCGGTGGCCGACGAAGTGGGGGAAAAGGCGGCGAGCTACCGCACCCGCGAAGGGCTTGAGCCGGCGCTTATCCCCGAGCGCGTCATGGTCTGCATGAGTTCGAATGCGCTGGCGCCTCGAGTACTGCGGACTGGGGCACGCATCGCCGGTCGGCTCGGCTCGCGGTGGTATGCCGTATACGTCGAGACGCCAAAGGAAACACCGGGACGCATGAACCCGAACGACGCTGATGCCTTGCAGCAGAACATCCGACTGGCCGAGAGCCTTGGCGCCACCGTCGTTCGCGTTCGCGCCAACCGCCCCGCAGACGGTCTGGTCGCATTTGCCCAGCGCGAGGGCGTCACCCATGTGATCTTCGGCCAGAGCGCACGATCGAAATGGGAGATGCTACTCCGCGGCTCGACACTCGACAAGTTCCTCGAGAATGTGCCGGACGCGGCCGTGCAGGTCGTCCCCATCGGCGGAGACTGACCAACAACCGCACCAGCCCATCACACCTTGGACCCTGGATTCGACGTCAACTGCCGCCAGCCTTCTGCAGTCGACCATTGACGTAGGTCATGAGGTCGACAAACTGGATCTCCGACCCAGGCGCACTGGCCTGCGCGCCCTTCAGCATCACGGAGCAGAACGGACACGCGGTGACCACGGTCTGTGCGCCGGTGCCGGCCAACTGCGCGAAGCGCACATCGCTGATACGCGTGCCAGGTTGTTCGTCTCTGTCGGCAAACAGCAACCCACCGCCCGCACCGCAGCAGTAGGGATTGTCGCCGTGCCGCTCCGTCTCAGTGATCTGGGCGCCGAACCGCTCCAGCAACGCTCTGGGCTCGTCGACCGTTCCACCGTAGCGCGCCAGGTAACACGGATCGTGATAGGTGACGTTCGGTCCATAAGCGTCGGTCACCGCCGACGCCGTCAGCGGGGAATCGTCGCGGGTGAGCGCCTCGACAAAGGCCGACGAATGCACGATCTCCACCTGGTAGCCGAACTTGCGGTAGTCCTGGCCAATCGTCTTCACACAGTGTGGGCAGGAGCTGAGAATCTTTTTCGGACCCGCGGCCCTCAGATCGGCGATGTTCGCATTCGCCAATTCCTGATACGCGTATTCATTGCCGGTGCGCTTGGCCGCATCGCCCGTGCACTTCTCTTTGGAGAGCACGCCGAACCGCACCTGCTTCGCGCGCAGAATCTCAAAGAGCGAGCGAAAGGAGTTCTGCGCGGCAGCTTCGAACGCGCCAGTACAGCCAAGCCACACCAGCACGTCGTGCCTGGTGGGATCGAAGACTTCAAGCGCAGCACTGTCCACGAACTTCTGCCGTTGGTCGTAGCTGAGCCCCCAGATGTTCGACCGGCGCTCGAGATTGTTGTAGAGCGTGCCGAGATACTCCGGCGCAGCGCCGTTGGATACTAGGCCGCGGCGCGCACCGATCAGAATCGGCAAGTGCTCGATTCCCACCGGGCACTGGTTCTCGCACGCACCGCACGTGGTGCATTGCCAGAGCTCCTCCTCGGTGTAGAGGGCGGCCAGCGGCGCGTCACGCTCGCCTTTGAGCAGCGCCTCGCGGGTCCGCAACACAATCGTCTTCGGATTCAGTGCCTGGCCCGCGCCCCACGCTGGGCAGTTCTCCATGCAGCGGCCACACTCGACGCAGGTGAAGGCGTCCAGCACGCTCTTGCTGCCGAGATCCTTCACCGTTTCAAGTCCCACCTGTTCTTTCTCAAAATCCAGATTCGGCAGGTTGCCAAGTTCCGGCGACTTCAGAAACACGGTGAGTGGTGAGACCACCAGATGGAAGTGCTTCGAGGCGGGGATGAGTGCAAGGAAGGACAGGATGACCAGGGCATGCACCCACCAGTTGATCTGTCCGGCCAGGGACGCCTCCTCCAGACGCCACGTCAGGAGAAACGTCACCATCAGCGTGCTGATGAACGCACCAATCACCATCGACTGGCGTGATACGGCCTTCCCAAGTCCAACAGGGCGAAGGACCGCACGCCGGACCAGCAGGTAGCCAATCCCGAACAGCACCGCCACAGCAAAGGGCGTGAGCACGGCGCGGTACACCGCAAACCAACCGGCATGCCTGAGGTCCACAATGCCCAGGCCGTAGAGAAATTCGACCGTGGTGTAGCCGCCAAAGGCGATAAAGCCCCAGAACACGAGTGCGTGCGCGAGACCAGCCACCGGCCGCTCTCGGATCGTGCGTCGCTGCGCCACCACGTCGACGAAGAATCGCTTGGCGCGAGGCCCCAGCTGCTCAAGCGAAAACGTGTTCTGGGCGGCGCGCACCAGGCCAACACGAGTCGCGACCTGCGACGCAAACGCGCCCAGGAACCCAAGCACCAGCAGCCACAGCAGCAACGTCGACATGACCTGCCCTCGCTCGCGTGTTCGAATAGAGCCGACGGGCTACTTCGTGACCTCGCATTCACCGTAGTACTGCTCAGGCCTGGAGGTGACTCCCGGCCGAGAGTCCGCGGTGAGCACGTGCCGCATGTGGGCGGCCCGAAGAACGCCGGGCCGGTTCTCCCACGGGAAGACCGTGGTCGCGTAGAGCGGACCGTCTCCAAATGCCTGAAGAACGTGCAGCGTCCCGAGCGACAGCCGCACGACGACGTCGGAGGGGCCAAACTCGCCGATGACACGGGCGGTGCCTTCGTCAGCGTCCACGTCAGCGAAGGCGATCGACAGCTTGGCGGGCATCGTTTCCGCAACCGCCCCGTCGCTATTCCAGCTGCCGCTCACCATCGTCGAAAACACACACGAGAGCGCCTTGGCCTCGGATGCACGGTCAGACGCCCGCCCCTGCGCGACGACTGGGGAGGCCAGCCCCAGCGCCGCCGTCAACAGGCCGCACACCGTCAGAACTCTATTTGTACGCATGGTCACTCGTCCTTGTGGCATTCTAACGGGCGGATATCTGTGCCGCACATGACTGGGATCAATCGTACCGCACGCATCGGACTGCTTGTCGTTTCCCTGGGGCTGGGCGCCACGCTCGTGAGCGGCGGACAGTCCGCACCGGACGGCAAACTCCTCTCGCAGCTCAAGCAACTCTTTCCCAACGCCTCGGCGTTTTCACCCAAGGAACCGGCGCCGCCGCATTTCAAAGCCTACACGACCGATGCGTCTGGTGCCCGCGTTCTGCTTGGTCTCGCCTTCTGGACCACGGAGATCGAGCCCCTCGAGCGGGGCTATGACGGACCGATCAAGATGCTGGTGGGCATGGACCCTGACGGAAAGCTCACGGGCGTCCTGGTCGTGGAGCATCGCGAGCCGTATGGCTACTTCTCGGTTGACCGCAAGGAGTTTGCACTGCAATTTGCGGGCAAGAGCATCCGTGAGCCATTCAAGGTGGGCGAGGATGTGGACGCCGTCTCCCGCGCCTCGATCACGACCTTGAGCGCCACCCGCGCGATCCGTAACAGCGCACGGCGTGTCGCCAGGCAGCTGCTCACCGCACCGACAACGCCCTCAGCGCCGAGGTAGCAGCCACCCTTACCGCGTGACCGCCTGGAAATAGGCGGGCAGATTCTTCTTCGTCTCGCGAAGAATCTCGGCAATGGCGGTGCGATCCGCCAGTGAGAGGCGGACGTATTCCTTGCCGGTCTCCTGCCCGGAGAGCACCACCCAGAGGCGCCGGTAGACCGCGTCAAGCGCCAAGGGCGGCAGCGCATCAAACGCCGGCGAGTACACCATGTAACTGCACGGGTAACGGAAGACGCGACGTTCGAGATCGAACTGGCGCAGCGATCGCCCATGACTATCGAGCGGGCCCTGGCCTGAGAACTTCTCGGCGAACCCCGAGGAGCCCTCAATCTTCTGAGGCAGTCGTGCCTCGTCGATAAACAACATGTAGTCGACGACATCTCGTGCCGCCTCTTGTAACCGCTGGGCGGTCGCTTTCTCTGCAGACGTCTTGTCCTGCTCGGCCACACGTGCTTCCCAGCCGATCCGCGTCAGCAGGTTGATCATGTGCGCCTGATGCCCGAGCACGAGCGACGCGACGACATCGCTGTAGGGCGAGATATGGCCGGAGCCATCAAACCGTCCAGCGACGGATGTGAGCACGGGAGGACGCGGCGTCGGCAGCGCCAGTTCACGCGCCGTTCGAATGACGGGCAGGTTTCCGTAGTGACGAGCCGGTACGGCTTTGCCGGTGACGAACCATCCGCCCCACCGCTGATCGAGATAGGTACGGTGATCAACCGTGACGCCGGTGGCGTATGCGTTCTTGTCGTCCGACATCGGAAACGTGCTGATCATCGACCAGCCCGGCACGCCGAGTGTGTCCCACGTGAGATGGCACTCAAGGCAACCGTCTTGTCGCACCAGTCGCGGCCGCTCCGTCACCTTCTGATCGAGCTGATAGAAGATGGTGCCTTGGCTCGGATCGTGCGCGGCCAGTTCCAGCGTGTCCGCACCGCGGACCCAGGCCACGGCTGTTGAATCGTTGAAGAAGATGGCGCGTGGATTGGCGGGCGTGATGAGTGAGGCCTGGGCGCTCGTCTCTGAGAACACCAGTAGCTGCGACTCAACCGGCACGCCGAGCGCCGACAAGAGCGAAGGCAGATAGCCGTGGACCGGCTCGAACGTCAGGTGCACTCGACCCGCGTCGAGGTCGCGATTGAGCGCGGTGATGCTGGTATCGACGGGACGGGTCGAGTACTGGATCGCCAGATGATCGCGCGAGGCGGTGAAGGCGTCCGAGCGTTGCGCACGGAGCACCGACGCGACATACAGACCCATCGCACCAGCAATCAGCAGGTGGACCGATCGAGAACGCATCATCACTGCCATTGTAGTGGCGCGCCGGTGGCGGTGGCAACGCGCAGACCGGTCGCATAGACTACGAGCCTCCATGCAGACCGCAACCGCCTGTTCATGAAGTCAACTGGGCCGGCGCGCAACGTCTTCAGGAGCCCGGCCAGTGATTGGCTCAGTCGCTAGTGCCGCCTGAAACGACCTCAGACGTCTCCTCTGCTGGCGCAGTGCGCGGCCTGAGCGAGGCCGACGCTCAGGCCAGGCTGACAGCGGAGGGCTACAACGAGCTACCTCGGGCTGGCCGGCGCACGCCATTTCGGATCGTGCTCGAGGTACTGCGCGAACCCATGCTGGCGCTGCTGGTGGGCGGTGGCGCGGTCTACCTGGCCCTTGGCGATCCGAAGGAAGCCGTCGTCCTGCTGGCCTTCGCCACCATGTCGATTGTGATCACGGTGGTCCAGGAGGCGCGGACCGAGCGCGTCCTCGAAGCCCTGCGTGACCTGACCAGCCCTCGCGCGCTGGTCATTCGTGATGGCGAGCGCAAGCGCATCGCTGGCCGGGACGTGGTGCGAGGCGATGCCGTCGTGCTGGCAGAGGGAGACCGGGTGCCGGCTGACGCCGTGCTCGTCGAGAGTCTGGGCGTCCACACCGATGAGTCGCTGCTGACCGGCGAATCCGTGCCCGTCCGCAAGGTCGCCATCGGTCAGCCGGCGCCGTGGCCTGTCCATCGGCCTGGTGGCGACGATCTGCCGACCGTGTTCTCAGGATCTCTAGTGGTGTCAGGCGCGGGCATTGCCGAAGTGACCGCGACGGGCGCGCTCAGCGAGATCGGCAAAATCGGCCAGTCGTTGAGCGTGCTCGAAACCGAGCCGCCGCGTCTGCGCGCCCAAACACGCAAACTCGTCCGAACCTTCGCCATCGTCGGCGCGGCGGTGAGCATGCTGGCTGTCGTGCTCTACGGCACGCTGCGCGGTGGCTGGCTGGACGCGATGCTCGGCGGCGTTGCGCTCGGCATGTCGATGCTGCCGGAAGAATTCCCGGTGGTCCTGACGGTGTTCATGGCCATGGGCGCCTGGCGCATCTCACGGGCGCGCGTCCTCACACGACGGGCCGCGGCAATCGAGACACTCGGCTCGGCCACGGTGTTGTGCACCGACAAGACCGGCACGCTCACCGAGAACCGCATGTCGGTCGCGGAACTGAGGTTGAAAACTGGCGAAGCCTTTCAACCTCGCGAGGGCGCGGACTCCAAGGCACCGGAACTCTTCCACGACCTCATCGAGTTCGGTGTCCTCGCCAGCGCCGCTGAACCCTTCGACCCGATGGAGAAGGCGTTCCACGAGCTGGCACGCAAGCATCTGCCTGGGACCGAACGCCTGCACGGTGCCGATTGGAGGCTCGTCCACACCTATGGTCTGCACCGAGACCTCCTGGCCATGTCGAACGTCTGGCAGGCGGAGACCGGCGGGCCCGATTTCATCGTGGCTGCCAAGGGCGCTCCGGAGGCGATCGCAGGCCTCTGCCACCTCGACCCAGCCCGTCTCGCCTCGCTCACGGAGCAGGTGAACGCCATGGCCAGCGGGGGCCTGCGCATCCTGGGCGTGGCTCGCGCCGCATTCGCGGGAGGAGCATGGCCGGACACGCAACACACGTTTGCCTTCGAGTTCCTCGGCCTGGTCGGCCTTGCAGATCCGCTCCGAGCGAGCGTGCCCGCCGCAGTCAGTGAATGCCGTCAGGCCGGCATCAAGGTGATCATGATCACCGGCGACTATCCAGCCACGGCGCGGGCCATCGCCGCCAGCGCCGGCCTCGAAGCCGACGATCTCGTCACGGGCAAAGAACTTGAGTCGATGAGTGCGCAGAAGCTGGCGGCACGCGTGCGAACGGTGACGGTGTTTGCGCGCATCATGCCCGAACAGAAGCTGCGCATTGTCACCGCCCTCAAGGCACACGGCGACATCGTGGCCATGACCGGAGACGGCGTCAACGATGCGCCCTCGCTCAAGGCCGCGCACATCGGCATTGCCATGGGCGGCAGAGGCACCGACGTCGCACGCGAAGCGTCGTCCATCGTCCTGCTCGACGACGACTTCGGATCAATCGTCAAGGCCGTCAGGCTCGGTCGCAGAATCTACGACAACCTCCGCAAGGCGATGGGCTTCATCTTTGCGGTGCACGTGCCCATCGCGGGGCTCGCGCTGTTGCCGCTGCTCTTCGGATTCCCCCTTCTGTTTGGGCCGATGCACATCGCGTTTCTGGAAATGGTGATCGACCCAGTGTGTTCGTTGGTCTTCGAGGCCGAGACGGAAGAAGACGACGTGATGCGAAGACCACCGCGCTTGCCGGAGGGACCGCTGTTTTCAGGGCCACTGATCAGCTGGAGCCTGCTGCAAGGCGCGCTTGCGTTTGTGCTGGTCGCCGCCATATTCATGGTCGCTCTTCGACGCGGCATGCCGGACACTGAGGTCCGAGCGCTCACATTTTTTTCGTTGGTCATGACCATCGTGAGCCTGATCTTCGTCAACCGCTCCTTCAGTACGGCGCTCTCAACGGCGCTTGGGCGGCCAAACTCCGCGCTCGTCCTGGTCCTGCTCGCCGTCGTGGCCATGCTGGGCGTGACATTGCTGTGGCCAGTTGCTCGAGATCTGTTCCGCTTCGGGCCGTTGCACCCAGACGATCTGCTCGTGACCGTTGCCGCCGGGGCCGCGCTGCTGGTGGTGCTTGAGCTCCTCAAGCCGCTGTGGCGGAGGCGGCTTCAGTCCTAGCTCAGCATCACAGCTGGCGCCCCGGTCAGCACCGGTCCCCTTTCGCTTGGGCAGCTGGACAGCTGTGTAGGGGTGTCGGCCTCGCGTCAGTTTCGACAGCCCACCGCCGGCCGTGTGATCGCGCTGGCCCACAGGGTGTCGGATTTTTCCCCAGTTCTTCGTGCGACCGCACACCGATTCGGCGGTTTCCAGCCGGAACGAATGTTGCACACGCCTCCCCATCGAACTCATTTCGAGGTACTGAAAGACGTTGACGCTGCTATCGGCCGTGGGCGCGAGCCTTGATGGGCCGCCGAGTGCATCCTCGGTGCTGGCCCTTGTCACCACCATTCACTTGGGTCTGGCCGCGCTGCGCAATCACCGGTCGAGCTCAAAGCTCTTCAGCTCATTGGCGCTGGTCTCCGTACTGTTCGCCGGCTTCCCGTGGGTCTTTCCGAGCCTGGCCGGCCTCGGACTCGGCCTGTTGATGCATGGCATCTGGTTCACCGTGTGCGAACGTTTGGCTGGGGAAAAGTCACCGCAGACCAGCTCAAACCAGCCACGCACGAGCGAGGCGAGCGCGCCACCGCGCGTGGCGGCCGCACGGCCGGCAGCACGGCCGGCAGCTCAGTCGCACTTCAGCCCGGCGCCAGTGCTGGCCGTGATCGACGAAACGCCCACAATCAAGACGATCCGACTGGCCAGACCAGAGGGCTTCGCTTTCGAACCCGGCCAGTTCCTGACGGTGCGCGTCCGCATCGACGGCCAGGAATGCGCACGCTGCTATTCCCTCAGTTCCTCTCCTGAAGCAAGCGGCTACCTCGAGATATCAGTGCGGAAGCAGGGGCTTGTCTCGAGCGCGCTGCATTCGACGATGAGGCCAGGGGTGACGCTGGCCATCAAGGGACCGCTCGGCGGATTCAAGTATCCGGCGGATGACGATCGTCCGCTCGTCCTGCTGGCCGGAGGTATCGGTATCACACCCCTCGCCAGCATGTTGCGTCACGGCGTCGCCGCCGATCCCGGACGTCCCATCACCCTCATCTACGCAGCGCGGTCTGAAGACGACTTCGCCTTTCGCGATGAGTTGGACTGCCTGCATCGACGCCACCCGCAAGTGCGCGTGTATCTGGCGCTCTCGAACGGCACCGGGGGGCCACACGTCTACCCCGGGCACATTGACGAGTCGCTGCTGCGTGCAGCAGTTCCCGCGCTCACCGACTCGGTGTGCTTCATCTGCGGGCCTGGTCCGATGATTGAAGGGATGCGGCATCTGCTCGCGTCGATGGGCGTGCCGCCCGCACAGATTCGTCATGAGGCTTTCAACGCGGCCATCGCTGCGTCGGCCGAAGCGCCGGCGCGGACGGCGGCTGCGCGCCAGGCCACCCGAGGGACTAGCTACCAGATGCAATGTGCGAAGGCAGCCAAGCGCGTCAAGATTGCTGCCGGCCAGACGCTCCTTGAAGCGGCCGAAGATGCCTCCGTGCCTGTCCCGTCGCTCTGTCGCGCCGGCGTCTGCGGCACGTGCCGAGTGCACGTCTCGTCCGGCGAAGTGACGTGCGCATCGGACACGCTCGACCCCGACGATCAGGAGCAGGGCTTCGTACTGGCGTGCGTCACGACCGTCAGCAGCGACTGCACGGTGGATCTCTGATGTCGATGGCCGAGGCATCGGGAAGCGTCACGTCGATCGGCGCCATGCCGACCGCGTCGGTGTGGGCACCCCGGCTTCATCGCTGGGCCACCAGCGGCATTGTGTGGGGCATGCTGGCCTCCATCGGACTGGCCCTCTGGATCCTGTTCTTCCTTGGGGGTCGTGACTACTACTCCACGCCGCTCGGCGTCCGTGCGTACTCGCCGGTGCATCGCCTGCTGCGGCCATCGGGCCCTTTCGGCCAGACCTTTGGCCTGGCGGGCACGATGCTCATTCTGGTGCCGTTCGCCTACATGGCACGCAAGCGGATCAAGCGGCTGCGCACGGTCGGGACAGTGAAGGGCTGGCTCGAAGTTCACCTCTTTTGCGGGGTCGTCGGACCGGTCCTGGTCACCTTCCACACCTCCTTCAAGTTCAACGGCATCATCTCGGCCGCGTACTGGTCGATGGTCACCGTCATGTTGTCGGGATTTGTCGGGCGCTATCTGTATGTGCGAATCCCACGCTCGATTCGTGGCAACGAGTTGACGCGAGCCGACATGAATGCGCGCGCGGCAGAACTGCACGACGACATCGTCCGCTCGGCGGGCAACGAGTCGACGCAGCAGATGGTCGACGCATTCGAGCGGGCGATTGCTCCAGATGAGGCGCGTCTGTCCTTCATGGATCTGGCGTTTGGCGAGCTTGCGCTCCGACGCCGCGTGAAGGCCTTCGACCGTCAGCTCGAATCGAGTGGTGTGCCACAGCACTTGCGAGAGGAGATCGGACGGCTTGCGGCCGAGCGATCCCTCCTGCTCAGACGCGGCGCGTACTTGAAACGCACCAAGACACTGTTCGAACTGTGGCACGTCTTCCATCTGCCGCTGGTCTATCTGCTGCTGGCCATTGCAACGGTGCATATCGCGCTGGCGCTGTACATGGGCTACGTACCGTTCCGTTGGTCGTGAATGTCCTCCACCTGCGCCGGCTCGTGCTCGTGTTCGTTGCGGCCGCGGGCTGCTCGGTCGCATCGGCCGGCCGCGCCGAGGCGCAACTCGGTGCGCTGGTCTCACCCGGTAAGCTGGCGGCTGCGCACGCGAGCCTCGAAGGACTCTCCAACTGCACCAAGTGTCACGGACAAGGGCAGAAGGTCAGTCCCCAGAAGTGCCTCGCCTGTCATGCGCCCATTGCCGACCGGATCGCACGCAAGACTGGCGTGCACAAGGACGCCGGGGGTGACTGCGTGACCTGCCATGCCGATCATGCGGGCGTCGACGGGCAGCTCAGGCCGTTCGATCAGCGTGGCTTCAACCACACCACCAACACGTCGTTCCCGCTCACCGGGAAACATGCGCCGCTCGCCCTGCAGTGCGCCGCCTGCCACAAGACGCCGTCATTCCTGACCGCGTCGACCACCTGCACCTCGTGCCACGCCGACATCCACAAGGGATCGCTGGGCAACGCGTGCGAGAGCTGTCATTCGGTCCAGGCTGCGTTCAAGAATGCCAGGAGCACGTTCGACCACGCCAAAGCCGCGTTCTCACTCGCCGGTGCCCACAAGGCTGTGGCCTGTGCCAGCTGCCATGTGAAGGAGACGTTCAAGGGCGTGAAGTTCGCCGCGTGCACGGACTGTCACCGCGACCCGCACAAGGCGTCGTTTGGCAACACCTGCACCTCCTGCCACTCGAACGAGAACTGGCGGACGCGGACAGTGACGCATGCCAAGACCGCCTTCGCGCTCGAAGGGAAGCACGCAACCGTCGACTGCGTGGCGTGCCACAAGCAACCGGCGATGAAGGCGCGGGTCCGGTTCGACACCTGCGCCGCCTGCCATACCGACGTGCACAGGGGCACCTTCAAGCAGGATTGCAACGCCTGTCACACGACCACCAGCTTTGGCAAAGCCCCCTTCGATCATTCGCTGACGAAGTTCCAGCTGACGGGCGCGCACCAGCCCCTGACCTGCGTGAAGTGCCATACAGGTGGCGGCGCGGCACCCACACCAGCCGTCACGGCCACGGTCACGCGCCTCGGGATCCCGCGAGCAGCCGCAGCCGCGCCGGTCGTCACCGATTTCAAGGGCCTG
>JBEBGG010000234.1:0-4608 GCA_040081555.1 Vicinamibacterales bacterium
CGTCCGACCCTTTCGCTGGGCCGGACTCTAAACCGAAACCCTACTCAGAATGGGGGGGACGTCACGCCTAACGTCGGCCGCTCACCAGCTGCGGCGGCACATTATCACCCCTGCCGCCGCTGGCTGCAGGCGGTTGTCAGGCATCCCCGCCAATGGCTTTACGAGCTCTCCACTCGCGACGTGCCCTACGGCGCCGCCACGCGCCCCGTCCGACGCTGGTTGCCGTATACGAGACCGCGACTAAAGCAGTTGTGCCGCCAAAGAGAGCAAAGCCTGAGCGATGAGTGAGGTACAACAGGCAGCCGACCCCAGCGTACGCGCCGACAGCAACAACTCCGCGGCGCATGCTCCGGCGGGCAGTGCTACGAGCCTCCTCTCTCTCTTCGGCAACGAAGGGCCGATCCTGATCCCTCAGGCGGACCACGAGCTTGTGGAGGTCCCTTACGGTTTCAACCTGCTGCCATTCGGCCCTGCTTGCCTGAACGTTGAATTGCCGCTCGATCTCCGGGATCAGGTCGAAGCACGCATCGTCATCGTCGATCTCAAGATCGAACAGCAGATGATCCCCGTCAGTGATGGCGTCTGGGTCACGTCTGCAATACTTGGCGAGAACCATTCGAATGTCGGCACCCACCGTCATAGATGAAGGGTTCCCCTCCGGTCCGCCTAACGTTGGCGTTCACCAGCGGCGGCTCAGAGTTGCACCGGCCGCCGTCTGGTGCAACGCAAGTTAGACACCGACGTGTTCACTGTCGCAGGTAGATCCACGTATTGAAAAATGCGCCCAGGTCGCGTCCGCTGCTCTCTTCCATCGAGCGTCTGAAGTCGTCTGTCGTGACGGAGCCACCACGATGCACCTCGGTGTAATGCCGGATGCCAGACCAGAATGCGTCTTCTCCGAGTTGTTCGCGGAGTAGATGGAGGACGTAGGCGCCTTTCTGGTAGACCAAGGTGCGGTCGTCGGCTGTCGGCCGACGCCAGTCCGGAAACGCAAGGGAGCGGTCGTGGCCCGCCTTGCGCACGGTCTCGTACCGCATGCGTGCGCGTTCGATGTCTTGCAGGTACGTATCACGCCCGAAGCGGTGCTCGTCGTAGGCAGCCGCCATGAACGTCGCGAAGCCTTCGTTGAGCCAGAAGTGCGTCCAATCGATGCAAGTGACCAAGTTGCCCCACCATTGATGCGCGAGTTCATGGGCAATCAGCGAGACGGCTGTCGGGTCCTTCAGAACGGCGCGCCCGTACTCCTCGGACAACAGCGCATAGCCGCCAGCCTCTTGTCCGACCGTCGAGGCGACCAGAACCTGCGTGTACGTGGCGTCGGGGTAGGGCATGCCTGCCCGGCGCGTGAAAAAGTCCAGCATGTCCGGTGTGTCGCGAAAGATGCGCCCCAATTCGTCTGGGGTAACGCCCTCTCCAAGGAGCCGCACAGTGTTCGCTCCGCTCGTCGCGCTTTCAACAAACCGGCCGGCCGCGAAGCCAAAGAGATACGTCGAGATGGGCGTCTCCTGCCTCCACCGATGTACTACCGCTCCACTGGCGTCGCTCTCCTCGCTTACTAGCGCGCCTGTGCCGACCGCGCGAAGAGCCGCCGGCAGGACAACACGCAGATCGATCGTTGCCTTGTCGCCAGGCGCATCAACACAGACGAGCCATTGACTCGTGGTGAAGACGGTGTAGACCTGCTCACGCTCCGGCGCAAATAGTAGGCCTGAAGACGGAGCGCCATGGTACGCAATGGACAGATCCAGCAACTCGCCTGCCGCTACGGATGCTGGAAGGTCCACCTCGACCTTGCGTGGGAGCAGGTCGAAGTCGAGCGCTTGCCCCTGCGCGACTACTCGGTCGACGAGGAGATCACCTCGATCGAACTCGAGCGTCCGCAGCTCCCGCGCGAGGACTCGGAGATGGATCGCGACCTCGCCGGCCACCGTCTTCGTCGGAATGTTCGGCCGGACCGTCGCCGTGTAGTCGAGAACGTCGAAGGACGCAGGCGCCGACTGAGCGAGGACCGGTTGGCCGACCGTCAAGGCGCCGAGCACGATCGCCATGGACGTGACGAACTGCTTACGTATCAATTGTTCGATGTCCCCTGTCTGAGGTGTCTAACGGATCGCGGATCAGCGGCGAGCCGTTGCTAAAGAGTTTCGGCGAGGGTACATAAGTAGTCGCCAGCCAGCACGAGCCGCCCTTTCCGGAGCGCGAAGCGCGGAGGAACGAGGGCGGCGGAGCCCGAGACGGACTCGCCCAAGGCTCGTCCGTCTGCATTCGCTTGTTATGCGGCGATCTCTAGCTCGCGGCTACGCTCGGAATCTCGTCGATGTCTCGGAAGACGCGACCTCCAGCGGCGCGAATTCGCTCAACTTCAAGGTCGGCTCCCGCAGAGATTCCAGGGGCTCGGATTACGCCGTCGCAGCGATCGGCCAGTCTGAGCGATAGCGGCATCATGATCTCCTCGTAACGAGGGACTCCAGCGACGCGAATGACCGGGAGCGCGAGGTTAACTCCGATGACCGGAGTATGTCCTTTCTCGAAGATACCGAGCGCAATTTTGTTCAGGCGATCCAGGTTCGCCTGGCACTCCGCCGCGCTCGCAGCACCAGAGCGGTACGGTCCAGCGACCATTATCAACATTCGCCCGGTTGAGTTCATCGAGGCGTCCGAGATTGCCGCATAACGGATCACGGATCAGCGGCGATCCGCGCCATTGAAGTTTCGTCCAGCGTACACTGGTCGGCGCCAGGCTGCACGGCAGGGATAGAGGCTCGTCCAAGGATCGTCCGCTGCATTCGTTGGTTATGCAGCCAGCCGGGCTCGGGACCCAGTTCCATTCCGCGTTCCGGGGATTTGGAGCCCCGTTTCGTTGGCTCGGCCGCCCTTCCCATCACGGCCGAGAACCTCGAGAGGACTGACGTTTACCCTTCCCGGCCCCAATCAAATCGGCCCCGAGAGACCTTTCAGACGCTTATTCGCAAACCAGAGTCGAGAGCGCGAGGCAGCCGGACGGAGTTGGAGATCGAAGGAAACGGCGGTTCGAACTCGTCCAAGCGGAGGAAACGGGCACGGCTGAGAGTCCGATGTCTTCGGTCGGCGAACGCGAAAGCAGTCGCTCGCGCGCTTGCTGCATAACGCGCGGCTTCAGCCGCAGCGGCCCGCGGCGCACCGGCCGCTGACGGCTGCAAGCCGATGTTATGCCGCCCCTCGTTTGCGCTCGGTGTGCAGTGCTTCGATGACGGCTTTCGGGTTTCTCGCGGCGACGCGGAGCAGCGCCAACGCTGGACCGTCGGGCGTCCGACGCCCTTGTTCCCAGTTGCGAAGCGTGGCCACGCTCACGCCGATCATGAGCGCGAACTCCGCCTGCGAGGTGCCGAGTGTCGCGCGGATGGCTTGCACATCGGTCGGGTCGAAGGTGGCCACGCGGGACGGGCGCGCCGCGCCACGTCGAATCTTGCCCATCTGGCGCACGCTGGTGAGCAATTCTTGGAATGCTGCGTCCTTCATTTGAATTCCTCTCGAACCAGTCGACCCAGCTCGCGGGTCTGCGCCGCCGTGAGATCGCCCTGCTCGGACTTGGTGTAGGCGTAGACCATGTAGAAGACCCGCTCGGACGGAGCCCAGTAGTAGATGACCCGCAGCCCGCCCCGCTTGCCCGAGCCCGGTGTGCCCCAGCGGACTTTCCGCAGCCCGCCTGAACCGGCGATAACCGGCCCCTGCTCGGGACGGAGCATCAGCGCGATCTGAAGATGCCTGTACGGTTCGTCGTCGAGGTGCCGGCGTATAACCGCCGTAAACACCGGCGTCTCAACGAATCGCATATCAGAACAGCACTATACGCCAATGGCGCATCTCCCGCAATCCGGATGGCCTTTGAGTCTTGTCGGCATAACCACTGCCGCTTCAGCCGCGGCGGCTCATCTTCGCCGCAGCCCGCCGTCGGCTGCAAGCGGTAGTTAGGCGTCGGTCTGGAATCAGGCGTGGAGCTGAAAGGGACGGGCCAAGCACTGCCCACGACGTGAGCCAGGCCCGGGAGCCCGAGGGCGGATGGGGCGGGAGTGCGGCGAACTAGCTGGCGATCGCGTGTGTCGACCGGACTGAGAGCAGGTCGTCGTCGCTGAGGGCGCGCAGATCCGCTGCGCCGAGGGTCACCAGGGCCTGCGTGCGGCCCGAACCTGCGACAAACTCGACCGCGTACGCATCGGGACCGAACTGGTCGACCACGGCGCCGAGATCCCCCCGCTTGAGACCATGGGCCGGCAGGTCACGCTCGAGAACGACAACATCCAGATTCCGAGGGGTCATGCCTTGCCTCCAGGGTATGCCGTGACGAATCGCGCGGCGTCGTCGCCGGTGCGCAGGAACCAGACGCTCGAGACCATCGCGGCTCCGGCCGGCCCTTTGAGAATAGCCCGAATCGTGTAGGCCTGGCCAAACGCCTCAACGGTTCCCTGTGTCGCCGGTTCGGTCAGGTGTTGCGCCCGCAGCGCCCCCGCGAACTCCTGCCAATTCGCCTCCGTGAAACCCAAGGCCGCGAAGAAGCGTGCCTTGAAGCGGCCGACCGGATGCACCTCCGACAGCAGGTAGCCCCGCAGCTTCGCTTCGTCGATGATGGCG
>JBEBGG010000235.1:0-4547 GCA_040081555.1 Vicinamibacterales bacterium
TGTGTATAAGAGACAGGTCGAACTCGACGTAGTGCGGGTTCTGCGGCACGCCGTTGGCCACCGTCACGTTCACGGTCGCGGTGCCGACGTTGTTCGCCGCGTCGCGCGCCTGCGCGGTCAGCACATGGCTCCCGTCAGTCGCCGTGGTCGTGTTCCACGACGTCGAGTAGGGGGCCGTCGTGTCGAGCGCGCCGAGCGGCTGGCCGTCGAGCAGGAACTGGACGCTCACCACGCCGACGTTGTCGGTCGCGGTCGCCTGCACGGTGAGGGTGCCGGCGACGCTCCCGCCCGTCGGCGTCGTGAAGGTGACCGTCGGATTCGTCAGGTCGGGCGGCGGCGCCAGCGTGGTGAACGTACTGGTCGGTCCGACGGTCGGGTTCCCGGCGATATCGTTCGCCTTGACGGTGAAGGTGTGCAGCGTGCCCGGCGCAAGGCTGCTGAGCGTGATCGTGTGAGTCGTGCCCGTCACGCCGTCGGTCGCGTCGACGCACGGGCAGGCCGCGCCGGCCACCCACGAGACCACACCGGTCGTCGGCTCATTCGTGGTGAACGAGACCGTCACGCCGGTGCTGGTGAGGTTGCTCGTGCCGACGTTGCTGATCACCGGCGGCGTCGTATCGACGACGACCGGAGCGAGCGGACCGCCCGCCACCCAGGCCGTGCCGCCGGTCAGCGTGCCGGCGTTACCGCCGGTGGTACTGTCGCCGGCGGCCGTCCCGGTCCCTTCGTTGAAGCGCCAGTAGGCCACGAGCCCAGTCGTGGTGGTGGGCACCTCGGTGAGGCGCGTGGACTGGACCTCCGCCTGCGTGCGGGCGAGATTCCAGAGACGCATCTCCTCGAGGCCGCCGTCGAACTGGTACCACGACGGCCCCTCGCGGCCGATCGTGACCGGCGCGGTCGTGTTGCGCATCGCCACATAGGTGGCGCTGTTCTGGCGCTGCAGGGCGACCGCCACGCCATCGACATACATCGTGAGGCCGTTGGCCGCCGTTGCCCCGCCGCGCCCGTCGTAGGTGACCGCGACGTGGTGCCAGCCACCGACGAGTGCCGCCTGCGACGTGCTCGTCATCGCGAAGACCTGCGCGTTGCTGCTCGCGTCCATCATCGCGAACTGGAGGAAGCCCGAGACGACCTGCAACTTCCACTCGCGCGTGCCGTTGGTGGCGCCCCACTTGCCGACCAGGTGGTGACGGGTCATGGCGTCGGGACGGAACAGCGTCTCGACCGTGAATGCCCTGTCCACGGTGCCCGAGCTGAACGTCAGCGCATCGGTATCGTTCACGTTGACGAAGTCGTCGATGCCGTCAAACTCGAGGTAGTGCGGCGTGGACGTCGGCGTGACCGTGACCGTCACCGTGGCGACGTTCGACAGCACGCCCGCGTCGTTCACCTGGAAGGTGAAGCTGTCGGTGCCGAAGAAGCCCGCGGCCGGCGTGTAGGTGAACGAGCCCCCGTTCAGGGTCACAGCTCCGGCCGGGATTGTCACCGTGCCGTGCGATGCCTGCGCCACGACTACGAACTGCACCGTCCCGCTGTCGATGTCGGTGGCGCTCAGCACGCCGCTGAGCGGCGTGTCCTGCGGTGTAGTCGCGCTGCCGTTCGAGGCAACCGGCGCGTCGTTCACCGGCGTGATGGTGAGGCTGACCGTCGCGATGTTCGACGTCTGCCCCGCCGCGGTGACCTGGAACGTGAAGCTGTCCGCCCCGTTCTGGTTCGCCGAAGGCGTGTAGGTGAACGCGCCGGTGGCGGTGTTGGTGAGCACCACCGCGCCGCGGGTGGGCGGCGTCACGATGCTGAAGGTCAGCGCGCCGCCGTCAGGGTCAGCTCCACTCAGCGTTCCCGAGACGGGCGTGTCTTCCAGGGTCGTCGCGGAACCAGGGCTTGTGCTCGGCACGTCGTCGACCGCCGCAATCGTCAAGCTCACGGTCGCCGAGTTTGACGTCTGCCCGCCCGCGGTCACCTGGAAGGTGAAGGTGTCGGACCCGTTCTGGTTGACGGAAGGCGTGTAGGTGAACGCGCCGGTGGCGGTGTTCGTGACAACCACCGAGCCGCGAGAAGGCGGGGTCACAATGCTGAAGGTCAGCGCATCGCCGTCCACGTCAGACCCGGTGAGGGTTCCGGAGACTGCCGTGTCTTCGGATGTGGCCAGGGCGCCGTCCACGGCCGTCGGCGCGTCGTTGACCGCGGTGATGGTTAGGGTGACCGTCGCGACGTTGGACGCCTGCCCGCCCGCCGTCACCTGGAAGGTGAAGCTGTCGGCCCCGTTCTGATTGGCGGACGGCGTGTAGGTGAACGCGCCGGTGGCGGTGTTGGTGATCACCACCGTGCCGCGGGTGGGCTGGGTCACGACGCTGAAGGTCAGTACGTCTCCATCAGGGTCTGAGGCGCTCAGCGTGCCCGACACCGGCGTGTCTTCGAGCGTGGTCGTGGCCCCGTTGATGGCAACAGGTGGCGCATCCGACGCCGACTGCGTCACGGTTACCGTTTGAAGCGCGACCGTGATGCTGCCCGATCTGGCGGCGCCGAGGTTCGGCGCGACAGCAAAGGCGACCGTTCCGCTGGCTGAGCCTCCGACGGGCGGAGTCAGCGTGATCCAGGGGGCGTTGCTGATCGCTGTCCAGGCGGTGCCCGGGTAGTCGAACGTGACGACCACACTCGAAGCAGATCCGGCCGCTGGCACGCTCACGGCCTGCGGTGCCACAGACGCGCCGCCGACGACGAAGATGTCCTGGACGCCGTTCGTGTCGCCGCTCACGAGATTGGTGGCCAGTGACCGGAACGCCACGAAGCGACCGTCGGCGCTGATGCTCGATGTCTCGTTCTGGTCGTTTCCCGACGCTCCACCTGCGGACACACTGACGCGGCGCACCTCGCCTGTCGCCTGGTCGCTGACAACCACGGTGTTGGGCGTGCTGAGCCCGACATACGGATTCTGATACTGCGTGAACGCAACGAATCGTCCGTCTGCGCTGATCGACGGCTTGAGGCTGTTGTCGCTGCCGTCGATGCCGTCCAGCAGACCTATGCGAGAGGTGTGTCCGGTCACCAGGTTGCGCACGAACAGGTCGACACGCCCGTTCGTGTCACCGGCCACGAGGTTCGACGCACCCGAGTTGAAGACGACGTATCGGCCATCGGCCGAGATCATCGCGAAGGTGGACTCGCGGTTGCCCTGGCTTCCGTCGTCGGCCACGCTCACGCGCGTCGTCTGCCCGGTCGCACGGTCGTGCACGAAGACGTCTGCCCAGTCGTTCGTGTCGTTCGGCGCGAGATTGAAGGCGGACGAATAGAACGCGACAAAGCGTCCGTCGGCGCTGATCGACGCGCTGCGGCTGTTGCTGCCGTTCATGCCCCTGGACTCCGCGCCGTCGCTGGCGACGCTGACGCGTGACGTCTGGCCGGCCAACCGGTCGCGGACGAAGACGTCCCACGAGCTATTGGTGTCACCGAGAACCAGATTCGTCGACGATGACGTGAACGCCACGAACCGCCCATCCGCGCTGACGGCATAGTCGACGATGACACCGGCGTTGGCCTCGGTCCCGTCGGTCGCCAGGTTTATCCTGGACGTCTGCCCCGTCTGTCGGTCCCGAGCGAACAGGTCGGCCGAACCGTTTCCATCACCGGGCACAAGGTCGGACGCAGTGGACTGGAATAGAACGATCCTGCCGTCCGCGCTGATCACCGGCCGGTCCACGCTCCCGTTACCCCGCTGACCGGTCGAGGTCACGTTCACGAGCTCGAGCAGCCCCGTCGCCCGATCGAGAACGAATACGTCAGCCGTTCCGACGGTGTCTCCCGGCACCAGGTTGGAAGCCGACGACAAGAAGGCGACGAAGCGGCCGTCGGCACTGAGGGAGACATCGAAGCTGGCGCCGTCAGCTTGCGCCCCTGCCGGCCCGGCACTCGCGCGCACCGTTTGCCCGGGCCACTGGGGTGTTCCGGCCACGATGATGATCAAGGCTGTGGCCGTGGACGTGTGGCCGCCGCTGTCGGTCATGCTGAAGGTGAACGTGTCGGTCCCGACCGCCCCGACGCTCGGGGTGAACGTGAACGCGCCGCTGGAGATATCCGTCAGGGCGAACGTTCCCTTCGTTGGAGGCGTGACAACGCCGAACGTGAACGAATCGCCTTCTGGATCAAGCGCCGCAAGGACACCGGTGACGGGCGTGCCGTTGGTCACGACGGTGTTGCCCTGGGCGAACGGCGCGTCGTTGACGGCACTGATGGTGAGGGTCACGGTGGCGACGGCCGAAGCCTGTCCTCCCGCCGTGACGCGGAAGGTGAAGCTGTCGGTGCCGTTCTGGTTGAAGGACGGCGTGTAGGTGAACGCGCCGGTCGCGGTGTTCGTGAGCACCGCGATCCCCCTGGCCGGCGGCGTGACCACGCTGAAAACGGGTGGATCACCATCCACATCCACGCCGTTCAGAGTGCCAACGATCGGCGTGTCCTCTGTCGTCGTGAGGCTCGCGCCCTGCACCGTCGGCAGATCGTTGACCGGCGTGACCGTCAGGCTGACGGTCGCCACATTGGACGTCTGTCCGCCA
>JBEBGG010000080.1:0-16347 GCA_040081555.1 Vicinamibacterales bacterium
GTGCCAGCTGGTGGAGGAGCGGCGGTAAACTTCGGGCCCGCAAAGCCTGGTGCCGGCGCATCATCGGCATCGGGCTGTAGCATCGGCTGTGACCTGACCGGCTGAAATACGGGTGTCGGTGCGACGGTCGGGGCCGGCGCGGCACGGGGCGCCGTGCTGGTTGGAACGATCAGAATTCGATCAAACCGAGAGATGGATGGATTGCCGTCCGCGCGTGGTGCGATAACGTAGCCGCTGGCCCCCCGCAGCAGAATGTCCAGCGCCTGGGTCTCACGGACGTCAGTCAATTCCAACGTCACGGTCGGGCCGGCCAATCGCTCAGCATTGACGATGCGCGTCTGGCCCACGCGCGCCCACTCAGCAAGAATCTGCGCGATCGTGGCGTTCTTCGCCGAAATCGACACCTGTCCGGCCGCCATTGTCACCCGGACCTGTGCCACCGCGGTGGCGGCAGTCAGGCTGAGCGCGCCGAGTGTGAGCAGGAAGGTACGCATGGAGGCCAGTATACGACCCGGCGGCCGCTATCGGCTCCGGAAGTGGTGGATGACGTCGGTCAGGATGTCGTCCAGCGTGTGGCGGGGTTCATAGCCGATCATCGCGTGAATTTTCGAGAGATCGGGCACCCGGCGTGGCATGTCTTCGAACCCTGATTCGTAAGCCTCGTCGTAGGGAATCAGACGGACCGTGGACTTCGAGCGCGTCAAGGAAATGACCCGCTCGGCCAGCGCTCGAATCGACACCTCTTCGATGTTGCCGATGTTGATCACCTGTCCGATCGCCTTCGGTTCTTTGATCAGTGCCTGAAGCGCGCGCACGACGTCGGTGACGTGGGTGAAGGAGCGAGACTGAGTGCCGTCTCCAAATACGGTCACCGGCTCACCAGCCAGGGCCTGGCGTACGAAGTTCGGCACCACCATGCCGTACTGGCCGGTCTGACGGGGACCAACAGTGTTGAAGAAGCGCACGATGATGACCGGGAGCTTTCGTTCCTTCCAGTACGCCAGTGCCAGAAATTCGTCGATCGCCTTGCTGCAGGCGTACGCCCACCGGTGCTTTGTCGTTGGGCCCATGACAAGGTCGGAGTCTTCGCGAAACGGGATCTTGTCGCTCTTGCCATAGACCTCGGAGGTGGAGGCGACCACGACCAGCTTCTTCTTCTTGTTGGCGAGCTTGAGTACGACCTCGGTACCGTGGACGTTGGTTTCGATGGTGTGCACGGGCTGTTCGACGATCAGCTTCACGCCGACGGCGGCGGCGAAATGGAAGACCACGTCCGCGGCGTCGATGAGTTCGGCGAGCAGCGGCTCGTTATCGACCGAGTCGATGCAGTAGTCGAAGCCGTCGCGCCCCTTCAGGTGTCTGATGTTCTCGATCGACCCTGTGGACAGGTTGTCTATGACCTGGACCTGAATGCCGCTGTCGAGGAGCGCTTCGGCGAGATGGGATCCGATGAATCCGGCTCCGCCGGTGATGAGTGCACGCACGGGCTATCCTTTCTGAAAGTCTGAGACGGCGCCGCAGACGTCGGCGAGTTCATGGTCGGTCAACGCCGGGTAGATTGGCAGAGACAACACTTCGGCGCACGCTACCCGCGCTTGGGGACAGGCGACGGCCCCGGCGCTGAGCGCCGGCTGATCAGGTAACGCGACCGGGTAGTGCACGAGGGTCTCGATCCCGCGCGTTCGCAGATGTTGCTGCAACTGGTCTCGCTGGCGGCTGCGAATCACGAACAAATGGTAAACATGTCCCGGGTCGAACTCGACCGGCACATGCAGTGACGCTGAGCGTAACCCTTGGCGATATGTTGCGGCCAGCGCCCGCCGGCGCGAGGTCCAGGCTGGAAGGTGTTGCAGGCGGACGCGCAGCACTGCGGCCTGCAGCTCGTCCAGCCGTGAATTTACCCCGGCCTCCTCGTGGTCGTACTTCCGGCGCTGCCCACCGTTGCGTAACCGCGCGACACGCGCGGCGAGTGCGGCATCGTTGGTGACGACTGCGCCGCCATCACCGACTGCGCCAAGATTCTTGGTCGGATAGAAGCTGAAGGCCCCCGCAATTCCGATTGTGCCGACGGGCCGCCCCGCTGATGTGGCGAGATGGGCTTGGGCGCAGTCTTCGACGATCGGCAGTTTGTGGCGATCGGCGATCGCGGAGAGGGACGCCATGTCCGCCGACTGTCCGTACAGATGGACCGGCATGAGCGCGCGAGTGCGCGGCGTAATCGCCGCTTCGACGGCTGTCGGACTCACGGTGTGCCGCTCTTGATCGATATCGGCAAAGACCGGTTGTGCGCCGACCATACGAATCGCCAGCGCGGAAAACGCCGCCGACAGCGGCGACGTGATCACTTCATCGCCAGGTCCGATGTCCAGAGCCCGCAGGATGAGCGCTAGAGCATCGGTGCCGTTACCGACGCCGATGGCGTGTCGCGCGCCCGCGGCCGCAGCAAACTCCGATTCGAAGGCCTCGACCTCAGGCCCGAGAATGAACCACCCGCTGTTGAGCACACGGTCGATGGCGCCGCGCACAGCGGCGGCCTCTTCGTGCAGACCGGGTGCGCTGCAGGGAATCCTGATGCTCACTCGCGCTCTGCCTTCGCTGGCTCGACGTAGCGGTCGAAGTGCTGACGGTAGAAGGCGAGTGCCTGGGTCATGCCCGCCTCGAGCGGCGTGGTTGGGACCCAACCGGTCGTGTTCGCGAACTTGGATGAGTCAGCGTAGAAGTCGCCGATGTCGATCGCCTTCTTCTCGGCTGGCCAGGTGACGTATTCAATGCGCCCGCTCTTGGCGACCGCGATCAGGAGCTCGGTGAGATCGCGATGGCTGATGGGGTGAGCGCCGCCGACGTTGAAGACTTCGCCGTTGCACGCGTCATCGGCGCCGGCACGAAGAAACGCGTCCGCCGCGTCGTCGACGAAGACGAAGTCGCGAAGCTGCGAGCCGTCGCCGTAAATCTGGATGGTGCGGTCTTCTAGCGCCAGTCGCAGGAACCAACCGATGAACCCTTGGCGGTTGTGCCGGATCAGCTGCCGAGGCCCGTAGACGTTGGTCAGGCGAAGTGAGCACGCCCGGATGCCGAAGACATTGTTGTAGACCAGATGGTAATACTCGCCGGCGGCCTTGTTGATACCGTTGATGTCCGTGGGCCGGACGAGATGCGATTCCGAGACGGGCAGTGAATCCGGCCGACCGTAAATCTGTCGCGTGCCCGCGAAGACAACCTTGGTGTCCGGGTTGTTGTAGCGACAGGCCTCGAGAATGGTCAACTGGCTGCGGCAGTTGATTTCGAGGTCCTCGTACGGGTTCCTCATGCTGTCGATGTGACTGACCTGGCCAGCCAGATTGAAGATGACGTCGCGCCCGCGCACCAGCACGTTCATCGTGCTTGGCTCGCGGATGTCCGCGATGTTTACAGTGAGGCGATCGGCGACGCCATGAATGTTGAACAAGTTGCCGCCGTAGTCTGGAATCAGCGAATCGACCAGCAGGACATCGGCGCCAAGCGCCACAAGTTCCCGCGCCAGGTTGCTGCCGATGAATCCGAGGCCGCCGGTGATCATGACGCGCCGCCCGCGGTAGAAATCACGATACGAGGCGTTCATCGTTTCGGCTTTCGGTTACGCGAGCGGCTCGATATCAGTCGCCACGGTGTGAGCGCGGACTCTAGGAGGACTGCTCGCGAGACCTTCGATTCGCCTTCCCGGCGTTCAACGAACGTGATCGGCACTTCGGCGATGCGGCAGCCAGCGCGTACCGCTAGGAACAGCATTTCGACCAAAAACGAGTAGCCGTCTGAAATGAAGTCGTCGAGCGGCATGGCCGTCATCGCCTGCTTGGTCCAGCAGCGGTAGCCAGATGTGCAGTCCTTCGTCTGCAGCCGCGTGACCGTCCGAATATAGACGTTGGCGAACCGGCTCAGCGTGCGTCGCCGCTTCGGCCAGTTCACGATCTCGCCGCCTGGGATGTAACGCGACCCGATCACAACGTCGGCATCGGCCGAAGCTGCGATCAGGTCCGGCAATTGCTGTGGATCGTGCGACAGGTCCGCGTCCATCTGGCAGATCACGTCGACCGGTTCGGTAATCGCCTGCTTCATCCCGTCGATGTAGGAGCGACCGAACCCTCGCTTGCCTGTGCGGTGCATGACGCTGACGCGGCCTGGAAACTCTTTCGCGAGCGTCTCGCCGATTTCTCCGGTGCCATCAGGAGACTGGTCATCCACGACCAGTACGCGCACACCCTCGTGCTTCATCAGGCCGTTGACCAGAATCGGCAGATTGGCGCGCTCGTTGTACGTCGGAATGACCACTAGCGCCCTCACGCTCATGCGCGCGGCCTCTCGAATCGCAGGGAGGCGATCTGTTCCGACACGAGGCCGATCAGCAAGAAGACGACACTCGACAGAATGAGGATTACCGAGGAGTTGGTGATATGTGACTGCGTCGCAATCGTCCAGATCGCGTACGCGGCGCCGGCCACAAACGTCGCGACGGTGATGGGCACGAAAATGCGCAAAGGACTAAAGATAGTAATCACTTTCAGGAGGATCAGGAAGAACCGCGCACCATCACGCCCAAGCCGGATCTTCGACTGCCCCTGCCGCCTGGCCGCATCGATCGGCACGAATTGGACGCTGTACCCGGCCTTAATGAATGCGAGCGTCGTCGTTGTCGGAGTGGAGAAGGTGTTCGGTATGAGGTGGATGAACTCCAGCAGGCAGTCACGCCTGGCAGCGCGGAATCCCGATGTGAGATCAGGTATGGCCTTTCCCGTCAGATACGACGCCAAGGCATTCAGCGTGGCGTTTCCCAGGCGGCGGCCGGTGGTCGCCTGGGACGATGCTGTGCGGGCTCCGACGACGAGTTCGTAGTGCGCCAGCTCTGACACGATGCGAAGGGCGTCGTGTGCCCGGTGCTGACCGTCGGCGTCGATGATCAGGACGGAGTCACCCGTGGCGCGCCGCAGGCCCGTCTTCACCGCCGCGCCGTTACCTTTATTGTACGGATGGCGTACGACCTGTGCGCCTGCAGCCGCCGCCGCTTCACCGGTCCCGTCGCTCGAGCCGTCATCGACGACGATGATTTCGCGCCACGGAGCGGCCGATCGGAGGGCGGACACGAGTGACGCCATCGATTGCACCTCGTTGTACGCCGGAACGATGACGGACGTGGTCTCGGGAATGCCCATCGATGAACCGAGCATCGTAACCCAAAGCTCTGAAGCGGCGCCTCCTGGTTGGTCGCAACTCAGGCGATCGTGGGTGGCACAGGGGCCGAAGAGGCTCCCCACAATTGAAGAGCTGGTCCTCAGGGCGATAATACGGCGAAGATTTAGCGTAACTTGCTGAAGGATCGCCTTTTGCCGTTGACACCCCATAGCCGCACTCATACTATTGCCGTGGAAAAAAGTGGCTAAAAGTGGTCCGGAGTTGAGCTTCCTTGCTTAGAGGAAACGCGCCTGCTCGCATTGACGAAAAGGGACGGCTCAAGGTGCCCAACGCCTTCCGTTCGCTCGTTGAGGCCAAGCACGGCCGTGATCTGTTTGTCACCAGTCTGACTGGGGATTACGTCCGCATCTATCCCATGCCGGTTTGGCTCGAAATCGAGCAGCGCCTCGCCGCGATGCCCGCCGGTCACCCGTCGCGCGCCCGATATCTCGACCGCATCAGCTACTTCGGCTCGCCCAGCGAACTCGACACTCAGGGACGTGTTCTGATCCCCGTACGCCTTCGCGAGGCGGCGACGATGAGCGGCGACGTCGATGTCCTCGGTCAGGTCAACTTTCTCGACGTCTGGAACCACGATCGCTTCCTCAGCAAGCTGCAGCGCGAGCCGTTCACCGACGACGACGCGCGCGCTCTCTCGGAGTTCGGCATTTGACGGCCCACGTCTCAGTCCTGTCAGCGGAAGCGCTCAGGTTTCTGCGTCCTGAGCGAGGTGGCCTGTTTGTCGACTGTACGGTTGGACTTGGCGGTCATGCGCGGGCCCTGCTCGAAGCCGGCGCCTCTCGCGTCATCGGTTTCGATCGTGACGCCGCCGCGCTCGCGATTGCGCGGGCGACACTCGCGCCTTGGGCGGACCGGGTTGATCTGGTGCACGCCGACTATCGCTCCTTCGAGCATGAGCTCGACCGCCGTGGCATTGGCCAGATCGATGGCGCACTGGCCGACCTCGGCGTTTCGTCGATGCAACTCGATACGGCCGAACGTGGCTTCAGCTTCATGCGGGATGCCGCGCTCGACATGCGGATGAATACCGCCGCTGGGCCGACGGCCGCGGACCTTCTGGCAACCGCGGATGAAGAAGCGATTGCCAACGCGATCTACGAGTTCGGTGAGGAGCGTTTCTCCCGGCGCATCGCGCGCGCGATTGTCGAGACGCGTCACGCGGCACCGATCGACACAACGTTGAAGCTGGCGACGCTCGTGCGTCGCTCGGTGCCGTATCGCGGCTACCAGCGCATCGATCCGGCGACGCGGACCTTTCAGGCGCTGCGCATCTGGGTCAATCAGGAGCTCGAGGGTCTTGGCCTGTTCATCGAGCGGCTTGTGCGTCGGCTTGCGATCGGCGCGAGGCTGGTGGCGATCAGCTTTCACTCGCTCGAAGACCGCATCGTCAAACACACGCTGCGGGCGCTGACGCAGGGAACCGACATCGCCGTATCGGTGTTGACGAAAAAGCCGGTGATCGCTGGTGACGACGAACTGGGGATCAATCCGCGCGCGCGCAGCGCCAAGCTCCGCGCCGCAGAGCGGGTGGCCTGATGGCTGAAGCCTTCGAATACGCGATCAAGAAGGATGTCAGGAACAATCCGATTGTCCGGCAAGTCGACGAAGCGCGTCAGCGCGAACTCTGGAAGTCAGTCGCAGTGGCGGCCGTCTTTGTGATCATGTTGCTGTTCTGGGCTGGCCAGCACTTCGAACTCCTCCGTCACGGATATCGGCTCGAAGAGCTGCAGAAACAGATCGCGGCGGAAGAAGATCTGACGCGGCACCTGCGGCTCGATGTCGAAACACTGCGTTCGCCGAAGCGGATCGAGGCGATCGCCATGGAGCAATTGCATATGGTCTCGCCGACACGGGAGGAGGCGGTGATCATTGAGCGCGTCGTTCCGGCGGAACCGCCGCCGCGCAGTGTGGTGGCCCGCCGGTGATTGATCGCATCCGACAGGCGGCGAGGCGAGAGTCCTCGCGGAAGGCCGAGCGATCTTCGCTCGGGCCGGCGCTGGCCTGGCGCCAGACGTTGCGGCGTCGTGTAACGATGGCGGCCGCCGTGCTTGGCTTGTGGGCCATCGGCATCGAAGCGCGTCTGGTCTACCTGCAGGTGATCGATCGCGATGAGCTTGTCGATCGTGGAACACGGCAGCAGCTCAATACCCGCAAACTGCCCGGCAAGCGCGGTGACATTCTCGATCGTCGCGGCCGCGTGTTGGCCACCAGCGTTGATGCAGATTCCATTGTCGCCGTGCCGTCCGACGTGACCGATGCGCCAGGCACTGTTGCGAAGTTGTGCGCGGTATTCAGGGACTGCACGGGCAAGGAACGGCACGAGCTGACGGAGCGCTTGAGAAATGGCAAGAGCTTCGCGTACGTCCGGCGCCAGGTCGCCGACGACCAGGCGGCACGCATCAAGGCGCTCGACCTTGCTGGCATCGGTACGCTGAAGGAGAGCCGCCGCTTCTTTCCCAACGGCTCACTCGGGGCGCACGTGGTCGGCTATGTCGGCCTTGACAATCGCGGCCTTGGTGGCGCCGAAGCGGCCTACGACTCCGAGATCCGCGGTAAGGACGGCCAGGCTCTTGTCTCGACCGATGCCCGGCGTCGCGCCTTCAATCGGAAGGAGAAGGCGCCGACGACGGGTTCGACGATCGAGTTGACGATAGACCAATACCTGCAGCACGTCGCGGAGCGCGAGCTCCATGCCGGTGTGATCGAAAACCAGGCGGTCGGCGGCACCGTGGTTGTGATGAATCCTCACACCGGCGAAATCCTGGCGATGGCGAACGAGCCAACCTTCGACCCCAACGCCTACCGCGATGCGACCGAGATCCAGCGCCGCAATCGGGCCGTGCAGGATCTGTACGAACCGGGTTCGACCTTCAAAGTCGTCACGGCGTCAGCCGCCATCGAAGAGAAGGTGATGCCCGTTGACACGATGATCGATACCAACCCTGGCTCCATCCGGATCGGCTCTCGCGTCATCACTGAGGCCAGCAATCACAACTACGGTGTCCTGTCGTTTGGTGACGTGATCGTCAAGTCCAGTAATGTCGGGGCGATCAAGATTGGCTTTCGACTTGGCACCGACCGGTTGAGCGATTACGTCCAGCGGTTCGGATTTGGCCGGCCAATCTCGCCGGACTTTCCGGCTGAGAGCCCGGGCATTGTCTGGGATCGCACCAGGTGGACCGAGAGTGCGCTGGCCTCGGTGTCAATGGGTTATCAGGTCGGAGTGACGCCGCTGCAGATGGTCAGCGCGGTCAGCGCAGTCGCCAATCGCGGCGAATATCTCGAGCCGCGGGTCGTTCACGCGGTCTATCGCGACGGTCGTCGCTACGAGGTGCCGCCGAAGGTGCTGCGTCGCACGACCACCACGGCGACTGCAGCATCGATGACTGCGATCATGGAACAGGTCGTCGAGCGCGGTACTGCGACGATGGCGCAGATTCCTGGCTACACCATTGCCGGCAAGACCGGCACCGCGAACAAGCTGGTCAACGGCCGCTACTCACTGGATACCTACGCGTCGTTTGTCGGCTTCGCGCCATCAAGCGATCCGGCGGTGACAATTCTGGTAGTCATCGACTCGCCCCGAGGTGTGAACGGCCATTTCGGTGGTCCCGTGTCCGCGCCGGTGTTCCGTCGAATTGCAGAAGCGGCGCTGCGCTATCAAGGTGTGGCGCCGACGATCAATCCAGCGGCTCCGGTGCTAGTGGCGCGCCACGACATGACGAAAGCCGCCGGGGCCGCGCTGCCGATTGTCGACGAAGGCGCGCAGCCATCGATACCAGACACGCCCGGGACCGTGCCAGACCTGCGTGGGCTGAGCGCGCGGGCGGCGACCCGCAAGTTGGTGAATATTGGCATGTCAGCGCGGCTCCTTGGTGACGGCTTTGTGATCGCCCAGGAGCCAGCGCCGGGGGAGCCCCTCGTTGAAGGGGCCCCTGGTAGGCTGGTGCTGGCTCGTTCCGGAAGCCGCCAGGCCGCGGCGAGTCAGCCATGAACTGGCGCGATCTGCTGACGACGCTACGCGAGCACGGACAGCTGCGGGCTGCGTCTGGCGACAGTGGTGTCGGCTCAGGCACGACGCTTACCGGCGTCAGTTACGATTCGCGTCGCGTCCTGCCAGGCCACGTGTTCGTCGCGCTGCGAGGACAGCATGCCGACGGTGCCGAGTTCGTCCACCAGGCGATCGCGCGCGGAGCGATCGGTGTCGTTACGAGCGGTGACCAACCATCGGTGCCGGGGACTCCCTGGGCGTCAGTCGGCGATCCGCGCCTCGCACTCGCACTGATTGCGGCCGAATTCGCCGGGCATCCTAGCAGAGAGATGCGCGTTGTCGGCGTCACCGGCACCAACGGCAAGACCACCACAGCGCACTTGCTGGCCTCGATCTTCGAGGCCACCGGCGTGCCTTGCGGCCTGCTTGGCACGGTCGGCTACCGCGTCGGTCAGCAGGTGCGCGAAGCGACGCACACGACGCCTGAAGCCCCAGATGTCCAGGCGTTGCTTCGAGAGATGGTCGACCACGGCTGCGGCGCATGCGCGATGGAAGTGTCCTCGCACGCTTTGTCACTGTGGCGTGTCGCCGGTATCAACTTCGCCGCGGCGGTATTTACGAACCTGACGCGCGATCATCTCGACTTCCACGAAGACATGGAGGCCTACTTCCAGGCCAAGCGCCGATTGTTCGAAATGTTGCCACGCGATGCCCCGAGTCTGATCAATATCGACGACCCGCGCGGGGCGTCTCTGGTCGACATTGCGCCGCGGCCATTGACGTATGCCATCAACCGCCCGGCGGACATCACGCCTGGCCCGCTGTCCTTCTCACTCGATGGCTTGCGATTTGACGTCCGTACGCCGCGCGGCACGCTGCACGTCGCGTCGTCGCTGGTGGGGCGACCCAACGTTTACAACATTCTCGCGGCCGTGTCTGCGGCGGTGGCGCTCGGCCTTCCGTTCGACGCGATCGAGTCCGGGGTCGGCGCGCTGGCGGGCGTGCCCGGGCGCTTCCAGGTGGTCTCGAATGCCAAGGACGATATCACTGTCGTCGTGGACTACGCGCACACCGACGATGCCCTGCGTAACTTGCTCGAGACGGCGCGTTCGCTCTTCGAGGGGAGGCTCATCACCGTCTTCGGCTGCGGTGGCGATCGCGATCGCACCAAGCGGCCACTGATGGGGGCCGTCGCTGGTCGATTGAGTGACCTCATCGTGATCACATCCGACAACCCGCGCAGCGAGGATCCACTGCGGATTATCGAGGAGGTGCAGCGCGGCATTACCGCCGACACCAGGCGCGGCACCGATCAGGGGATTCTCGCGATCGTCGATCGCCACGAAGCGATCGACACCGCGATCGCCAGCGCGCGCCCTGGCGATCTTGTGCTCGTTGCCGGAAAGGGTCATGAGAAGCACCAGGTCATCGGTGACCAGGCCTTGCCGTTCGACGATGTCGCCGTGGCCAAGGCCGCGCTTGCTCGGAAACGCAGCCATTCCGGTGTCGTGTAGCGTCGATGTTCTATCACCTGCTGTATCCGCTGCACGATCGGTTCTCGGCACTGAATGTCGTGCAGTACATTACCTTTCGCACGGCAGCGGCGAGCCTCTCGGCGTTCGCCATCAGCCTGGCCTGCGGCCCGATCCTCATTCGCACGCTGCGCGAGTTTCAGATCGGACAGGTCATCCGCCAGGAGGGCCCCCAGAGCCATCGGCCCAAGGCCGGCACGCCGACGATGGGGGGGCTGCTGATCCTGGTCGCGGCGCTCGGTCCAACTCTCCTCTGGGCGAAGCTAGACAATCCCTATATCTGGATTGCGATGCTGACCACCGCGTTCTTCGGCGGCATTGGATTCGCCGACGACTACCTGAAGGTGACCCGTCGAAACCATCATGGGTTGCGCCCCCGCTACAAGATGGGGTGGCAGGTGGTTGTCGCCGTCGCCGTCGGTCTCGTGCTGATGTACCTGGCGCAGAACGGTGCCTACAACACGCGACTCATCTTTCCGTTCTTCAAGCGACTCATCCCGGAGCTCGGGTGGTGGTATTTGCCATTCACGGTGTTCGTGCTGGTCTCGGTGTCGAACGCCGTAAACCTCACCGACGGGCTCGACGGGCTGGCGATCAGCACGTTTGCAATTGCCGCCGCCGCCTATACCGCGCTCGCCTACGTCACGGGGCACCGCGTTCTTGCCGACTACCTGTTGATCGTGCGTTTTCCACAGTCAGCGGAGCTGACCGTATTCTGCGGTGCGCTGGTCGGCGCGGCCCTGGGGTTTCTCTGGTTCAACTCCTATCCCGCGGAGATCTTCATGGGCGATGTCGGCTCGCTGGCGCTTGGAGCATCACTGGGCACGGTCGCCATCCTGATCAAGCAGGAGCTGCTCTTCGGTATTGTGGGCGGCGTCTTCGTTGTCGAAGCCTTGTCAGTCCTCATGCAAGTGTCGTACTTCAAGATGACAGGCGGGAAGCGGATCTTCAGGATGGCGCCGTTGCACCATCACTTCGAGCTGAGCGGCTGGAGTGAACCCAAAGTGATCACGCGCTTCGTGATCGCGGCGGTTCTCTGTGCGCTGGCAAGTTTGACGACCCTCAAGCTGCGGTAGGACATGGAGGATCAAGGTCGGACGCTGAAGGCTCAGCCCTTCTCTGTTGAAGGAAAGCGCGTCACCGTGATGGGAGCCGCGCGAAGCGGTCTTGCGGCCGTGAACTTGCTCCTCGATAAAGGAGCGCGCGTCAGGCTTTCCGACATTCGAACGGCAGTCGCCGAGGCGGAAGGCCTCGCAGAGCGGGGCGTCGAGATCGAGCTCGGCGGGCACGATCCGGCCGCGATGCAGATGTCGGACCTGGTCGTGGTCAGTCCGGGCGTTCCGCTCGAGCAACCAGCACTTGCTGCGGCGCGCGGGAAGGGCATTGAGGTGATTGGCGAACTCGAACTGGCCTCACGCTGGCTGGTGGGACGAATGATTGCGATTACCGGAACGAAGGGCAAGTCGACCACGACCGCACTGACGGGCCGAATGCTCGAGGCGGCTGGGTATCACGTGACAGTGGGCGGCAACATCGGCGCGCCACTGAGTGCGCAGGTGCAGGGCTCGACGCCAGAGTCATTGCACGTCGTCGAAGCGAGTAGTTTTCAACTCGAGGCGATCGAGCGCTTTCATCCCTGGATCGCCGTGATGATGAATTTTTCGCCAGACCACCTCGATCGACATCCAACCGTCGAGGCATACGGTCGGGCAAAGGCGCGGGTCTTTGAGAACCAGACTGGCGATGACTGGGTCGTCGTGAACGCGGACGATGCGGCGGCGATGCAGCTGGTGGTGGGCACCAAAGGGCGCCGCCGGCCGTTCTCACGTCAGCAACGGCTCAGCGTGGGCACGGTGATCGAGGACGGGTGGATCGTGCAGCGCGGCCTCGGCGTTAGACCGCTGGTGCCGCTGGCGGCGATTCAGTTGCTCGGTGCACACCTGGTCGACGACGTGTTGGCCGCTGTGACAGTGGGTGCAATCGTCGGCGCCCCGTCCGAGGCGATGACGGCCGCGGTGGAAGGGTTTCACGGACTCGAGCACGCGATGGAACTGGTGGGCGAGCGACACGGTGTGCGATTTGTGAACGACTCGAAAGCGACCAATGTCGAGGCGGCAGTTCGGTCGATCGAGAGTTTCGACGGCGGGCTGGTGCCGATCATCGGTGGCAAGTTCAAGGGGGGCGACCTTCGCCTCTTGCGCAGCCCGGTTGGCGGCCGAGCAAAGGCGGTGGTGGCGATCGGCGAGGCGAAACCGCTGGTGCGCGAGGCACTGGGAGACGTGATCGGCGTGCACGACGCGACGTCGATGGCCGATGCAGTGGCGCAGGCGTATGCGCTGGCTGCGCCGTCAGGGGTGGTACTGCTAGCGCCAGCGTGCGCGAGCTTCGACATGTTTCGAGACTACGTCGAGCGCGGGCAGAAGTTCAGGGAGGCCGCGCAGCGGATCATTTCAGGAGGCTAGAGCCTCGGGAGCGCTATAGGAAGTAGTGTCGGGGGTCAGTCGGACTCTCGTGATGTGAGCGGTGAGCTGTCGTCAGTCGGTCTTTTGCGACAAAGGATTGGCTGCTGGGAACACAGGCCTGCCCCGGCCTGTGAAGCTGGTGCCTTGGTCCAAGGCCGACTGACGACGGCTGACCGCTCACAGTATGTCGGACGAATGCGGGTGGAGCTTTAGGGTCAGATGGCGAAGAAACTCAAGTCGGATCAGATTCTGTTTGTCGCCACCATTCTGCTGGTGGGGCTGAGCATTGTCATGGTCTACAGCGCGTCGGCCGTGGTCGCGATGGAGCGGTTTCAGCAGCCGTATCTGTTTCTGACCAAGCAGCTGCTGTGGGCCACGATCGGGCTCTCGCTGCTCTGGGTTGTGATGAGGGTGGACTATCGCCATTATCGCAACCCGGCGTTCATCTGGACTGGCCTGGGCATTGTCGTGCTCTGTCTTATCGCGGTGCTTTTCAGCCCGCCGGTCAACAATGCGCGGCGGTGGTTCAGCGTTGGTGGCCTTGGAATTCAACCCTCGGAGCTTGCGAAGCTAAGCGCGATCTTCTTCATCGCGGCGCTGCTCGAGCGACGTATGCATCGCATCAACGAGTTTGGGTACGCGTTGGTGCCGATCGGCCTACTGGTCGCTGTTCTCGTCGGCCTGATCATGTTGGAGCCCGATTTCGGCACATCCGTGTCGCTGGCGCTGATCGCCGCGGCCATGGTGTTTGCCGCCGGTCTCAACTACACCTACATCGTAGGTGCAGCACTGCTGCTGGTGCCGATCGTCGGTGTCGTCGCGATGGGTGCTGACTACCGGCGTCGGCGGGTGCTGACGTTTCTCAATCCTTGGGCCGATCCGCTGGGCGACGGCTTTCAGATCATTCAGTCGCTCATCGCCGTGGGCACTGGTGGTGTCACTGGCAAGGGGCTGATGAACGGCGTCCAGAAGCTGTTCTACCTACCAGAGCCACACACTGATTTCATCTTTGCCGTCATTGCCGAGGAGCTCGGGCTCATCGGCACCACGCTAGTTGTGATCTGCTTCTGTGTGATCACGTGGCGCGGCATGCGGGTGGTGCTCCGTGCGCCAGACACCTTCGGCGCGTTCCTCGCCCTCGGCCTCACCATGATGGTGGCCGTCCAGGCGTTCGTGAATATGAGCGTGGTCCTCGGTCTGGCACCGACCAAGGGAATTCCGCTGCCGTTTGTCAGCAGTGGGGGCTCGTCGCTCCTCATCAACCTGCTTGGCATGGGCGTCCTGCTGAACGTGTCTCAGCACTCGTCGTCGACTGAGGCATGACGCCAGAAGATGCCACACGATTCGTTGCGAGTGATCATCGCCGGGGGCGGCACGGGTGGGCATTTGTTCCCCGGCGTCGCCATCGCGCGCGAACTGCTCGCACAGCGGCCGGACGCGCGGGTGTCGTTTGCCGGGACGGCTCAGGGCATCGAAGCGCGGGTGATCCCGCGCGAGGGGTTTACGCTGGACCTCATTCGCAGCAGCGGGCTGAAGGGCAAGAGTGCGTGGGACCGAGGGCGAGGAGCCGCGCGCGTGCCGATCAGCCTGGTGGACGCATGGCGAGTGGTCACGGTGCGGCGGCCGCATCTGGTGATCGGGGTGGGCGGCTTCAGTTCGGGTCCTGTCGTGCTCATTGCGGCGTTACGCGGTGTGCCGACGATGCTGCTCGAGCAGAACGTCGTGCCAGGCATGACCAATCGTCTGCTGGCCCGCGTTGTACGGGCGGCGGCAGTCACGTATGAGCAGACCAGGCAGTCTCTCGGCAGCAAGGCGTTTGTGAGCGGAAACCCGGTGCGCGCAGAGTTCTTCGGAAGTGGCCAACCCTCAGCACCGCCGGCAACGGACGCGCGCCCCGAGGTTCGGGTACTCGTGTTTGGCGGATCCCAGGGCGCGCATGCGATCAACATGGCGATGGTGGAGGCAGCGCCGTGGTTGGCGGCTACAACTCCGGTGCTCCGTCTCACACACCAGACTGGAGAGCGGGACGCCGACGTCGTGCGAGCGGCGTATCGCCAGGCAGGAGTCGAGGCTGACGTTGCACCGTTTCTGTACGACATGGGGCGGCGCTTGTCCGATGCAGACCTCGTTGTCTGTAGGGCCGGAGCGACAACGCTGGCCGAGATTGCGGCAGCGGGCAAGGCGGCGATTCTGATCCCACTGCCGACAGCGACCGACGACCATCAGCGTCGGAACGCCGAAGCGCTGGTGCAGCACGGCGCGGCAGAATTGCTGCTGCAGGCCGACGCCACAGGGGCGACTCTGGCGGCACGGATCGAGGCACTGGCTAGAGATGGCGCGCGGCGGCAGTCCATGGCGGTCGCGGCTCGACGGCTGGCCAGGCCGGATGCGGCGAAACGGATTGTGACTCGGGCGCTGGAGTTGGCACGTGCTTGGTAAGACGAGGCACGTGCACTTTGTCGGGGTCGGCGGGATCGGGATGAGCGGGATTGCCGAGCTACTGGCCAATCTGGGCTACGACGTTACCGGCTCGGATGTACGCCGATCGGTGGTGACCGATCGACTCGAGACGTTGGGCGTGCGAGTGACTGTTGGTCACGCCGCGGCCCATGTGGCGGGGGCAGATGTGGTCGTGGTGTCGTCGGCGGTGAAGTCGACGAATCCCGAAGTGGTCGAAGCCGGGCGTCGGCATATCCCAGTGATTCCGCGGGCGGAGATGCTGGCTGAGCTGATGCGCCTACGCTTCTCGATTGCAGTCGCAGGAGCGCACGGCAAGACCACGACGACGTCGATGATTGCGCTCGTGCTCGAGCGTGCCGGTCTCGATCCGACGGCCGTCATCGGCGGGCGGCTGAGTGCGTTCGGCAGCAATGCACGTCTTGGGCGCGGCGAGCTGATGGTGGCTGAGGCGGATGAGAGCGACCGATCGTTCTTGAAGCTGTTTCCAACGATTGCTGTGATTACCAACATCGATCACGAACATCTGGAGAGCTACGGCAGCTTCGCCGATCTGCAGCAGGCATTTGTCGACTTCGCCAACAAGGTGCCGTTCTATGGCGCGGTCGTCTGCTGTTCTGACGACCCACATCTGGCCGAAGTGGTGCCGGCAATGACGCGTCGCGTCACGCGCTACGGGCTG
>JBEBGG010000236.1:0-4522 GCA_040081555.1 Vicinamibacterales bacterium
GATTGCCGATCGGATTGCTGAAGTTCTTCGATCGTTTCTGACTTGGACTGCTCAGGCATGCACTCGGCGGGAGGCGGCACGCGCAGCCTATCGTGCCCTATGTGTGCCCGGAAGCGACGGCGCCGGCCCGCTGTACGCCACCCTCTCGGGAGCGCCGTGGCTCAGCACGCTGAAGCAGACACTCGGAGACGTCCCCCTTCCGGAGTGGACTTCGCCAAGCACGCCGCCGCAGTTCGAGAGAGCTAGCAACCTACATCTCGCGCCACCGCCATTGGCAAAGGCCATAGCCGAGGAGCCCTCTCTCAACCCGGTCTCATTGCTTCGGACACGCCTTCTTGACGGCGAACTGCTCGGGCCCCGTGCGCTCGCACTCTTCAAGAAACTAAATCTAATCCACGAGATAACTCCGGCTCAACTCGGCAGCGCATGGGCCGACGGCCTTGAACAATGGTGGCAGGAACTGCCGCCAGAAGAAGCCACTCGGCAGTCCCTTCTGTTTCAGGTGTGGAGTGCCGTCGCCGGCCTCGACGGCGCCCCTGGGTGGAGTTCGGTCTCCTTGCCCTGTGTTCGCACAATCGACAGCCAGTGGCGGTCCGTTCAACAGATCCAGTTTTTCACCCATTCGTTGCCCGCAACGGCCGACCCGGGTGGCGCTGAGACCAGAGCCTTGATTGAAGCTCAACTGTCAGATGGCTGTTACCGCCTCCCAGACAATTGGCTCGGTGCGCTCAGGAAGGCTGCCGTGCACGACACGCCTGGCGGACGATTCACCCGAGCTCGCGATTGGTTCGAGCGCAGGGCCCAGTCCGTTGCCCCTAATTCCGCACTTGGCCGTGCTGTGGAAGCACTCGTCAGCGGACCACAGCCAGACTGGTCACAACTGATCGCATTGACTCGATGGGCACTGCACCGAAACCAACCTCAATTGCTTAGTCGTGTACTTGTCACCACGGCGACGGGAAAGAAGGCCATCGCGCCTACTATGGCGCTCTTGGCAGATCCGTACGTGGAACGAGGCAAGACTCGACGCCTTCTTCACCCAACTCTGCCACCGATCTCCCCCGACTACATCGATCACCACAGTGCGCAGTTCTCAATAGACTCATGGCGGAGGTTCTTCGAGCAAGCCGGCGCGAAGGGCGCGCTCTCGGTCCACCGCATCACGAGAGAGGGCAAGCACCACTACCTCACGACAGCTGAGTTCCTTGGCCTCGCCCCCACCGAACTGGACAACGTGCGGTACACACTCCACGACTACCAGATCTTGCCAGGCCTGCCCGCTCTCGACGCTCCCGACAATGTCCGCAGCGCCCTCGCAGCTTGGCTTGAGGAGAGCTACATCGCTCTTTCTGGGACGGGACGCAGGCAGGCCAGCCCCGAACACTCTAGTTCGCCTACGGTCACCGGTGCGACAGCATCTAAATGGGTCGGGCTCCTTACCCCACTTGAATGGGTCCCGTGCGGCGATGGGCGCCTTCGACGACCAGCCGCGGTGCTGCAGAAGCCTGATGCTGCGAGAACCGACGCTCCGGTTGCAGCGTTGTCGGATGGTCTGCTTGCAACTCTCGACCGCGAGGGCATCCGCTTTGGGTTGGACATTCCAGAGGTGGCAGCCCTCCGTCGGCTTCTCGCGACCTGGCCCACACTGACGGCAGATGACCTGACCTCTCTCCTTCGACACATTCGCGTTGATCAGCCGAATGATCATGACATCTCGCTTCTCGCGAAAGCGATGGCGACGCTCGAGGTTCCGACGAGCGACGGCAGGCGTATCCTTCTGAGTCGACTGGTAAGAGCCACTGGTGGCCGACAACGTGGCGCACTGGGAGGCTGGACCGTCTCACTCAACGAACTGCCGGAGGCGCTCCGCCTGGAACTCTTGGATCCACTCTGGCCTATCACGATCCCGCCGACTACAACCGGCGACCAAGCGATGGACTACGTCGAACACGTTTGGTGCTTGGCACGATCGGGTACGGTCGGCCTCGCGAACGAAGTGAGGGACATTCTTCCCACTGCGTTCTCATACATCCGAGAAGATGCGGAGGATGACAGCGCGGTCTCGACTCGCTGGAAGCGCCTATGCTCAGCTCCGATGGTCTTCGCTGAAGGCGAGTGGGTTGATCCATCCAGCCTTGGCATGTCTGTCTACTTCGACGACGTCGGAGAGCGTCGGTTTCTAACCAACGCTTCCAGCCTGCGTACCGCCACACCTGGGCACCTGGGTCACTCACCGAAGCAACAAGAGGCCACGGCGCGGGCCCTAGGACTTCGCTTCCTCTCGTCCCACGTCCACCTGCAGTGGCAGGAGGGCGACGAGATCAGTGTTCCTGCGTGGAACCAGCGCTTTGCGCTACTACATCAGATTGTTTCGGAAGCCGGGTCACTCGGCGCGTCTGAGTTGTCGCAAGATGCACCTACGCTGCGGCTGCGGCACGTCACGGATCTCGCACTGACAGTTCAGATTGACGGGGCCGATCCTAAGGATGTACCAATCAATGCAAGGTCAACACAGGGCACTCTGGTCGTGGCAGGTCGACCAATTGCGTTTGCCTCCGATGCAGCGAAGGAGTTGCTCAAGGCCCTCTCCTTGCGCCAGCGTGGCGACATTGCGTCGGACCTGACCGCCGCCCTTGCTGCGATCGACAGCACAGAGGACTTTGCCTACGCAGCACGGAGGCTCGCGCGGTCCTACTCGACCGGCTTTCAACTTCCCGACGAGTTCCACTCTTCCGCGGTGCCGATAAGTCCCACGCCCATGGCGCCTGCAGTCACGCACACTTCAGGCCTGCTACCCGATCATCCGCTAGCCCAGACGTCACCACCGGGCGCCTCCCTACCGCCACAAGGCGCCTCTTTCACCAAGGACCGGGCTTTGGCCGGACAGAAGGGTCTCGCGGAGCGACTCCGCAAGGCGTTGACGGAGAGTATTAAGGGCGAACTCGCGGCCGTCGATGAAACAGACGAGGATCGTTCCAGCCACTTGACCGGGGCCGATCTGTCGAGTGACGCGTTCTATCGTGAGATCGCGGCGCAGTATGAACGAGACTGCGCCAGGACGCCGCAGATCGGAGATCCGATGCAACACGGATGGGACCTGCAGAGTTCTGATCCGAGCGGCAATCGACGCCTGATAGAGGTCAAGGGTAAGGGCTGTGCCTGGCTGAAGGAAGAAGTCGTTGAGCTGACCCGCCGGCAGGTTCGAAGGGCGTTCGAAGCGCAGAAGGAAGGCCCGACTACATGCTGGTATCTCTACGTTGTCGAACAGACGGCTCCGGGACTCTTCAATGTGCTACCGATCAGGAATCCCGTTGACCGGGCAAGCAAGTGGATCCTTCGCGGGAACGAGTGGAGGGTCCTTTCCGAGGACCCACGCCCAGTGAAGGCCTCTACATAGGCCCGCGTGCTGTGACCTGCCCAGACCAGAGGTTACCTACTTCTTCTTCATGCCCACGAACTTCCACCGCATGATGCGGTCGCGCACGACGGTCTCGCCGACGTAGAGATGGCCGTGCGTATCCGACGCCAGCACGTGGGCCATGCCGAGCTCTCCCGCGTAGCGGCCTCCGTGGCCGAACTGAGCGACGACCTTCAGCGTCTCCCGTTCGAGGATGTGAATGTGATGATTCGCGCCGTCAGCGACGTAGAGGAATCGCTGCGCTGGATCGTGTGAGAACGCGATATCGAACACCGACCCCATGTTGCCCGTATCCGGCGCCACGAAGCCCTCCTTCACGAACGTGCCGTCCTTCCTGAACACCTGGATGCGGTTGTTGCCCCGGTCGCAGACATACACGAACCCATCACGGCTCAGCTCGACGCAGTGCACGGAGTCGCCAAAGAGCTTGAGCTTCGCGGGGTCGTGCTCGTTGCTGTGGCTGCCGTTCAACTGGTTGCGCGGAATATCGGGCGGGTTGGGTATGCCGTACGGTCCCCAGAGCCGCTTGAATGCGCCGGTGCCGGCGTCGATCACCGCAATGCGCTTGTTCCGGTAACCGTCGGCGATGAAGACCTCATTCGCCTCCTCGTCCACGAACAGCCCGGCCGGCGAATTGAAGTTCTCGCGGTCCATGTTCCCTTTCGACTGCCCCATCCGGCCCTTCTGCCAGACGATGGCGCCGTCGTTGGTGAACTTCGTCACGCTGCCGCAGTTCCCGGGCGCCGACACCTTGTCCTGCATCCAGACGAAGCCCTTGCGGTCCACGAAGATGCCGTGCTCGCGCGGCCAGTCATAGCCGTCGGCCGTCTTCTTGCTCTTCGGGTTCGCGGGATCCGGTCCGCCCCAGGCCTTGACGATCTCTCCCGCCTGATTCAGCACCACGACCGACGGCGCAGGCGTGCAGCATTCGCCTGCGCCGCGGGCGAGGAAGTCGTCGCCGAGGTCGAGCGGCACGGAGTTGCCGCGCTGCAGGACCCAGATCTGATCCTTGTCGTCCACATGGACACCGCCGATGTTGCCGAAGATCCAGTTATTGGGGAGCGGCGTCTTCGGCCACGTCGGGTCGAACTCGAACACCGGCAC
>JBEBGG010000237.1:0-4510 GCA_040081555.1 Vicinamibacterales bacterium
ACCCGGCGGTGGCGACCGGCGACGGCGTGGCGCTGGCGTTCCACGCCGGCGCACGCCTGGCGGATCTCGAATTCGTGCAATTCCATCCCACCGCGCTCTCGCTGCCGGGCGCCCCACGGTTTCTGATCTCTGAGGCGCTCCGTGGGGAAGGTGCGCGGCTGGTGAATGGTCGTGGTGAGCCGTTCATGACGCGCTATCACGAGGACGGCGACCTGGCGCCCAGAGACGTCGTGGCTCGAGGCATCGTGCGTGAACTGGAGGCCGGTGGTGGCCCGGTGTCACTCACGCTGGCCCATCTCGACGCCGCGCGTGTGCGGCATCGATTTCCGACCATCGCGGCCATGTGCCTTGGAGTCGGGATCGACATTGCGAAAGACCTGATCCCGGTTGGCCCCGCGGCGCACTATCTGATGGGTGGCATTGACACCGACACGTGGGGCCGGACCTCTGTCGGGGGACTGTTTGCGGCCGGCGAGACCGCCTGTACTGGAGTCCATGGCGCAAATCGTCTCGCCAGCAATTCGCTGCTCGAGGGGCTGGTCTTTGGCGCGCGCGCGGCTCGGGCCATGCTGGGGCCGATCGCGCCAGCCCAGTTCCACTCTGATCGCCAATGGCGGCCGGTGCCAGAGACCACCGCGGATGCGGGTGGGGACGGCGGGGCGATGGGTATCGATGCCATTCGTGACGCCATGTGGCGCGGTGCGGGCCTGTTTCGCACGCGAGCGGGTCTGGCCGATACGCTCGCCAAACTCAACGCCGCGTATGCGGCGGTCCGCATTGACGCTGATACCGCTGACGCCGATGCCTGGCGCCGTTTCAATCTGCTCACCGTCGCCCGGCTGATTTCGCGGGCGGCACTCCGACGAGAGGAGAGTCGCGGCGGGCACTTCCGGCAGGACTTTCCAAAGCGCGACGATCTACACTGGCAGGTCCATCTCATCGACGCGTTTCGCATGTAGTGTCCGGCTTCAGCCGGGCCACCCCGACTCATGGCCAAACAAGACAAAGATTCGTTCGTTACTGAAATCACGCCCCGCTCGCACGACTTCTCCCGCTGGTACCTCGACGTCGTGCGTCGGGCCGAACTGGCGGACTACTCGCCGGTCAAGGGATGTATGGTCATCCGGCCGTACGGGTATGCCATCTGGGAGCTGATTCAGCAGGCGCTCGACCGCGAGATCAAGGCCACCGGTCACGTCAACGCCTACTTCCCGCTGTTCATTCCGAACAGTCTGCTGACGAAGGAAGCCGAGCACGTCGAAGGGTTCTCACCGCAGGTCGCCTACGTGACGCACGCGGGAGGCGAAGAGCTCGAAGAGAAGCTGGTGGTTCGACCGACCTCTGAAGCGATCATTGGCACGATGTACGCGAAGTGGATTCAGTCGTGGCGCGACCTGCCGATCCTGCTCAACCAGTGGGCCAACGTGGTCCGTTGGGAAAAGGTGACGCGTCCGTTTCTGCGCACGACGGAGTTTCTCTGGCAGGAAGGCCACACGGCCCACGAAACCGCCGAGGAAGCCGAAACAGAAACGCGGATGATTCTCGATCTCTACGCGAGGCTGTGCGAGACACTGCTGGCGATGCCAGTGGTGAAGGGCCGAAAGAGCGAGAGCGAGAAGTTTGCCGGCGCACTGCGGACCTACTCGATCGAAGCGCTCATGGGCGACGGCCGCGCGTTGCAGGCTGGCACGTCACACAACCTCGGGCAGAATTTCGCCAAGGCGTTCGACATCACCTTCCAGGCGCGCGATAAGTCGGTGCAGCACGTCTGGGGCACGTCGTGGGGTGTGACGACGCGCCTGGTGGGTGCGTTGATCATGACGCACGGCGACGACAGTGGTCTGGTCCTGCCGCCGGCAGTGGCGCCGTACCAGGTCGTCATCATTCCGATCGGTCGAGAGAACTGGCGCGAGACCGTGCTGCCACGTGCCAAGGAAATCCAGGCGGAGCTGGCCGCTGCTGGGATTCGCGTCACGCTCGACGAACGCGACGAGCGGCCCGGGTGGAAGTTCTCCGAATGGGAACTGCGCGGCGTGCCACTGCGCCTCGAAATCGGCTTGAAGGACATCGAGAAGTCGCACGTCATGATCGCGCGCCGCGATACGCGCGAGAAGATGGCCGTGCCGATGGAAGGCGTGGCGCCGAGGCTGCGCGCGTTACTTGACGAGATTCAGAGTGGTCTGCTGGCGCGGGCGATCGCATTCCGGGATGAACACACGCAGTCGGCGTCCACCTACGATGAATTCAAGCAGTTGATGGATGGCGGTCGGCCAGGTTTTGTCGTCGCGCCGTGGTGTGGCGCGGCGGATTGCGAGGCGCAGATCAAGACCGACACGCAGGCCACCATCCGTAACATGCCGCTTGACGGCGAAGCGCCGGCCGGGGGGTGTGTGCGCTGCGGTAGCGCGGCTGTTACCTCGGCGTGGTTCGCCAAGAGCTACTAGCTGAGGGTTCTGGTTCATGCGAACGCGGATCGCGCGTGCGCGAGACGTTTCGGGCAACCAGGACCCCGGTGCCGTGAACCGAGAACCCTGAACGCCCCAACCCGAGCAGCGAGAACCTGCTAGCGCACGAGCGCGTTGAACAGCCCGGGAAAGCGCTTCTCGACGCGCTTCAGCACGGCGTGCCGCCGAGTCAGTTCTTCGCGGATCACAATCGCGCGGAATGCGTCGGCCAGGCCGCGGTGCCACCAGTCTTCCTGGGCGGCGTTGGGCGCCGCCGCCGCGGCGTAGGCGGCTGCGATAGGTTCGAGGCAGTTGACGTCGCCAATCGCGGTGAGGGCTGTCATGAAATCCACCGCCAGTGGCCCCTTGGCGGACTCAATCGTCTCGCGCAGATCGTAGAGCGCCAGCCGGCTGCCGCGTTGGGCGAGCGCAGCGTGGGCCGTGGCCCGGGCCGCCATCCAATACGCCCGACGTCCACCCGACTCGGCGCCCTCGCGAATGCGGACGTGTTCGACGATCCGGTGCAACACGGTTACTGGGACGGTCGACCCCGCGGTGACGATATTTTCGCGCAGCCGGATGGGGTCGTCCGGCAGGGCCCGTTCGGCGGCGTCCAGCAGCGCCTGGGGCGCTGCCTGCACAGGCTCTACCGTCTTCGCCACGGTGCCCGTGGCCGCCTCGACAATTGCCGGGTCTGGATCGACGCGCAGCGCCTGCAGTAGGGGCTGAACAGCCGACGAGTGCAGGGTCGCGAGAGCGTGAATCGCCGCGACGCGAACGACAGATGGACGCGCCGGGTTGGTGGCGGTTTCTGACAACCGGTCGAGTGCGCTGACGCCCTTTGCGGTGTGCAGGAAGGCGCGTGCCACACCGGCGGCACAGACGGCTACCGCCGGGTGTGCGTCATCGATCGCCATGAGCGCCGCCTCGAGGGCGCGCGGCTCGCCGACGGCATCAAGCGCCCGGAACGCGGCTATTCGCGCGTCGGCGGGCGCTTGTTGGTTACCTGCAAGGTTCAGCAGCCGCTGCGACGCCCGCTCGCCAATGATCGACAGCCGCGCGACCGCCGCATCCCGCCTAATCTCGCTTGTCGACGAGAGTTCGGCGATGAGTGCGTCAACCGTCGTTCCCGAGGACGCTTTGATGACCACGGGCGCACGGCGCTACTGCACCCTGACGACTAGCGCGGCGCGGCGATTGAGGCGCCGAGTCTCTTCGCGCGCGTTGTCGTACTTGGGCTGCTCCTCGCCGTAGCTGCGCGTTTCGAGCCGGCTCGCCGGGATACCTCGGGACGTCATGTAGTCGACGACGCCCTTGGCGCGTCGTTCTCCCAGCGCCAGGTTGTATTCCGCCGTGCCGATGTTGCAGGTGTGCCCTTCGATAATCAGATTCTTGGTCGGGTTCGCCCGCAACTTGACCACGGCATCATCCAGAAGCCGCTGCGCTTCAGGCCGGAGCGATGAACGGTCGAAGTCGAAGTAGACGTCTTCAAACGTCAGCTCGACGACCGGCGGCGGGCGTCGCACCATGAGCGTGGTCGACGACGACGTCGTGCCATCCTTGCCGTCGCTGACGGTCACCGTGACCGTGACCGGACCTTCGACGTTGGGTGCAGTGAAGTCGGTGGTGCGCCCAGTGGGGTTGGAGAACGTGCCGGATGGAGACGCCGTCCACCGATACGTCAGCGTGTCACCGTCAGGGTCGGTGGCGTTGGCGGTGAGGGTGACCGTTTTACCGGGCTCGATGGTGCAGGGCGGTGTACACGGTGCGGCGCCGGGGCCCTGGGTGATGGCACTGGGCGCCTGCGGTCCGGCCCCGCCTGCCCCGAAGCTCGGCGGACGGTTCGGCGCGGGCGCCGCACCGCCGGCAAGCCGGCCTCGGCACGAGCATTGTCGAGGCGCTTACGAACCAACTGGGCGGCAATCTCGAGATCTCTTCCAACTCCAAGGGGACCAAGGTCTCGATATCGAAGCGAGAGGTGGACGTGGACGACGCGCCCAGTCTTCGCGCGGTCTGATGCATCTCCCACCTCCAATGAAGGAACAACGAATGGAAACCCTTGATGC
>JBEBGG010000238.1:0-4506 GCA_040081555.1 Vicinamibacterales bacterium
CCGTCCACGAGGAACAGGAACATGTCTCGATCTCCCAGGTAGGCGCCGGACGGAACCCGTTCAGCGCCGAACACACCGTCCTTGTAGCCGAGCGGCAGGGACCAGGCCGGATGCTGGGCCATGAGGTCGAGCACCCGGCCGGCCAGCTCGTCGTGGTGGACCCGCGCGTACCTCGGAGAGGTGACGGCGTGAACGGTCCACGGATCGTCGCGGTCCACGAGTAGCTGCTGCTGCTCGCGACGTTGACGCTGCAGCCCGTAGTTGATCGCGTCCGAGGCGATCGCTGCGGGCAGCGTCCGGAGGTATTTCGGCGGCGCGGCGGCGATGCCGGCGAGCTGCTCGAAGCTCCAGTGCGTGAGGGCGCCTTGGCGACCCGACCCGTCGCGTAACGCGAGCGCGTCGGAAGCCACGGCTTCTGTCCTAAGGTCGATGGTATCGATGGTCTGCTCTTCGGTACGAACACGCCGCGCGTGTGCCGCATCGTAGAGCGTGTGAACGCTGGCGTAGCGCTCATCGGGTGGGCGAGAAGCCCATTCCCGGTGGGCGGTGTACGCGCAGACAGCAGACACACCACTCCCAATCATGGGGTGCTCCTTCTTCTGTGCCCTGAGGGCAACGAGGTGGAACGATGCTCCGCGTCGGGCGACGAGGAGGGGTGGCCAGGACGGCCACGGCGAGTGATCTTGACGTTACGCCTGTTCGCGGTTCCTGTCAACGGCCCGCGAAACGTGCGAGGCGCACGGTGCGACAGCGCCTACTCATTCAGTGAACTCGGCGCTTTGCAGGCCGTGCCTTCTTGGCAGGGCGTTTACGTTTGACGGCTCGCAGACGTCGACCAGTGGGCACTACGTCCTCCACGATCTCTGGCATGTTGGCTGGATAGGCCTGCTGTAGATGCCTGACTCCGGCCTCCTTCTTTGTTTCGATTGCCAGCGCGTCACGGAGAAATGTCAGCCGGCCGCGGCAGTCTTCGAGCAGCGCGCCCCAGGTTCGCAACCACACGGTATAGTTCGCACCGGCATCCACGCGACCGTGGGGCCGATCCGGTTGGTTGATCTCCGCGCGGCCGTCGTCATCCAAGTCGTAGGCGATGGCCCAGAACGTCCACGTGGTCTTCGTGTCCGCCCACCGCGCGTCCCTGGCGACGGCTCTAGCGTACCGCTTCGCCTGAGACACGATGTCCTCCCCACCAGTAACGGTTGGGCGCTTCAACTCAATCACGAGGTGCTCACGCGAATGCGCGGGGGCGCCCAATGCCCGAGTCAGCATGAGGTCCACCCGCCCGCTCCGCCCGTCTGACTGTACGACGGGCTCATCAACCACGATCGGCAGTTTGGCGGCTTCAATGTGACTCTTCACCACCTCTGTAAGCGACTCGTCACTCACGGTCAGCGAATACGCGTCGCCGAAGATCCATGTGTTCTTGGCGAGCATCTCGTGCAAGTGGCTTCGTTCCAGAAACGCCTCGCGCAGGTCCTTGTCAGCCAGCATGGCTTCAAGACCGCGCAGGAAGTGGAGGCGATCATCTATGAGCTTCGCGGCACGGATGATGTTGGATAGCGTGGTCCGTTGAAGGAGGTCGACCAGCATCTTGCGCTCCTGCGCAGGTAGGCCTGCGAGGGCGTCCAATAGCTGGACGACATCTTCCGGCTGACTCTCCAAAGTCGCCCGGAGCAGCGAGAAGTGCATCCGCTTGACCGAATTCGCGGAGCCCTTGATCTTCGGGAGAAAGCGGTCGAGTTGAACAGCAACGATGTCATACACCTCGCGCTCGACAGCCTCGATCTCGTCTTGTGCTTCACCTTGGTACGGGTAGATCTTCTCTTCCTTCCAACGAGCCACCGACGCTTGCGACCTGGATGCCAGTCGCTTGCGAACGAACTCCTTGACGCTCTCCCTCACGGCCGCCAACAGGGGGCGCACCTCCTCAAGCTGCTCAACTTGGCCTTCGGCCAGGTCCTGTACTTGCAGCTCGCGAAATTGGTCGGAGTGCGCATAGGCGGTCACGTACCCGTCGAGCAAGTGGCTGCGCATCGGCACATCCACCAAGGTGGTGCCGGAAGCGTCACACAGGAAGATCCGGCGCTCAGCCGGGCCCTTCCACTCCACCATCCGAACGTTCAGCGTGACCTCTTTGCCGTTCGGCAAAGAGACCGGGGGCAACAACACGGTCGCTTGCTCGTTGATGAGTGGCGTCGCGTCGAGAAGCTCGCCGTCGATTGCGATCTTCACGCCTGGGTACTGTAGGAGGTAGGGCCCGAACTCCTCCGTCAAGCGCTCTCGCAGAGCGTCCCCCTCAAGGGCCTTCGAGTAGGGGGACAAGATCTCGGAGATGACGACTCGCGTTCCCGCTTCCGCGGCAGACTGCTCCTTCTCGGAAGGCTCGACGACTGCATCCTTCAGATTGTCAGTACTGATGGTGATGCCGAACGCGTGAATAGTGCTATCGACAGCACGGTTGACAGTGCTCCACCGGCACATGCGGCCGATACTGCCGGCACGGAATCGACCCTTGCCAGCTCTGCCATGTAGAACGCGCCCGCCGTCACTGACTTTCTTGCTGGCCTTCCACGAACCGCCCAGACTCTCGAACGCTTGATCCACACGGGTCACGTCTATCCCCGTGCCATTGTCATCGACCTCAACGCGCTCCACGCCCCCGCCCGGCCCCTCGCGCAGCCACACGTTGACGCGAGTCGCGTCAGCGTCAAGCGAATTCCAAATGAGTTCGGCGATGCCCACCGATGGGTGACAGCGCGTCAGACCGCTGAGATGGTCGTGGTTGACACCGACCGTCAGGTGGCGTTCGTGCATTGTCTTGGCTACCGTCCTGGTCATTGGGCCTCGCAGAGCCACAAGTCTACCTGCCGGCTCTGATTGATGAGGAATATCCAGAGGAGCGCCAGGATGGTCCAGGGCCAGGCGGGTGCGATGGCCAGGGCGAGACCTGTCTGTCAGGTCGTCTCGAACTCGCGACGGAGCGCGAGCGGCCCGACGTTCAACACGACCGCGACGAACACCTCACGCGATTCGCCAGCGGCAGGGTCTTTTCGCCACTTTAGACGCTGCACCATCAGCGTAACCTTTGCGTCCGGCCACAGGCTCCTGAGTCGTTCCACACGTGACCACTCGTTCGCTGTGGCGCCCTTGGCGATGGTCGTCTCGGCAATGACATCTACGGTGGCGACGATTGCTTCCGCGTGTCCTGGAACTCGCCGAAGTAGTTCCTGAAGCCGGCCGGCGCCGTTACGCGTGTAGACAGGATGATCCCCGGCCGCTGCGAACACTTGGTCAGAGATCGCGGCGACCGCTTCTTCCATGGGAAGTACGCCAGCGGATTGTCGGGCCCGCTGCTCAGCGGTGCCATGCTTCGCGATCCACGCCGCGACGAACCGCTTCTTCTCCTCGTGCAGCGCGAGTTGCGTCGCCCGCTCCTGGAGGTTCTGCTCCCGCTTGGCACGCTGGTCGGCACGGAACCGACGGGTCGCCTCGAGCGCCACGGTCTTGGCTAAGACGGGATCCTCGGTGACGTCGAACACGATGCGCCGGCCCTCGGCCTCGATACAGCATCGCCGCTGCGTCGGCGGAGGATGTGACATAGCTCGCTGGGCGGGGTCCGCAATGAACGCCTGCGCGACGCGTTCTCGAAGCTCACGCTGGGCGTCTTGGCGCGTGAGCGCTGCGGTGGTCCTCGCTGAGCGATAGGTCTGCTCGAGCTCGTGGTTGCGCGCGGCCAGGCGCAGAAGCTCGTCGGCGCTCGGCGGTGTGTCGAACGCCGGGAACGAATCGAGCCGCGTGACGCGCTGGTTGGCGTCGACCTCGAATCGCGGGCGAAGTCGGAGCCGCGCGACGCCCTGTCGATCGACCGAGACCAGGTGTAGCCGGCTGGCCGGAACCTCCAGCGTCACCGTCTGCAAGGCCCGGCCGTCGCCTCCTGACAACAGAGATGCCTTGCGGCCCTCCTCGGACAGGATGAATGTGGCGGTCGCAGAGAGCGACTTCGGGGCGGCCTGGCTTCTGGCGCCGACACCCGCCACCACCTGGTCGACCGTTCCACTCGGGGCGTTCGTCACGAGCTCCATGACCTCGTTCCTTTCTCCAGTCTCATCGAGCCGCATCCCGCGGCGGAAGGCCCCGGCGGCCCCATCGCGTTGTCGCGATGGAGCCGGCGGGTACGTGTCGTGCCAATCAGAGGAGCTGCGCCCGACCGATCGGCGATGACCGCTGACGACTCAGGAATGAACCTCGACGCGACCGTAGGCGTCGAGGATGCACTGCCGAATCGCCTCCTGCGCGCTGGCCTCGCCATTGGCGGGACGCAGCAACGCAAAGCTCCGGCGTTCCCCGTTCACGGAGTACTGCCGGGCCGGAAACGTCACGTTCCTCCCTCCATCGCGACGTTCCCACACAGCGAAGCCGATCAGCTTCAGACCGCTGAAGGGACCGGCTTCGCCTTCGAAGACCACCTCCGCATCGGCAAGCTTCCCTGCGGGAGAGCCATGCTCG
>JBEBGG010000081.1:0-16284 GCA_040081555.1 Vicinamibacterales bacterium
GTCTTTGAGCGGTTGTTCGGCGACAGTGGCAGCAGCGACCCGGCCATTGTCCAGCGCCGCCTGCGTCAGAAGCGGAGCATCCTGGACTCCGTCCTCGAGAAGGCCACCGGGGTGAGCAGGGCCGTCGGCGCAACCGATCGCACCCGCTTCGACGACTACCTGCAGTCGATCCGGGACGTCGAGCGCCGCATCCAGAATGCGGAGGCCAGGAACGAACGCGAGATTCCAGTCGTCGAGCAGCCCGACGGCATCCCGGAGGAGTTTCCGGAATATGCCCAGCTCATGTTCGACCTGCAGATTCTCGCGTATCAGGCCGACCTGACGAGGGTGGGGACCTTCCTGCTCGTCAGGGAAATCAGTGGCCGGAGCCATCCAGAAATCGGGGAATCCGAAGGCCATCACAGCCTGTCGCACCACGGGAACGACCCAGAGAAGATGAGGCGATTCACCAAGGTGAATGTCCACTACATGACGCAGTTTGCCACCTACCTCGAGAAGCTCCAGGCGACTCCGGACGGCGATGGATCGCTGCTCGATCACACGCTGGTGTTGTATGGCAGCAATCATGGGGACGCGAACAAACACGACCCGCACGAGCTGCCGATCGTGATCTTTGGTGCGGACAAGATCAAGGGCGGTCGCCACATCCGGTACGACCACGCGCAGTTGCCCAACCTGCATGTGACCTTGCTCAACACTCTGGGAGTGCCGGTCGAGAAGGTCGGCGAATCCACCGGCAAGATTGAACTGGAGCCTCTGAGTTTGCCCAGCGTCTGAGCATTCAGATCGAGTGGTCGACACTTGTCCAGTCGGAGACGAGCCACAGGAGGACTTCGCGCGATGCGTCGCTTGCTGCTGTCTGTGTTCGGTGCTGCCGTTGTTTCGATCGCCCTGCCGACGGCGGCCGGCGACCAGCGTCTGGTTGATGCGGCCAAGCGCCACGACGCAAGAACCGTTCAGGCCCTGCTGAAACAAGGCGTGGACGTGAACGCCACGCACGCAAATTTCGTCACCGCCCTTCACTGGGCGGCGCATTGGGACGACGTCGCGACCGCGGATCTCCTGCTCGGTGCCGGCGCCCGGGTGAACGTCGAGGACGACACCGGCGTCACGCCACTGGTGCTGGCGAGCCAGAACGGCAGTGAAGCGATGGTCGCGCGGCTGCTCAAGGCAGGCGCGCAGCCGAACCTGGGCAAGCCCTTCTCCTCGGTGATGGTCGCCGCGCGCACGGGCAACGTGGCGGTCGTGAAGGCGTTGCTCGACCACGGCGGGGACGTGAACGCGCGCGAGGCGGATCAGGGCCAGACGGCCCTCATGTGGGCGGCGGTCGAAAAGCACCACGACGTCGTGCGCCTGCTGGTGAGCCGCGGCGCCGATATCCGCTTGCGCACAGCGGACCCGTCAGCAAGAGGGTCGGCCGGATCGGGTGGGGGTCCGATGGGATTCGGACGGGCAGGCTCGAACGGTTTGTCGCCGAATGGATTCACCGCGCTGCTGTTCGCGGCCCGGGTCGGGCACCTCGAATCCGTACGGATCCTCCTCGATGCAGGCGCGGACCCCAACGACACGACGACGGACCGGATGAGCGCACTCGTGCTTGCCACCTACAGGGCGAACCTTCCCGTGGCCCAGCTACTGCTCGAGCGGGGCGCGGATCCGAACGCCGCCGGCGCTGGCTTCACGGCCCTGCATTGGGCGGCCGGTTCCTGGGAAAATGACACGACCACAAACAACATCACGACCGACCGGCCGGACTACGAGTGGTACGCAGCAGCAGGCCTGAAAGAAGGGAAGACGGATTTCGTCAAGGCGCTACTGGCCCATGGGGCCGACCCGAACGTACGGATGACCAGGGCGCCGATTCGCACCGGTTCGTCGAAGAATCTTGATCTCACCGAGCTGCACGGCGCCACGGCCTTCCTCGTGGCGGCATCAGCCGGGGACACGGAGATCATGCGTCTGCTCGTGGACAAGGGTGCTGACGTGCACCTGGGTACGACGGAAGACCCCAAGGCCGATCACGGGCTCACGGTGGGGAAGACCACACCACTTATGGCTGCCGCGGGGCTCGGGCGTGTGTTGGGCGAGAACATGACACCGGAACGGGCGAGTGTCGAAGCGGCGAAGATGATTCTCGAGCTGGGTGGCGCCGACGTGAACGCGGTCGATACGATGGGCCAGACGGCGCTCCACTACGCCGCCTACAACCGACGCGACCTCATGGTGCAGTTTCTCATCGATCACGGGGCGGCCCTGGACATCAAGAACGTGTACGGTGAAACGCCCCTCTGGCTCGCGGAGATGGAGCTTCAATTCGCGGCCGGCGGCCTGTTCGAGGTGCGACGCTCCGACACTGGCGAGATCCTGCGCAAGGCAGGCGCGAAACCGATTCCGGCCCCCTACAAGCTGAGGCCGATGTACTGGTTCTTGCACCACGTGTAGGTGTGGCTGGCAGCAGCCCTCGAGGGGCAGGCGCGCACCGCGACGATCGACCAACGCTCGGCTGGGGCCAGGTGGCCTGTCCGTCCACGTCAATCGTCCGTAGCCGAGAGCTCTGTTCCCGCCGTGACGCTACCGCTCGCGCAGTCCTCTCCCGAACCTCCGGTGGTCAACCCGTGAACGTGGAGTTGCGATGATGAGGGGAGCACGAATCGGCCGCATCGGAATGGCCATCGCCATGGCGGGCGCGCTTGCGGTCGGCGCCCGCATGACGCGGCCCCTCGAGGCGCAGCTGCTGCAAGGCGCCAGCTACACGCTCGCGCAGGCCGCAGACGGCAAGCGGACGTACGGCGAGCGGTGCGCGTCCTGCCACGGCGCCAACCTGGACGACGGCGAGTTTGCGCCGCCGCTGAAGGGTGAGGCGTTCCAGACAGGCTGGGGCGGCAAATCGGCCGACCTGCTCTTGGAAAAGTTGACGACCATGCCGCCCGCGGCGGCCGGATCGGTGAGCAACGATCAGCGCGTTCTCCTGCTCGCGTATCTTCTGCAGGCCAATCAGGTCGCCGCCGGCGCCCGGCCACTGCCTGCCGACCCAGTCGCGCTACAGGCGATGGTGTTTGCCGGCGCCTCGGGATCGGGATCCGGCGTCACACCGGGCCAGGCGCTGCCGCCTCCCCTGGCCAAGACGAACCCGCTCGACTCGATCACGCCGGTCACCGAAGCGATGCTGGCGGCTCCGGCGCCCGGCGACTGGCTCACGTGGCGGCGCGCCTACGACGCGCACGGGTTCAGCCCGCTCACCCAGATTACCAAGGCGAATGTGGGCACACTGCGCACGGCATGGTCCTGGTCCCTCCCGCCTGGACCAAACGAAGTGACGCCGCTTGTGCACGACGGCGTGCTGTTCGTGCACAGCTTCGGCGACAAGGTGCAGGCGCTCGACGGCGCCACAGGCGATCTGCTCTGGCAGTACTCGCGATGGCTGCCGAAGGACACGGCGCCCGGCCTCAAGCGAGCCATCGCCATCTGGCACGACCGACTCCTCGTGCCAACCTCCGACAGCCACGTGGTGGCGCTCGACGTGAGGACGGGCCGCGTGCTGTGGGACAGCCCGGTGGGCGACTCGCCAGCGTACGGCCTGACAGGTGGACCGATCGTCGTGAAGGGCAACGTCATCATCGGGACCACGGGCCGTGCGCCCGGCGGCAACCTCATCGTCGCCCTCAACGCCGACACCGGCAAGGAAACGTGGCGGTTCCATACGATTCCGAAGCCGGGCGAGCCGGGCGGCGACAGTTGGAACGGGCTGCCCATGGACAAGCGCAGCGGCGGATCGGTCTGGCTGCCGCCAAGCTACGACCCCGCGCTCGATCTGATCTTCTTCGGGCCTGCGCCGACATACGACACGGCGCCGCTGCGCACGCGCGCCGCCGGCGAGGCGAGCAACGACGCCCTCTACACGAACGCGACCGTGGCGCTGCGGCCCGAGAGCGGGAAGCTCGTCTGGTTCTACTCGCACCTGCCCAACGACCAGTGGGATCTCGACTGGGCATTCGAGCGTCATCTGGTCCGCGTCTCGTCGAACGGCACGACGAAAACGCTCGTCGTTACCGGCGGCAAGACGGCGATCTTCGACGCGCTCGAGGCCGACTCGGGGAAGTACGTGTACTCGATGGACCTCGGCCTGCAGAACATCGTGACCGCGATCAACCCGCGCACCGGCGTCAAGACCATCGACCCTCAGAAGGTGCCCGGCGACGGCACTGCGAAGTTCGTGTGCCCCAACACCATCGGCGGCAAGAACTGGCTGCCCTCGTCCTACAACCCGGCGACCAAGGTCCTCTTCGTGCCTCTGTTCGAGGCCTGCGGCGAGTACGTGCCGGTCGCGCCAGGCGAACGGGGCTTGCTCTCGACGGGTGTGCGTCACACGGTTCGTCCGCGGCCCGATAGCGACGGTAAGTACGGGCGTCTTCAGGCGATCAACCTCGAGACGCGTGAGGTCGTCTGGCTGGCGCGCCAGCGTTCGCCGAGGAGCTCGGGCGTGCTGGCCACCGCCGGCGGCGTTGTGTTTGCCGGCTCACTCGACCGCGTCTTCGCAGCGTACGACGATGCGACGGGGGCCGAGTTGTGGCGGGTCCGGCTGAACGATCTGCCGAGCTCGGCGCCGATCAGCTACACCGCCAACGGCAAGCAGTACGTGGCCGCGGTGGTCGGCGGGGGAGGGCATCACGCGGCGAATATCGCGCCGCTCGCGCCAGAGATTCGCAACCCGCCGGATCGCGGGGCCTCGGTCTGGGTCTTCGAGCTGCCGTCGCCACCGCGATAGTCAGCGCGCCCACAAACGCCGGCCCTGCACACGACGCCATCGGCCTCTGGACCTCGTCGTGGGTCACAAGGTGAATAATGTGAACAGAATCGAGCGGCGGGGAATCTGTATAGTGACAGGCGTCGAATTCGGGTCCGACGGCTATTGGGGAGATCGCTGATGAAGTGGCGTATGAGACGGTCATGGGGTTGGGCAGCCGGCGCGCTGTGCCTGGCGGTGTGTGGGGCCACCGCGTTGGTGAGCGGGGCAGGCGCGGAAGGTGAGTGGCGGTATTACTCAGGTGACAACGGGGCGCGCAAGTACTCGCCGCTCGATCAGATCAACGCGGAGAACGTGGGCACGCTGCGCGTGGCGTGGCGGCACGCCGCCGTGGAGCCGGTCGATCTCGCTCCCGAGCAGCCGAAACCAAGCAACCTCTTTCGTTCGACTCCGCTCATGGTCAACGGCGTGCTCTATGCGTCGAACGGCGTGGGTTCGGCGGTGGCCATCGATCCGGCAACTGGCCAGTCCATCTGGCGTCAGCCGCCGGACACTGATACGCCGCCCGGCTTCACGAGCAATCGCGGGCTCGCGTACTGGGGCGAGGGTGCGGACGCTCGGATCATCACGCATCGCACGCACTTTCTCTATGCGCTGGACCCGAAGACCGGTGCACGCATCAAAACGTTCGGGCAGGGCGGTCGCATCGACTTGAGCGCCGACATGACCCCCGGCGAGACCTTTGCGTGGACGTCAGCGCCGCTGGTCGTGCGGGATGTCGTGGTCATGGGAATGGCGCTCGGCGGGCAAGACTCCGCGCAGAAGAAGGAAGGCGAGCCGGGTCACGTACGCGCCTACGACGTCCGCACGGGCAAGCTGCGCTGGACGTTTCACGTGATCCCGCAAAACCGCGAGCCTGGCGTGGAGACATGGGAAGAGGAGGCGTGGCGGTTCATCGGTGCCGGCAACGTCTGGAGCCTGATGAGCGCCGACGACGACCTCGGCTACGTGTATTTGCCGACGACGAGCCCGACCAACGACATGTATGGTGGGCACCGGCGTGGCAGCAACTTGTACACCACGTCGATTGTGTGCCTGGACGCGAAGACCGGGAAACGAGTGTGGCATTTCCAGACCGTGCACCACGACCTCTTCGACTACGACAATCCGTCTGCGCCGGTGCTGGTGGATCTCACGGTCGACGGACGCCCCATCAAGGCGCTCGTGCAGATGACGAAGCAGGGTTTTGCGTTCGTGCTGGACCGCCGGAACGGCAAGCCGGTCTGGCCAATCGAGGAGCGTCCGGTTCCCAAATCGACCGTGCCCGGCGAGCAGGCGTGGCCGACGCAGCCGTTTCCCACGAAACCGCCACCGGTCGAGTGGCAGGGCGTGCTCGAGGAGAATCTGATCGATTTCACACCCGAACTGCGCGCCGAGGCACTCGAGATTGTGAAGCAGTACGTCATCGGTCCACTCTATACGCCGCCATCCATAGAGGGGAGCGGACCGACCGACAAGAAGGGGACGATTCAAAATCCAGGGTCGGTCGGTGGACCTGACTGGACAGGCTCGGCCTTCGACCCCGACACGCAGACCCTGTACGTGACGTCGATGACCAACCCGTTTGTGGCCAATCTGGTGCCTGGCGACCCCAAGCAAACCAATTTGCGCTACCGTGCGTCGCGGCGGCAGCTAATCGAAGGCCCGCGCGGATTGCCCCTGCTGAAGCCTCCGTACGGACGGATTACGGCGCTCGACCTCGGACAAGGCACGCTTCGCTGGACGATCGCCAACGGCGATGGTCCGCGGGATCATCCAGCGATCAAGCACCTCAACTTGCCCCCGCTCGGTGATACGGTGCGCTCGGCGCCGCTGGTCACCAAGACGCTGTTGTTTGCGACGGAGGGCGATGCGATCAACATTCGCACTCCTCCCGGGATGGGCGGTCAGTCGTTCAGGGCCTTCGACAAGGCCACCGGGAAGATGCTGGCGAAGATCGATCTGGAGGCTGGTGCGACCGGTGCGCCGATGACGTATCTGTTCAAGGGCAAGCAGTACATCGTGTTTGCGATTGGCTCGCGCCGGCATGATGCAGAATTTGTGGCGCTCAGCCTGCCCTGACGCTTCATGCGTGATCCGAGTGGGTCCGACGTGGTCTGACACCGTGCGTTCAGCGCCACCCCAGAGCCAACACCATGGATATCATGTCCGCCGTCGTGACTCTCTTCCTGGTGATGGACCCACTCGGAAACGTACCGATGTTCCTGTCGGTACTGAAAACCGTCGCGCCGCACCGGCGGCGCCGCGTGCTCCTGCGCGAGATCGGCTTTGCCTACGTCGTCCTCATCGTCTTCCTGCTCCTCGGCAAGGTGCTGCTCCGGTTTCTCGGGCTCCAGCCTGAAGCCATCAGCATTGCCGGCGGCATCGTACTGTTCCTGATCGCACTCAAGATGATCTTTCCGAGCCACGGGTCGATCTCTGGCGACCCGATTGCCGGTGAGCCGTTCGTGGTGCCACTCGCGATCCCACTGCTGGCGGGCCCGTCCACTCTCGCCACGCTCCTGCTGCTGCAGAGCGCGGCCGGGTCCACGCCTGTGGCGCTGATGATTGCCGTCACCATCGCGTGGCTCATTACCGCGGTCATTCTGCTCTCCGCCACGTTCATGTATCGCATCCTCGGCGAGCGCGGCCTCGTCGCCATGGAGCGGTTGATGGGCATGCTGCTCGTGATGGTGTCGGTGCAGATGCTGCTGGACGGCTTGAAGAGTTCGCTGACCTGGCGCTGACGCGCGGCGCTTCGACTCGCTCAGCGTTCGTCGGCGCTGTTGAACAACCTTCGCATCATGTCGCGCCGCAGCGTGGCATCTTCGACCGGCCGCACCTTTTCGAGCACCAGGTCGTAGGCGTGCTTGGGGTCGCTCCCACGGCCATTGTCTCATCGCGTTTCGAAGTCCGGCACGAGGCGGCCCGCGTCGAGCGCCGCCTCGACTATCCCTTGAAGTTCAGTCCCGGATGACCACCCATGCAATAGGGACAACGTCGGGACTCAATCTCGGCGGGGACGGCACCGTACTGCACGTTGCACCGCCCACACAAGAGCACATAGACGCGCTGTCCTGCGACTTGCCCCGGGAGCGATGTCTGCCGAATCACCCGTTGCTGATTCGCGTTCTCGAATCCGGGATCAGTGGTCTTTCGTTCTGAAGCGGCCTGGGAGCGCTGAGCGAACCCGGTCGTCCGGCCCGACGATGAGGGGTCGGGTCGCGCGGACTCCTTCAACGCCGCAAGATGCGCAGCGAACTTTCGCCTGCCGTGGGTGTCGAAGTGCACCACGACGTGCTGGTCGTTGGCCTCGAGCACGGTGCCGTGTCCGTAAGTGACCTGCTCAACGCGGTCGCCGGGTTTCCAGGAGTTCATCGGAAGCGACAGCCTAGCACGCGCTGCTTGGGCCGTCTTTTGGCCCCCGCATCATCATCGGGCCCGCGCCTTTTGTTAACATGGGCGCGCCTATGCGCCGACTTCTGCTGATCCTCATCATTGCCGTCCTGGCGGCCGGCGGTTACTTCCTGATGTTCCGCAGCGCCGCACCGACGCCCGCGCCAACACCAGTGGCGACGACGCCCGTGCCGGCGGCAGCGCCGCCGACGCCATTTACGGCCACCGCCGTGCCTCCCGCGGCTTCCGCTCCCGCGGCGGCGCCCCCGGCTGCGCGTGCCCCGTCAACGCGCCGCCCGGCCACACCGGCTCCAGTCGAACCGGCGGCTCCCGTTGAAGCCGCGCCGACGGTGGCCACGCTCCACATCGACAGCGACGTGCCCGGTGCGCAGGTGTTTGTGGACCGCACCTTCATTGGCGCGGCACCTGCGACGGCGCCAGATATCAAACCAGGCTCGCACGTGATCAATGTCACTGCGCCTGGCTTCGAGGGCGTGTCGACGACGCTCAGCGTGGAGCCAGGGCCGCGTGACGTGATGGTGAAGCTGCGCGAGGTGCGCCTCAACGCGACAGTAGAAGTCGTTCACAAGCACCGCATGGGCTCGTGTACGGGGCGCCTGACTGCCACGCCCAAGGGGATCCGCTACGAGACGACGGATAAAGACGACGCCTTCACCGCGTCGCTCATGGATCTCGAGACCTTTGAAGTGGATTATCTGGCGAAGAACCTGCGCGTGAAGACGACGAAGGGGAAGCGCTTCGACTTCACGGACCCGCAGGGCAACGCCGACAAGCTGTTCGTCTTCCATCGCGACGTCGACAAAGCGCGTCAGCGATTGAAGAAGGGCGATCCGCCGGCGGCCGAATAAAGACGTATCCGACGGCGAGGCACCGTGAGGTGCGGTGTGGACTAGCTCCCTTGCGCAATCTTTTCGGCGAGGGCCCTGGCCAGCGGCAGACTGGTGCTGCAACTGGGGTCGTTGATGCGGCACGCAGCGAGCGTCAGCTCGCAGCCGCAGGTGCAGTTCTCGGCGTTCATCGCCTTGATCGCTTCGGTGCGTTTCTCGGGCGTCATCTTCGTGAGATCTACACCCGGGATCTCGGTCGCCTGCGCGGCGTTCACTAGCAGCCTCTTGGCGCTGTCCTCGACGCGCTCCACGTGGATGCCCGACGCCTTACCGGAGAGGAAACTCGCTTCGAGTTCAGTAGTGGCGGCGTTGAGCTGGCCGACGTGGCGCTGGACAATTTTTCCCTCGCGATCCAGCACAAACGTCGTCGGCAGTGCTGAGACGCCTCGGAATACCTTGGAAATCTCGGGCGTCGTCATGGCGATGAAGTAGTTCACCTTGTGATCGATGGCGAAGGCGCGCACGCTTTCAACAGGCCCTTCGTCTTCCGAAATGCCGATGACCACGAGGTCGTCTTTGTACTTCTTCTGCAGCTCGACCAGATCCGGAATCTCTGCGCGGCAGGGCGGGCACCAGGTCGCCCAGAAATTCACGAGCACCACTTTGCCGCGCAGTGCCTGCGCGGTGATGATCTTGCCGTCGAGGTCGGCGAGGGAGAAGTCGCCGACCGTCTGCGGATCCTTCAGCAGTTGGAGTGTTGTCTTCTCAGACGTGATCTCCGTGGCGCCGCTTGCAGCCGGGTCCTGGCCGCTTCGACAACCGCTCGCGCCGATCGCGGCGACGACGAGAACGGCGCAGGCCAGGGCCGGACGAAGAATGGCAGCGGGCACGGCTCAATCGTAGCAGTGCGCCGGGTCAAGGCGATAGGATCTGCCGCTGCTGACGTCGGGATAGTCGACCGCAGACTATCCTGCGCTTGTGCCTCCTGCGGCGGGGATGTACTGCTTGAGCACGTAGTCCATCACCATGCGGTCGGCGCTGAAGCGCCAGCCAAGCGTTCGAATTGCGCGCTTCATCCTGGCGATCCATCCGCGTGGCAAGCCGTCGCGGTCGCGCTCGTAATAGAGCGGAATCACCTCGTCCCTGAGCACGCGCATCAGTGCGACGGCGTCGCGTGCATCGTGGATTTCGGTGTTTGAATGGGTCTCACCTCGGCCAATCGCGAAACCGTTCTGGCCGTCGAAGGCTTCCGCCCACCAGCCGTCGAGAATCGACAAATTGAGTCCGCCGTTGAGCACCACCTTCTGTCCGCTGGTGCCGCAGGCTTCGAGCGGACGGCGTGGGTTGTTGACCCAGACGTCAACGCCCTGCACCAGATGACGCCCGACGCTGATGTCGTAGTCCTCGAGAAAGAGGATCTTGCCGGCGAAGCGCGGGTCGCGCATCAGCTGCGCGATCTGCTGCAACAGCGTCTTGCCCGGCTGGTCATGCGGATGCGACTTGCCCGCGAAGATGAACTGCACTGGCATGCGCGGGTCATTCACCATCGCCGCCATGGCGTCGATGTCGCGCAGGCCGAGCGTTGCGCGTTTGTAGGTGGCGAAGCGGCGCGCAAAACCGAACGTTAACGCCTCGTGGCTCAAGGAGGTTCGCAGCTGGGCGACAAACTCGGCAGATTCTCCGCGCTGCTCGGCGTGCAAGGCCGCTCGACGTCGGGCGGTCTCGATCAACTGCACCTTCAAGGTCTGGTGCGTCTCCCATAGCTCGCTGTCGCTGACGCGATCAATCGCGTCCCAGAATCCCTTGTTGCTCGCCCGCTCGTTCCAACCCGTGCCGAGATGCCGGTCGTAGACCTGCTGCATCTGCGGCGCGAGCCAGGTCTGCGTGTGCACGCCGTTGGTGATGTGGCCGATCGGCACCTGCTCCTCGGTGCGGCCCTGGTAGAGCGAATGCCACATGTTCCTCGAGACTTCGCCGTGCAGTGACGACACCGCGTTGGCCCGATGGCTCAACTTGAGGGCCAGCACCGTCATGCAGAACTCCTCGTTGGGGTCCTGCGGGTTGACGCGACCCAGACCGAGAAAGCGGTCGTAGTCCATCCGCAGCGCGTCGCGCAGCGGACCCAGATACTCTTCGACGAGCGGGCCGCTGAATCGATCGTGCCCGGCCGGTACCGGCGTATGCGTCGTGAAGACCGCGTGTGAGGCGACACGGCGCATGGCTTCGGTCGCGTCGAGGCCTTCCGTCTCCATACGCTGGCGCACGAGCTCCAACGAGGCGAAGGCACTATGCCCCTCGTTCATGTGCACGACGCCAGGCGAGATGCCGAGCGCGGTCAGTGCGCGTACGCCGCCGACGCCAAGCAGGAGCTCCTGGCGAATCCGGACGCGCGAGTCGCCGCCATAGAGGCGCGAGGTGAGTTCACGATCCTCCGGGCGATTGTGGTCGACATTGGAGTCGAGCAAGAGCAGCGTGATGCGGCCGATGGCCAGCTTCCAGACTCGCGCGGCAATTGGGCCTGTGCGCGTATCGATACTGATGGTCACCGGTACGCCGCGATGCACGGCCGGCTGCATCGGCAGCTTCCGGTAGTCAACGTCGAGATAGTCCTCGTGCTGCCAGCCGTTGCGGTCGATGCGCTGGGTGAAGTAGCCCTGATCGTAGTAGAGCCCAACGGCGACCAGCGGCACGCCAAGATCAGACGAGCTCTTTAGGTGATCGCCCGCCAGGATGCCGAGGCCACCCGAGTAAATCGGAATCGACTCGTGAATGCCGAACTCTGCCGAGAAGTAGGCGATTGGTGCTGCGGACAACACACCGCCGTATCGTGCGCCCCAGGTCCGTGTGGATTCGAGGTACTCGCGCATGCGGCGATGCGCGTGGTTGATGCGGCCGTGCAGCGCCAGCTCCGACGCGCGCTCTTCGAGCTTGGCAATCGGCATACGCTGCAGCAGGACCACGGGATTGCTGCCGGACTCCCGCCAGAGCACCGGATCCAATTCCCGAAACAGCGCCGTCGTCTCGTCGTCCCAGCTCCACCAGAGGTTCTGGGACAGCGCGACGAGCTTCTGGTACGACGGTGCCACGAACTGGCCCGTGGTGCGGGCTTCAGTGACGGTCGGTGCCAACTGCGATCCGGCAATCGTCAGGAGCCGAACGTCGTCTGGCGAGAACGGTCGCTCGTCGATCGTCTGGACGACGAGGACGCCCTGCAGGACTCCCCGGTCGATGACGGGGACGCCAAGGAACGAGCGATAGCGCTCTTCGTCTGCCTCAGGAAACGACTTGAAGCGCGGGTGCACGGCGGCGTCAGGCACCAGCAGCGGCCGCTGCTGCTCGGCGACAAGGCCGACCAGTCCCTCGGTCACGCGCATGCGGACACGGCCGACGCTATCAGGCGCCAGGCCAATGGTGGCCGCCAACACCAGGTGGGTGCGGTCCGATTCGAGCAGGTAGACTGAGCAGACGTCGCTGTTGAAGCGGCGTTGAATGAGATGGACGACGTTGGTCAGTGTTTCTGCAGGATCGCCCTTCGGTGAGACGAGGCGGCCGATCTCTTCGATCGTCCAGAGCAACCCGTCTTCGTATGATGTCCCTGAGTCGCGTGTGGTCACTGGGTCTCCAGGCAGAGGATATGGCGAAAAAGAGTCAGAGCGTTGCCCTGACCACCAAAGTATGGCTCAGCGAAGCGGGCCTTCGACAGTCACAAGGTTGTCGGAATGGCGTGCGCTTTGCTCCTGAACTCATCACGATGCGATCAAACCGCCCGAAGCGTCGGCCGACGCGACTCTATGCAACACTTTTGTTGCTAAAAGTGCGCACCTGTGACAGTTATGTCGGGCTTGAAGCCAGAATGTCGTCATGACCACCGTGTCTTCTCAGTCGCTGCCTTCCGGGGCGCTCTTTAGTAGTTATCGGCTCGACGGGCCGTACGACGAGATGTTCGACTCGTCCGGAGCGCCGCGTCCGCATTGCCGTGCACTCCTGGAGGCGATTCAGGCTGCAGCCTTGCCCGAGCTGCGCCAGCACCAGCAGGATGCCAACAGCGCCTTTCTTGCCCAGGGCATCACGTTCACCGTGTACGGCGACGATCAGGGGACCGAACGCATCTTTCCGTACGATCTCCTGCCGCGCGTCATTACCGCGGCCGAGTGGCGCACGCTCGAACGCGGCCTCGGACAGCGTCTGACGGCAATCAACCACTTCTTGAAGGACGTCTACCACGACGAGCGGATTCTGAAAGAAGGGATCGTCCCGCGGGATCTGGTGCACAGCTGCCGGCACTTCCGGCGCGAGATGCGCGGTGTCCATGTCCACAAGGACATCTACGTGTCGGTGTCGGGTACGGACCTGATTCGCATGCAAAACGGCGAGTTCGTTGTCCTCGAGGACAACCTGCGCGTCCCGAGCGGCGTGTCCTACATGCTGACAAACCGCGAGATCACCAAGCGCGTGTTTCCCGGCCTCTTCGATCGGTACAAGGTGGCGCCGGTGGCGCACTACGGGCAGGTACTGCTGTCCGCACTCCGGGCGCTCGCGCCAGAGACTCGGCAGGAGCCAACCTTCGTCGTCTTGACCCCAGGCATTGGCAACTCGGCCTACTTCGAGCACGCATTTCTTGCCCGGCAGATGGGCGTGCCGCTGGTCGAGGGACGCGACCTCCTCGTCCACGACAACATCGTCTACATGAGGACGACGGCGGGGCTGCGGCGCGTGGATGTGATCTATCGGCGCGTGGACGACGACTTTCTTGATCCGCTGGCGTTTCGTCCGGACTCGCATCTTGGCGTGGCTGGTTTGTTGAATGCCTATCGCGCCGGCAATGTGTCGCTTGCCAACGCGATTGGTACTGGCATCGCCGACGACAAGGCGGTCTATGCGTATCTGCCGGCGATCATCAAGTTCTACCTGTCGGAAGAACCGATCCTGCAAAACGTCGAGACTTATCTCTGCAGCAACGCCTCAGAGCGCAGCCACGTGGTTGAGAATCTCGACACGTTGGTGGTCAAGGCGGTGGGCGAAGCGGGTGGCTACGGCATGCTGATCGGTCCCCACAGCACGGCGCGTGAGCGTGCGGCGTTCAGGGCGAAGATTCTGGCTGACCCGCGCAACTACATCGCGCAGCCGACGCTGTCGTTCTCGCGCGCGCCCTGCTTTGTGGAGGACTGCGTCGAACCGCGGCATGTGGACCTGCGTCCCTACGTGCTCTATGGCGAGAAGGTGCAGATCGTGCCGGGCGGTCTCACCCGCGTGGCGCTGCGCAAGGGGTCGCTGGTCGTCAATTCATCCCAGGGCGGCGGCAGCAAGGACACCTGGGTCCTCGAGGAGTAGTTTGTGCTGCTATCACGCGTGGCTGACGCGCTCTATTGGACCGGCCGCTACCTCGAACGCGCTGAACACGTGGCGCGGGTGATCGACGTCCGTCTCGATCTTGGTCTCGACCGCATCAACAAGGGCGGGTGGGATTTTGCGCGCCTCTATTCCGACCTGCAATTCACGGAGCCGAAGGAGCCGCCCGGCACGCCGGCGGCGTTGGTCGATGCGATCGTGTTCGACGGCGCCAATCGCGAATCGGTGATTGCGTGCGTCACTGCGGCTCGAGAGAACGCGAGGCAGGTGCGCGAGGAAATCAGCGCCGACATGTGGGAGCACGTGAATGGCCTCTACCTACGGCTGCGGGAGGCGAAGGCCGAAGGCACCTGGTCGACACGGTCGCACTATCTCTCACGGCTCATCATCGAAGGCGTGCATCTCTTTCAGGGCATCACGGACGCGACGATGGGTCATGGCGAAGGATGGCAGTATCTGCAAGTGGGCCGCTTCCTCGAACGCGTGGATGTGACGGCTGGGATGTTGTGTCAGCACTTCCCCAAAGAGAGCGTCGGGGCGCGCGCGGCGACGACGCCGGCTGCCCAGATTGAATGGGTGGGTCTGCTGCGCTGCTGTTCAGCGCTCGAGCCGTATACGCGCGTCTACACCGCGGACATCCGTCCTGAGCGCGTGGCTGAGTTCCTGCTGCTCAATTCGGAGTTCCCGCGCTCAATCCGCTTTGCCGCGTCGTGCGTGGAGTCGTCCCTGCGGACCATCGCGCTGCACGGCGCACGGGGATCTGGCGGCCGTGCGGAGCGTCTGGCCGGACGGCTGCACGCCTCGCTCGACTACGGTCAGGTGGACGAGATCCTGAGCGACGATCCGCAGAACTATCTCAAGGGCATCAACGCGCAGGTTGACGACGTGCATGCGGCGATCTATCAGACCTACCTCGGATACCCGATCGAAACAGCGTTACCGGCATAGATATGCTTTACACCGTTCGCCACGTCACCCGCTTTGCCTACGAGTCGCCGATTTCCGAGAGCGTCATGGAAGTGCGCATGCAACCGCGCACCGACGCCAATCAGCGCTGTATTCAGTTCAGCCTTACCACCGCGCCGGCATCGCGCGTCCTCATGTATCAGGATCACGATGGCAACATCGTGCATCACTTCGGCATTCCGGCGAGGCATTCGCGGCTGACCCTCACGGCCGAGGCGTTGGTTGAAGTGGGGCCGCCGCCGTTAATACCGATCGACCTGGGTGACGGAGCTTGGGAACAGCTCGACGCGATCACGGCTTCGGGTGAGTTCTGGGAGTATCTCAATGCGAGTCCCTACACCCGGCCGACGCCGCTGCTCGACGCCTTCGCGACGGAGATTGGCCTGGGGCGTCAGGATGATCCATTACTGCTCCTACGACGTGTCAACGCCGCGGTCTACGAGCGCTTTGAATACAGCCCGCAGAGCACGCGCGTGGATTCACCGATTGACGAAGCGCTCGAGGCGCGCAAGGGCGTCTGTCAGGACTTCGCGCACATCATGATTGCGCTCATCCGTCCGATGGGCATTCCTTGCCGGTACGTCAGCGGCTATCTTCTGCACAACGACCGCGCCGACCGATCGGTGGACGATGCGACCCATGCGTGGGTTGAAGCGTATCTGCCCGACCTCGGGTGGGTCGGCTTCGACCCGACCAACAACCGGCTGGCTGAGGAGCGCCATATCCTCGTGGCGGTGGGACGAGACTACGCTGACGTGCCGCCGACCAGGGGTGTGTTCAGCGGCGTGAGTGCCGTGCGCGCCGAACTGGCGGTGGCGGTGCGCGTGGGACCGGCGCACCTGGTGAGCAACGACGCGCTGCCGTTCATTCCGTGGATGTCGCGCGACGCCTCGACCCCGCGCGCCGACACCGCGTCTGCCAGTCAGCAGCAATAACGGGGAC
>JBEBGG010000239.1:0-4504 GCA_040081555.1 Vicinamibacterales bacterium
CATCTTGGCGTGCCCTTCCTGGGCATGATTCCGTCCGTGCCCAAAGGGCAGGAGGTGCAGAATCCGCTGGTCACCATGCCCGGCTTGGCGAACTTCTCGGAGGCCTTCAAGACTGTCCGCACCAACGTGCTGTTCTCAACTGCTGAAGACGGCGCCAGGTCCCTGGTGGTGACCAGCGCCGGCCCCGGAGAGGGCAAGAGCATCTGCTCGGCGAACCTTGCGGTGTCGCTTGCGCAATCCGGTCTGCGGGTGCTGCTGGTCGACGCTGACATGCGTCGGCCCCGCGTGCACGAAATCTTCGCGGTCGATCAGGAGCCTGGATTCTCGAACGTGCTCTCCGGGAACGCGAAGGTGGCCGAGGCCATCAAGAAGTCGCCCATTCAGGGCCTCTGGCTGATGACCGCTGGTCACATTCCACCCAACCCTGCGGAACTGCTTGGGTCGCCTCGCTACGTCGACTTCCTCGCCTCGCTCGATGACCACTTCGACTGGGTGGTGGTGGATACACCGCCGGTGATGGTAGTGGCCGACAGCCTCGTGGTTGGCAATCAGGCGACGGGTGTCATCTTCGTCGTCGGCGCGGATCAGACCAGCCGCCACACCGCGCGCAACGCCGTGGACCAACTCACCAACACCAACGCGAACGTGATCGGCTCCATTCTCAACCGGGCCGACGTGCACCGTAACCCGCACTACTACTCGCAGTACTACCGCAAGGAATACTCGAAGTATTACGTGAAGTAGCGTGCGCGTTCTCTATCTCAGTCCGACGGCGTCGATGGGCGGCGCAGAGCGCGTGCTCCTCGATCTGCTCCACAACCTCCGCCACGTACAGCCGACCTGGGCACTCGGACTCATCGCTGCCAATGACGGTCCCCTGGCCGACGATGCCCGCGCGCTCGGCGTGAGAACTGAGGTCCTGCCGTTTCCTCGCGAGTTCGCCCGCATCGGTGATGCCGGCCTCACGGGTCCGCGCACCTGGGTGCGGTTCGCCCGACGGGCGGCCAACGGCAGCGTCGGCACACTTCGCTACCTGCACGCGCTTCGCCGCGCCATTGCAGAGTTCCGGCCGGACGTGATCCACTCCAATGGCATCAAAATGCACCTGCTCGGTGCGCTGGCGCGACCGCCGGGGTCAGCGCTCATCTGGCATTTCCACGACTATCTCACCACCCGCCCCGTCACGTGCCGCTTGATCACGCGCCTCAAGCACCGCTGCAGCGCCATCGTCGCTGTGTCCGAAAGCGTGGCCCAGGACATCCGCACACAGCTCGGACCGTCCATCGAGGTGACAAGTGTCTGGAATTCCGTAGACCTGGCACGGTTCACTCCGCAGGGACCGCGGCTCGATCTCGACAGCCTCGCCAAGCTTCCGCGAATCGACAGCGGCTTACCACGCATTGGCCTCGTGGCCACGTTCGCGCGCTGGAAGGGTCACCTGCTGTTTCTCGACGCGCTGCGCCAGCTGCGCGCCACGCATCGTTTCCGCGCCTACATCGTCGGCGGACCGTTGTATGAAACCGATGGCAGCCAGTTCTCACTCGAAGAGTTGCGCCACGCCATCGACCGCTTGGGGCTGAAGGACGTTGTTGGCCTCACCGGCTTTGTGCTCGATTCCGCGGCCGCGCTCAGACATCTCGACATCGTCGTTCACGCCAGCACGTCGCCCGAGCCGTTCGGTCTGGTCATCGCCGAGGCCATGGCTGCAGGCCGGCCGGTTGTCGTGAGCGGCGAAGGCGGCGTCGTCGAATTGGTCGCGGACGGTCAGAATGCACTGACGTACCGGCCTGGCAGCGCCACCGAGCTGGCGGCGCGCCTTGCCCAACTGCTCGACGATGCGGCACTGCGCGGACGAATTGGGGAGAGGGCGCGGCACACCGCAACCGTGCAGTTCAGTCCGACACGCTTTCTCGAACAGATGATGCGGGTGTATCGGCGCTTCGAGCGGACGGCGGCGGCGTGACCCGGGGGACGCGATGAGCCGCACCCGCAAGATCATCGGCGCATCGTCGATCGGGTACCTGCAACAGGCGGCCATGATCGGCGTCGGTGTGTGGCTCACACCGTTTCTGCTTGGCCGAATCGGCCAGCATGACCTCGGACTCTGGCTGGTTGCCGGCCAGCTGCTCGGCTATCTCGGCCTTGTCGACCTCGGCATTCTGGCCATCTTGCCGCGCGAAGTCGCCCGCGTCTCTGCTCAACCCGAAGGAGCTGAGCAGGTATCCAGCCTCGTGGCGCACGTGCGGCGCATCGTCTTGTGGCAAACCGCTGGACTGGCGGTGATCTGTCTCACGTTGCTGGTGTTGTTGCCCGCTCAATGGATCGATCTTCGGTGGCCGCTCGCATGCGTGTTTGCGGTCTTCGTCGGTGCATATCCGTTGCGGATTCCATCGGCCGCGCTTCAAGGTCTGCAGGACCTCCCCTATCTCGCGAAAGTGCAGATGGTTGGTTGGGCGGCCGGGACCTCGGTGACGGTGGTGCTGGTGATGATGGGCTGGAGTCTGCCGGCGTTGGTCGCCGGGTGGAGCGTCACGTTGCTGGGTCCGGCAGCCACGGCAGCCTGGCGGTTTCGGCGATCGTTTGCCGCCGCTCACGGCCACGCCAAGGGACCTGTCGGAGATCAATACCTTCGTCGTTCCCTCTGGGTGAGCGCCGGACAACTCGGTCAGGTGTTTCTCAATGGATCAGACGTGTTGGTCATTGGCAACATCCTTGGTGCCGCAGCCGTGGTGCCCTATTCGTGCACCGCAAAGCTGGTCACGATCTTCGCCAATCATCCCCAGCTTCTCATCCACACAGCGCAGCCGGCGCTGACTGAGCTTCGAGCTGCCGGCGCCAAAGATCGATTGGTCACCGTCGCACAGGCACTGACGCAGGGCATGCTCATCATGAGCGGCGCCTTGGTGCTGGTGGTCATTGCCGTCAACAGATTTTTCGTCAGCTGGTGGGTGGGCACAGATCAGTACGGCGGCCTCTGGCTCACCGTGGCGCTGGCTGGAATGATGTTGTTGCGCCACTGGAACGTCGCCACCATCTACACATTGTTCTGCTTCGGCTATGAGCGGCAGCTTTCGCTCGTCGGCCTTGCTGATGGTGTCGTCACGATCGCGGGAGCGGCCTGGCTGGTCGCCGTGCTCGGGCCGATCGGCGCACCCCTGGCGTCAGGACTGGGCGCCATCTTTGTGGGTCTGCCGGTGAATCTGCGGTCCGTTGCAAAGGAAATGGATGTCAGTATCCCTGAGCTCCTGAGACCCAGCGCGACGCTTGTCGCGACCATCGCGTCGGTCATTGGACTGACGGTGTTCATCAGCCAGTGGTCCGACAGCAGTCACCTGTTGAACGCGGCCGCTGTGGCAACCGGGATGATGGCGTTGTACGCGGTCGCGATGCTGCCTTTCGTCACCTCAGGACCGCTCAAGCCCTACGCACGCACTGCTCTCTCGATGATTCCAATCGGCCGTTTAAAGCATCGAACCGCCACCGCGTGATGACAACCTCCAAGACCCAGCCCCGCACCCTGAATCTCGGTTGTGGCCTGAAACACCTGCCAGACGCCGTCAATCTCGATGTGACCTCGACGACGAACCCAGATGTCGTGCACGACCTCAACGTCAGACCTTGGCCCTTTGCCGACCATTCGTTTGACACCATTCGTGCAAACGACGTCATCGAACATCTGGACGACGTGATTGCTTCGATGGAGGAAATCCACCGGATCGCCGCGCACGGCGGTGTGGTCACAATCACGGTGCCACATTTCTCGAGTGCCAACGCCTTCACGGACCCCACCCATCGGCATTTCTTCGGATGGTTCACCTTTCACTACCTGACGGGAGAGAACGACCTTCCCTTCTACACGAACGTTCGGTTCAGACGCCGGAAGACCGCCATGATCTTCACTCCTGGGCTCGTGAACAAACTGATCTGGCGGCTGGCAAATCGGTGGCCGGCCAAGTACGAGCGACGTTGGGCGTGGATGTTTCCGGCGTGGTTCATGTCGTATGAGCTGGAGATCGTCAAGGACCGTGCGCGCGCTGTTCATCCATAGCGGAAACATGTTTGGCGGCATCGAGACTGCGTTGATCTCAGTTGCCAGCGCGTGTCAGCGCGGCGGGGCGTCGATCGCGCCGGAGTTTGCTCTCTGCTTCGACGATGGGCGCGTGGCGACCGACCTTCGTGCCACCGGCGTTGGCGTGCACTCGCTGGGTGCAGCGCGTATGAGCCGTCCATGGCAAATTCAGCAGTCGCGTGCTCGCCTCAGACGGTTGCTCGAATCGAGCGCGCCCGATCTTTGTGTCACGCCATCGGCGTGGAGCCACGCACTCTTCGCTCCCGTTGTTCGGAAGCGCCGTCTCCCACTGGTCCTGTGGGCACACGACAGGTTGACCCCTGGTCGGTGGCTGGATCGGTTGGCGTTGCGTCATCGGCCGGATCTCGTGGTTGCCAACAGCCGCTATACCGCCGAGGGCATGACCGCAGTACTGCCTGACGTACCGGTGCGGGT
>JBEBGG010000240.1:0-4479 GCA_040081555.1 Vicinamibacterales bacterium
GTGCGTGCCCTTGGACTCGGTGTGCGCCTCGACCACGCGTGGTTCTGTTCGAACCGCTGTGTCACCGCGGAGGCCGCTGACCGGCTGCGTCAGATCGCAGCCAGCGAGCCACTTGCGACCCCCGCGCCGACGCCGCTGGGTACCGTGCTGCTCCAGCAGAAGGGCATTACGCAGGCACAGCTGAAGAGCGCATTGCTCGAGCAACGTAAGTCCGGCCTGCGCCTTGGCGACCAGCTGCTGCAAATGGCCTACACCAGTCCGGATGCGGTGTTGAAGGCACTGGCCGCGCAGGGTGGCGTGCCCTACCTCGCGACCATCGATCAGTCGGCCGTGCGCACGGCGCCTGGCGGCCTGAGCGGCGATGAGGTGCGAGCGCTCGGTCTGGTGCCGTTCCGCGCGGCTGACCAGGTGCTCATGGTCGCGTGTCGTGCACCGCTGCCGCAGGCGGCGCTTGCTGCCCTTCACGCGCTGACCGGCCGGATCGTCGAACCGTATCTCGTGTCAGACGCCGCGTTCGAACGACTGCTGCGCCAGTATGGCGCCGGCGTGCCGGCCTCGGTGCCGACCACAACCGTGCGCGATATCAGCGAAGGTGCATCACGGATCGCGGCGGTTGCCGCGGAAGCCGGGGATGTGACGCTGCGCGAGGCGCGCGTCGATCCGTTCACCTGGGTGCGGATTGCGGCTGACGGTCAGATCAGCACGCTGCTCGTCCCCCCGTTCCCTCAGGAAATCGAGGACCACCAATCATGGCTGGCGGCTACTACACCGCACTGAGCGGCATGCGAACGAGGATGGAGGCGCTCGATCGCGTCGCCTCCGACATCTCGAATGCGAGCACGGCAGGCTACAAGGCGGCCCGCGGCACGACCGAACAGGCTGACCGGCCAAGTTTCGGCGCGGCGCTGAAATCGGCCATCGACGTGACCAGCGCCGGGGACCGCACCGACTTTCGTCCCGGCGCCTTGACCACGACCAATGCCCCGATGGATGTGGCCATTGAGGGCCGAGGGTTCTTCTCCGTGCAGAGCGACCACGGGACGCGTTACACGCGTAACGGCCATTTTCAGCGCCGCGCGGATGGTGTCTTGTCGACCGACGAAGGCGACGCGGTGCTCGGGGTCGAGGGCCCGATCAAGATCGGGCAAGGGCTGATTGAGATTGATGCCGACGGGACAGTACGCGAGGGGAAAGCCGCCGTTGGCGCACTCGCGCTTGTCGACTTTCCACCAGGCGCGACACTCGAGCGGGACGGTGGCTCGCGCTTCCGCACCGTCGCGACGCCTGAGCCCATCGCGAAGCCATCAATCAGTGCCGGTTCGCTCGAACAGTCGAACGTGTCTCTGGTCGATCGCGTCGCCGAGCTGAGCGAGGTGTCGCGCAACTACCAGACGTTGCTCAAGGCGGTGTCGATTCTCATGAACGACGTCGACCGTGGCGCCATCACCGAATTGGGTCGTAGATAACGCTCGGGATAGACATCGGCTGCGATCGATTGCACTTGAGAAGGAGCAGATAGATGATTCGCGCGCTTTACACGGCCGCCAGCGGGATGACCGCCCAGCAGGCCAACATCGACAACGTGGCTCACAACCTGGCCAACGCGAACACGGCCGGCTTCAAGAAGAGCCGCGTCGAGTTCGCCGATCTGGTCTACGACCAGACCCGCGTCCCAGGTGCGCCGACCTCGACCACCGGCGAAGCGCCAATCGGCATAGAGACCGGCCTTGGAACCAGGGTCGTCGGTACGGCGCGCGACTTCGGCCGCGGCAACCTGCGCTCCACCAGCGGGCCGCTCGATCTGGCCATCGAAGGCGAGGGCTTCTTTCAGATCCAGATGCCCAGTGGTGAGACTGGCTACACCCGCACTGGCTCGTTCCACTTGAACGGCGAAGGCGCGCTGGTGACGTCTGAAGGGTTCGTCGTCGAACCGCAGATCTCCATTCCTGCCGACGCTACCGCAATCACTATCTCGAAGACCGGCATTGTCTCCGGGCTGTTGCCTGGGCAGTCGTCCTCGCAGCAGATTGGCACGCTCGAACTGGCCACCTTCCAGAACCCAGCGGGTCTGCGTGCCGCCGGCGGCAACATCTTCATGCCGACGACGGCCTCGGGCGATGCGCAGGTTGGGGCCCCAGGCGAGGAATCGCGCGGCATGGTCGCGCAGGGCTTCATTGAAGACTCCAACGTCAGCGTGGTCGAGGAAATGGTCAACATGATCCTCGGTCAGCGAGCTTACGAAGCGAATTCCAAAGTGATCAAGGCTGCCGATGAAATGCTTTCGCAGGTCAACACGATTGTTCGCTAGCACCGGCCTCGTGCTGATGCTGGCGACGCTGCCGCTTGCCGCCGGTGCGGGTGCCACGACCACTGGCCCTGTGGCCGACGCCATTGTCCGCGCGGTGCAGCTGCGCCTTGGCAGCACGGCGACGGTCGCCGTGTCCTCGCTCGACGGTGTCCGCCTGGCGCAGTCGACGACCACCCTGATTGCGGTGCCGGAACCTGCGGCGCGCCTGGGCGGACCGATGCGCTTCCTCCTGTCGGACGGGCAGCCCGGTCGCCCATCCCAGCGGATCGGCGAGGCCGTCGCGTGGCTCGAGGTGACAGCGCCGGTGGTGCAAACGACCCGACCGGTGGCGCGTGGTGAACGTGTGATGGCCGCCGACCTGCATGTGACGATCAGCCGGCTCGACCGCGCACCTTTGCGGGCGCAGCTCTCGTTGGATGAAGTGATCGGAGCCCGCGCGACGCGCGATATCAGCGCTGGTACCACCGTGACCCGCGCCGACGTCTCGCCCGAACCGTTGGTGCGGGCCGGCGACACGGTGCGCGCGCATGCGCGAGTGGCCGGCATCGAGGTCGTCGGCGACATGGTCGCGGCCGACAGCGGTGGCAAAGACGATGTGATTCGCGTCGTCAACCCTGAGACGAAATACGCGGCTCGCGCGCGGGTGGCGGCGCGAGGCGAAGTGGAGGTTCAGCATGTCCGCTAAAGTTCGGTTCTTCGCGGTGGTCGGGGCGTGGCTGGCAGTGCTCTCTGCCGCGCTGTTTGCGCAGCAGGCCACGGTGCGCCCGGTCGACACCTACGACGAGCTGTTTCAACGTTACCTGCTCGAGGCGCGCACGGCCAGGCCGGTCTCCTCCGACGTCCCGGCGTGGGGCTGGATGAGCGGACTGGCCCTCGACCGACGCGCCAGAAACGTGAACGATCTGATCACCATTCGTGTGGTCGAGAACATTACCGGCAGCGGCACGGCGGATTCGGCACTTGGTAAGAACAGCTCGGCCGGCGTCGGCGTTCCGAACATCCTCGGCATCGAGAAGAAGCTGCCGGGTGCCGTCGACCCCTCGAACCTGGTGTCTGCCAACGGTAAGACGGACTTCAAAGGCAGCGGCTCGACCAACCGCGCCGGTACGCTGACGGCTCAGCTGACGGCTCGTGTCTCTGATGTGCTGCCCAATGGCGACCTCGTCGTTGAGGGCGTGCGCGAGATCGAGATCAATGGCGATCGGCAGATTGTCGTGCTCACGGGCGTGGTTCGCACCGCCGATGTGGCGCCGAGCAACGAAGTGCTCTCGACGGTGATTGGGCAGCTGCGGATCCGCTACTTCGGCCGCGGACTGATGAAGGACAACCTGAAGCCTGGCTTCCTGGTGCGTCTGCTGAACAAGGTGTTTTGATATGACTCTACGCACCCGCCTCATCACACTCGCGTTCGCGAGCGTATCCGTGCACCTCGGCGCTCAGCCGGTGGATGTGTCGACACGCCTCAAGGACATCGCCACGCTGCAAGGGCTCGGTTCGACGCCCGTCATTGGCTACGGGTTGGTGGTCGGTCTGAACAAGACGGGCGACAAGCGCCAGACGATCTTCTCTACACAGACGCTGGCGAACATGCTCCAGCAGTTCGGTGTCACCGTCGGCGCGACACAGATGAAGGTTGAGAACGTGGCCGCGGTGCTGGTGACGGCGGACTTGCCGCCCTACGCGCATTTGGGCACGCGTCTCGATATCACGGCGTCGTCGGTGGGCGATGCGCGCAGTCTGCAGGGTGGCGTGCTGTTGCCGACGCCGCTGCGTGGCCCGAGCGGCGAGGTCATTGCCACCGCACAGGGCGCACTCTCGCTCGGCGGGTTCGGTGGTGGGAGCGGTGGGAATAACGTGCAGGTGAATCATCTCACCGTGGGTCGCGTGCCGAATGGGGCGCTGGTCCACGTTGAATCAGCGGCGCAGATGCCGACCGCCGAGTCCATTGCCTTTGGCTTGAAGGAACCCGATTTCACTAGCGCGAGTCAGATGGCCATGGCCGTGAACCGCGAACTCGGCGAAGGCTCGGCGCGAGTGGTCGACTCGGCGACGGTGGCGGTGAAGGTGCCCGGCGCGTATCGCTCAGCCATCCCAGAACTGGTGGCGCGTCTTGAGCCGCTGAGCGTCGTGATGGATGCGGTGGCCAAGGTCGTCATCAACGAGCGTACTGG
>JBEBGG010000082.1:0-16208 GCA_040081555.1 Vicinamibacterales bacterium
CATAGGAGGCGCTGGTCGTCAGAGTGACGGACGTCTCTTCGCCGGCCCCGCGTCCTCCGGCTCCGTTGACCGAAGAACAGATCTTTGCTCAGAAGTCGTTGGAGCAGTTGAACGCCGAGAAGCCGCTCGGCGACGTCTACTTCGATCTCGATCAGTCGTCAGTGCGTGACGACTCGCGGTCGGTCTTGCAGGGCACTGCTACCTGGATGAAGCGGTGGAATAGCACGCAGGTGACGGTCGAGGGACACTGCGACGCACGGGGCAGCTCGGAGTACAACTTGGCGCTCGGCACACGCCGTGCGACGTCTGTGAAGGACTATCTGGTCAGCCTCGGTGTTCCAGCCGAACGCGTGACGGTCATCACCAAGGGCAAGGAGCAGCCAGCCTGCACGGATGACAACGAATCCTGCTGGCAGCAGAACCGCCGCGGTCACTTCATCATCACCGCGAAGTAAGTAGAGGTGGTTGTGGGGTCCGGCCGAGGCCGGAGTTGTTAAGGGCGTAAAACAAAAAGGGAGGGCTTCGGCCCTCCCTTTTTGTTTGAGTACTCGGCTCTCCGGGGGTGGTCTGGTTGGTGGGGAGCCGAATCGTTCAGCCGCAGTGAAGCCGGGGGCTACGAACCTGCAGCCTTGCACTCGGCTGCGATCCGTTCCGCTGCCTCCCGCGGATCGGCGGCGGCAATGATTGGGCGGCCGACAACGATATAGCTGGCCCCCGCGGCGAGTGCTCCCGATGCAGATGCGGTCCGATTCTGGTCGCCCTTCGCGTCACCACTGCCGCGGATGCCTGGTGTAACGATGGCGAAGCGCTCGCCGCACTGAGCCCGAATTGCTTCGATTTCCCTCGGTGATGCGACGACGCCGTCGAGCGCAGCTGCCTGGGTTAGAGCGGCCAGCCGAATTACCTGATCGAGAGGCGAGCTGTTCACGCCGATCTCGCCCAGAGTGTTTTCGTCCATGCTGGTGAGCACCGTCACGGCGATGACGAGCGGCGGCGCCAGGTTCACCTTTGCCGACTCCTCGTCCGCCGCGCTGCGCGCAGCCTTCATCATGTCGAGGCCGCCCGAGGCGTGCACGTTCACCATCCATACGCCGAGTCGCGAGGCAGCGCCGATGGCTCCGGCGACCGTATTCGGGATGTCGTGAAACTTGAGGTCGAGGAACACGCGATCGCCTCGACCGACAAGTTCTTCGACAAACGCCGGGCCGTGGCTGGTGAACAGGCGGCTGCCGATCTTGAATCCACCGACGACGCCTCGGAGGCGACCCGCCAACTGACGCGCCTCTTCGGGCGTGTCGACGTCGAGCGCAACCAGGAGCTGTTCCATGGCCTTCATCAATGAGCCGCCGCGGCAGGAATCTTGGACGTGAGGTCAAGTGTGCCAACAAGATCGGCCAATCGCTCGATCTTGTGGCGCTGCATGTAGTGCTTCACCCCGTCGAGCAGCTTGTTCCAGACCAGCGGATCGACGAAGTTGGCTGTACCTACCTGCACGGCAGTCGCTCCGGCGATCATGAACTCCAGTACATCGCGAGCGTCCATGATGCCGCCCATGCCGACGATCGGAATCTTCACGGCTTGCCGGCATTCGTGCACCATGCGGACGGCGATGGGGCGAATCGCGGGTCCGCTGAGCCCGCCGAGCCCGTTCGAGATCTTCGGCCGCCGAGTCTCGACATCGATCACCATCGCCAGGAAGGTGTTGACGAGTGACACGGCGTCGGCTCCCGCGTCTTCGGCAGCGATAGCGAACGAGGCGACGTCAGTGACATTTGGCGTCAACTTCGGAATCAGCGGCAGCGTTGTGACTTTGCGAACGGCACTCACGACGTTGCGGGTGCCGAGCAGGCTGCAGCCAAACTGAATGCCGCCTTCCTTGATGTTCGGACACGAGATGTTGAGCTCGATCGCCGCGACCCCTTCATGGTCCGAAAGAATCCGCGACACTTCGGCGTATTCGTCGATGGTCGTGCCGCAGACATTCACGATGGTGGTGACATTGCGTTGTCGCAACTCGGGCAGCTTCTCTTTTACGAAGCGGTGTACGCCAATGCCTTGCAGGCCGATGGCATTGAGCATCCCGGCCGGCGTTTCAACGATGCGGGGCGCTGGATGGCCCTCCCGCTCGGCGAGGAACAGTCCTTTCACGGCGACACCGCCGAGCGACGACAGGTCGAAGAGGTCGGCATATTCCACGCCGTAGCCGAAGCAGCCGCTGGCGGCGATGAGTGGATTCTTCAGCTCAAGTGAGCCGATACGGACGGAAAGATCCATGGACCTACGGTTACTCCCAGCAGACACGAGCGGCATCGAGTACCGGACCGGCGAGGCACGAGCGGACGTGATGCCGTTGGCCCTGTTCGTTCAACATTGGCACGACGCAACTGTAACAACCGCCCATCCCGCAGCCCATGGTGCGTTCGACGGAGACCTGGCATGCGCGTGAGAACTTTGCCGCCGTTCTGGCGGTGGCCGCGAGCATGCCTTCCGGGCCGCACGCGTAGAGCGTCACCGGCGCTTCAGCTGCGCGCGCGGCCAGCGCGCTCTCGAGCGGCGCGATGACGCGTCCATGTTCGCCGCGGCTGCCGTCTTCGGTGGTCAGCACCATCGTCACGCCCAGGGAAAGGAACCAATCGACGTAGAAGAGTTCTTCCGATCGACGAGCGCCGTAGAACAGCGTCGTGGAGACGCCAGCGTTGATCAGCGCTGATGCGAGCGTGGCAAACGGGGCCAGGCCGACACCACCGGCCACCATCCACGCCTCCGAGGGCGGATTGACCAGCGTGAATGGCTTGCCGAGCGGACCGAGCACCGCCACCTGATCCCCAGGGCGCGCGCTGTAGAGCCGCGATGTCGACGGTCCGATGCGCTTGTTCAGCAGCGAGAACCCGGTAGGAATGCCCGCGCCGTTGTTCAGAATCTCGAACACCGAGAAGGGGCGCCGCAGCAAGGGATCATGTCCAGATCCGGCCTTCACCATCACAAACTGCCCAGGGACTGCGGCCTCGGCGATGGCTGGTGCCGCAAGCGCCAGCACGTTGTAATCGCTCGACAATGGCGTGTTGGAGATGACTTCCGCCGAGACATCGGAGGGCATCGCGGAAGTATACTGCACGCCCGTGCGCTACCTGCGGATGCTGACCAACGCCCTTGTAGCCGGCGCGCTGTCTGCCGCGTACGTCATCGTACTGGTTCTGCTGCTCAATCCGTCGCTTCCCACCGCACCTCGTTCGCTCGGGCCGCTGGTCTGGTCGATTGGGGCCTACTACACGGCTGGCAGCGCCAGTATCGCCTATCTCTTGCTCTTGCTCCGTCGACTGTTCGGGCGGGCATCGTTTTCGCCCGCGTGGATGAGCGTCACGGTGCTGGCGTGGCTTGGAAGCGTGACGGCGGGCGCGGGTGCCGGCGTATTCTGGCTGAACATCCGCAGCTATGCGCTGGTGCTCGAAGCGCGGATGACGACGGCGCTCGCGCAGGGCGTCATCGTCCTGACCGCCGCGGCGATGTTGTTTCTGATCATCGCGCTGCTGCAACGCTACGGCGGCCGCCGCGTTGTCTGGGCGGCATGGCTGACGACGATCGCGGTGGCGTCGGTGACGGTGCCCTTGGTGCTCCGCGGACGAGGCACGCCGGCGCCGCCCGTGATACGTCCGGCCGCGGCCGGACGGGACGTGGCGGCTGCCGCATCGGCGCGCGTCACGGTCATCGCGATCGAAGGCGGGTCACTCGAACTGATTGCCGCGGCTGCTGCGGAAGGCCGGTTGCCGAATATCGGGCGTCTGCTCGATACCGGTGCCACCATGCACCTAGCCACCTTGCGCCCGACGTCGTCGGAAGCCGTGTGGGCAGCCATTTCCACTGGAAAGCTGCCCCAAAAGAACGGGATTCGCTCGGCGGCCGTTTATCGTCTGGCGGGCCATCCGCAGAACGTCCCGGTGCAGCTGCTGCCGGACTACTGTTTTGCCAGCGCACTGATTCGCTCCGGCATCCTCGAGGAAGAGCGCCAGACGTCGGCGTCACTGCAAGCGACACCGCTGTGGACGGCGCTTAGTCGTGCCGGCATTTCTGTCGGCTTGGTCAACGTGCCCCTGACGCACCCTCCCCCGCCGGTCGAGGGTTTCGTCGTCAGTGACGGCTATGCGCGGATGGGACCTGGCGGCGTTACGATGGACGCCACCCATGTGTCGCCACACGCCATTGCCCATGACGTGCGGTCGGCGGCGACTGCGGCATTGGGGGCAGGCGATGGCGCTATCGCCGCCACGCTGGCGGTCATGCCCGAACGTCACAGGGGGGCCGCCCGCACGGACCGAATGCTCGACGCCATTGGGCGGGCCCTTCACCTCGCGCACCCCACCCAGGTATCGGTGACGCGTTTCGAGAGCCCAGACACGGCAGGTCACTATTTCCTGCGCTACGCGAGGCCGGCAAGCTTCGGTGACGTGAGCGAGGAAGACCGCCGTCGCCTCGGCGGCGTACTCGAGGCGCACTATGCGCTGGTCGATGAGGCCGTTGGCCGCGCAGTTGGGGGGCTGGGTCCGGACGACCTGCTCTTTGTGATCTCTGGCTTCGGCATTGAGCCACTGGGGATCGGCAAGCGTATTCTCGAACGGCTGGTCGGCGACTCTGACGTCAGCGGAACACACGAAGCGGCGCCCGACGGTTTCCTGATTGCGTATGGCGGCCAGGTGGCGCGTGCCGGTCAACTTCGGCGTGGCTCCGTTGTCGACGTCGCCCCAACGCTGCTCTACTTCCTCGGTTTGCCGATCGGCCGAGACATGGATGGCTTCGCGCGCGTCGACCTGTTCCAGTCCGCCTTCACAGGCGAGCGACCGATGACGTTCATTCCGACCTACGATCGCTAACGCGGTGGCGCCCCGGAATCCTGAGCCGTGGAGCTCGCCCGTTTCGTGTATACTCCGACTCACTCTTTAAGTGCGGTCCGAGAGACTGCGAAGAGGCATCACATGCTAAACGCACCGCTCGTCTCGACCCTCCCCAGCGGCACGTTCTGGTCTCTTCTGTCCATTTCACTCTTCGTTGCTTTGCGTGCCGGCGTCGGCCTGCGCTGGAGTGTGTCATGCCGATCGTGATGGACGCGGACCGCATCGCCCGGACGCTGACGCGTATCGCGCACGAAATCCTCGAACGTAGTCGAGGCGGAGACGACCTCGCCCTCGTCGGCATCCCGCGACGCGGCGTGCCGCTCGCGCGCCGCCTGGCCGGCATTATTAAGCGCGTGCACGAGCACGACGGCATTCCCATCGGCCCTGGCGGCAACGGTGACATTCCGACCGGCGCGCTCGATATCACCTTGTATCGGGACGATCTCCGGCGCCACGCCGTTGGCGCGCAACCGCAGGTTGGCCGCACTGACATTCCATTTTCCATCGACGACAAACGGATCCTGCTCGTCGACGATGTGCTCTATACCGGTCGGACGATTCGAGCGGCGCTCGACGCCCTCATCGAGTTCGGCCGTCCCAAGTCCATTCAGCTCGTCGTGCTGGTCGATCGCGGCCATCGCGAACTGCCAATCAAAGCTGATTACGTCGGCAAGAATCTGCCAACTTCGTTGTCGCAGAGCGTGCAAGTGCGGCTGACGGAAACTGACGGCCGGGATGAAGTCGAGATTCAGGAATGAAGAAAGACCTGCTGTCCATCAATGACCTGACACGCGAGGAGATCTACCGGGTGCTCGATACCGCCGTGGCCATGCGCGAAATCGGCGAGCGGCCCATCAAGAAGGTGCCAACATTACGCGGGAAGACGGTCGTCAACCTGTTCTATGAGGCGAGCACGCGCACGAGGACGTCGTTCGAGATCGCCGAGAAGCGCCTCAGCGCTGATACGTTGAACATTGCCGTGTCCACCTCAAGCGTTCAGAAAGGCGAAACGCTGGTCGATACCGCATTGAACATCGAAGCGATGTCGCCAGACATGATTGTGATTCGTCACGCTTCTTCGGGTGCCTGCCATTTGCTTTCGCGCATCTGCCGGTCGCGCATCATCAACGCCGGCGATGGCATGCACGAGCATCCGACGCAGGCGCTGCTCGATGCCTTCACCATTCGACAGCACAAGCCGACCATCGAAGGCCTCAAAGTGGCCATCGTCGGCGACCTGCTGCACAGCCGCGTGCTGCGATCGAACGTGCTGCTGCTGACCAAGCTGGGCGCGAAGGTGTGGGTGTGCGGGCCGCCGACGCTGGTGCCGCGAGGCATCGAACAGCTCGGTGTCACGGTGTCGACGTCCGTTGAGGATGCGATCGCGGACGCCGATGCGATCATGATGCTGCGAATTCAGCAGGAGCGCATGCAGGGCGCCTATTTCCCCTCGTTACGAGAGTATTTTCATCTGTTCGGCATGACGACCGAGCGTGTCAAGCTCGCCAGGCCTGACGTCATCATCATGCATCCAGGGCCGATGAACCGTGGCGTCGAGATCGCCTCCGAGGTCGCAGACGGTCCCTATTCAGTGATTCTCGAGCAGGTGGCCAACGGCGTCGCGGTGCGCATGGCCGTCCTGTATCTTCTGGCGGGTGGAGTTGAAGATGAAGCGGCTGCTTAGAGGCGGGCGCGTGGTCGATCCGGCGAACGGCCGCGACGGCGCGTTCGATGTGTTGATTGAGGGCGACACAATTGCTCGCGTTGGTAGGAATCTGCCGGTCGACAAGGATACCCGGGTGGTGGAGATTCCCGCCGGGCTGATCATTTGCCCGGGGCTGATCGACATGCACGTCCACCTGCGGGAGCCTGGGCAGGAGCACAAGGAGACCGTGGCCACCGGCGTTGCTGCCGCAGTGGCTGGCGGCTTTACGGCCGTGGCCTGCATGCCGAACACGACACCCGTCAACGACAACGCTGGCGTGACGGAATTTATCCTGAGGCAGGCGAGAGCCGCCAATCTGGCCCGGGTATACCCGATTGGCGCAGTATCACGCGGACAGAACGGGGAACATCTCGCGGACATCGCCGAGCTGAAGGCCGCGGGCTGCGTTGCGGTGACCGACGACGGCCGACCGGTGGCCACCGCGCTGTTGATGCGGCGTGCGCTCGAATACACCCAGATGTTCGACATCCCGGTGATCGAGCACTGCGAAGAACAGTCGCTCAAGGGCGACGGTGTGGCCCACGAGGGCGCGCACGCCTCGGCGCTCGGTCTACGCGGCATCCCTGGTGAATGCGAATCCATAATGGCGCAGCGCGACATCTCGCTGGCCGAGCTGACGGGGGGTCGGGTGCACATTGCGCACATGAGCGCGCGCCAGACCATTGATGCTGTGCGCTATGGCAAGCACCGTCACGTCCGCGTCACCTGTGAGGTGGCGCCGCACCACTTCATTCTTACCGACGAACGCCTCGGTTCGCCGGTGCCGTATGACACCAATTCGAAAATGAACCCGCCGCTTCGCGAGACGGCTGACCGTGATGCGATGTTGAAGGGTCTCGTTGATGGCACCGTCGACGTCATCGCGACTGACCACGCGCCACATCACTACGACGAGAAGCACGTCGAGTTCGACCGCGCCCCGTTTGGCATCACTGGTCTCGAGACCGCGGTGTCGCTCTGCTTCGATCGTCTCATCCACACCGGCCTCATCACCTTGGCGCGGCTCATCGAGCTGCTGGCTGTGAATCCTGCCAGGATCATCAACGTCAAGGGCGGTGCGCTCACCGAAGGTGCCCCGGCCGATATCAGCATTCTCGCACCGGACCTCGCGGTCACGATCGATGCGAAGCAGATGAGGTCGAAGTCCAAGAACACGCCATTTGATGGTTGGACGCTGCGCGGGGGCGTTGCCGCGACGATCGTGAACGGTCGGCTGGTGTACGTCAACGCCGCGGTCCCGACGCTCGCCCTGTCGTAAGCGTCTCTCAGTCAGAGCCTGAATGGATAAGCGCGAGGAACTTCGACACAAAGCGTTGCGGGAATTGCAGCACTCGCAGGTGCTGATGCTGAACGGCCACTTCGACTACGGCAACGGCTATCACGGTCGCAGCTATCTCAACCCGCATCAGTTGTTTCGCCAGCCTTCGACGATCTGGCGTGTCGCGCAAGACCTGCTCGATCTGGTGCCGAACGAGCTCCTCCAGAAAGTGGAAGTGGTGGCCGGACCTGCCACGGGCGGGGCCCTGCTGGCGCACACGCTGGCCGGGTTGCTCGATAGCCGTCGCAGCCTTTCGCATTCGCCCTGTCTCTTCGCGCCGTTTCACTTCGACGCGTCCGGCGATCTATCGATTCGCGATTTCTATCGAGCTGAGCTGAAGGGTAAGCGAGTGTTGCTGGCCGATGATGTTCGCAACACTGGTGGAACGATGGCGCGTTGCGCGGCGCTTGTCGAGCACGCCGGGGGATCGGTCATCGCGACCGTGGCCATCTACGATCGAATGGAAGCACTCAGCACGCTCGATGCGCCGCACATCGCTCTGGCCGAGTATCAGGCGACCGAGAACTACAAAGCAGACGTCTGTCCGCTCTGTAAGGCCGGACAGGCGATCACCCGGTTCTAGCGGCCGAATCCCGACCCCGCTTCCGTCGGTAGGTTACCGCCCTGCCGGCAGTAGCGTCAGCGTTCCTACGGCGTTGTCGTTGATGTCCGCTGCTGTCATCCGCAGTTTTCTCAGTGTCACCGTCTGCCAGTCCTTTAGCGCATCGTCGTAGTAGGGCGAGAGGGCGTGTCCTGACTGACCGACATCGTCGAGGAAGTGGCTGTCGTTTGCGGCCGAGAGGTCGAGGATCTGACGGTAGCCGGGCACCGACACCTGATCGTAGAGCGAGTCTGCCGCCACAGGGCCTACGTTCACCGTGCTCCAGTCGCCTCCATTGGGCACGGCACGGCTCAAGAGCCAGCGGAGCGGTGCAACTGAGTCGAGTCCTTGGTGTGGGAACACCGCACGGTGTACTCCGTCCCACCGCCACCGAGCCATGTCGCTTCCGAGACGCGTCGTAAGATCGGTGAGCCCTGCCTCGAGCGCGGCCGTGATCGATTGCTCACAGGTTTCGGTGGGTGCGGTGCGTGTGTCATCACACCAGGAGTTGGTACGCTGGTTGGTGATGTTGGTCACGAATCGTGTAATGAACGAGAAGCGGCCGCGGTAGCTATCGATCGCGGTCCCGAGTTCATCGCCCGCAATCGCGGGCGCCAGACGCAGGAACCACGCTTGAAAGATCGCTTCGGCGGCGCTCCCGGCACCAGCGTCGAACGTCCATGTCTTCAACAGCTCCACCGCCTGTCGCGTTGTGGCCCTGTCGCTCTGTACGAATGGCAATAGCCTGGGCAGCAGTGCGGCGGCGTGCAGGGAATGCGTGTCGGCCTGGATGTGCCGGAAGTCCTCGGCGGTCAGTCCCATTCGGCCGGCGAGCAGGTCGGTGATGCGTTGTGCACGATAGGGATTCGGATACTCGAGCGCGATCAACCTTGGGTAGCTGGTCGGCATGGGTCGGTTGTTGGCGGTGACGACGAGGTGCTCGCGAGGATCAAGGGTCTGCGGCAACTCGTTGAACGGAATCCATCCGGTCCACTCGGCCTCGCCCGTCCAACCAGGAACGGGCACCGAACCATCACCGCTGGACCGAATCGGAATGTGACCGGGTGCGAAGTAGCCGATGTGCCCATCGACATCGGCGTAGACGAAGTTTTGCGACGGCGAATTGTAGAACCGGAACGCGCTGGTGAACTCGGCCCAGTTACGCGCTTCGTTCAGCTGCAAGAACGCGGCAAGCGTCTGGTCTTCTTCGTCGAGCGCCGTCCAGCGCAAGGCCAGTGGCTCGACCGGCGCGGGCTTGACCGTCGCCGTGGAGGCGGCGTTGTTGGCATTGATGGCGTCGGACACGAGCGGGCCGTGACGAGTGATTCGCACCTCCAGCGCAACCGCCGCGGCGCCCTTCACCGCGATGGACTCATGGAGGATGCGCATTGGTTCCATCGCGCCCCGGAATTCCGCGCTTGTGCCCGTGGCGTCGAGTCGCTCTTGATAGAGGTCCTCCACATCAGCGGCGACGTTGGTCGCTCCCCACGCGATGTATCTATTGCGGCCAAGCGCCACCGCAGGCACGCCAGGGAGAGTCGCGCCGACCAGATCGAAGTCGCCCGCGGAGAGATGCGCGAGATACCAGAGTGACGGAATCTTGGTGCCCAGGTGCGGGTCGTTGGCCAGGAGCGGCTTTCCGCTAGCGGTCATGGTGCCATCGACCACCCAGTTGTTCGAGCCAAGCGCTTCCAGCCGGCCGCCACCGAGGATGAAGTCGCTGACCTCCGGCCGGCCTCCAGTCAGGCTAGCCGTCAATGCGCCGAACAGCGGCCTGCCAGTTGTTGAATCTATCCGCTGCGGCGCCACAGCACCGCCTGGGGCCAACGGCAAGAAGGACGTGACGATGGAGAGCCCGTCGACGGGATAGGGCGGCAGCAACTCGGTCATCCGGGCCGCTCCGACAGCCGCTGCCAGGTCGTGACGCATCATCTCGAGCGAGTAGTTGGCGCTCAGGTCCCACGCCATCATCTTGATCCACACCATCACGTCCTCAGGCGTGAATGGTTCCGGCTCGAACCGCAGCAGAGTGAACTCGGGCGGTAACGCCCGTCCGTGGTGGGCGTTGATGAAGGCGTTGATACCAGCGAGGTATTCCCGCACCTGTTGTTGTGCGGTGGCCGGGAGGTGCGCCCACGCGGACGTCGCAGCCCGACTAAATCCGACCGTGCGCAGAAAGCGATCTTGTCGAATCGTGGCGGGTCCGAAGACCTCAGACAGGCGGCCGTGCCCGATTCGTCGCTGAAACTCCATCTGCCACAAGCGATCCTGAGCGTGCACGTAGCCTAGGCCGAAGAGGGCATCGGCCTTGGTCGCTCCGACGATGTGCGGAACGGCGTGCTGATCGCGGGTGATGACGACCGGTGCGGAAATGCCCGTGATATCGATGCGTCCGCTTGTGACCGGCAGCGATTGGCGCAAATACAAATAGCCGGCGCCGCCGAGGAGCAACAGGAGGGTGAGGAGCGCATAGACGCCCCGGAGTAGCCAACGCCACATGCGAGAATCATAGAAGATGCGAGGGACGAGCGGCGGTGCTAAGGGTGCCGGAGGGTCGAAGAGTGCCCCGCGTGCCAGGGGCGGGCCGCGGGCCGGTGACCTGAAGCCAGCGCTCGACGGGCTGTACACGAGCTTCAACGATCCGCACTCCGCGACAGACCCGATTCAGATCGTTCGGCGATTTACGCGAGACGACGACCGGGAGGTCGTGGGTTTTTGCGCGGGCGCCCTTGCCTTTGGCCGTGTTGCCAGCGTTCTACAGTCGATAGAGAAGCTGCTGGCGGTCATGGGCGATCAGCCGGCTCAGTTCGTCCGGACCTTCGAACCGCGCCGCGAGGCGCCGAGATTTGAGCACATCGTGCATCGTTGGACGCGCGGCCGCGATCTGGTCGCGCTGCTGTGGATCCTTCGGCAGATGTTTGACCGTAGCGGAACGATCGAGCACTTCTTCAAGGAAGGGGACGTGGCGTCGGCTCCCGATGTGGGAGCAGCGCTCGACAGCTTTTCACGCCGCGCGCTGGCGTTGGATCTGGTGGCGGCTTACGGCAGCGTTCCAGAGCGGCCTGGCGTCGCCTACTTCTTCCCTCGGCCCTCGGCCGGGAGCGCCTGCAAACGTCTTAATCTCTTTCTTCGCTGGATGGTGCGCAACGATGCACTCGACCTTGGTGTCTGGACCAGTGTGGACTCGTCTCGGCTGGTAGTGCCGCTCGATACGCACGTGATCCGTGTCGGCCAGTGCCTTGGTCTGACGCGGCACGCCAGTCCTGGCTGGAAGATGGCGGCTGACATCACGGCGGCGCTCCGAGCCATCGATCCGGTCGATCCCGTGAAGTACGACTTCTCGATCTGCCATCTGGGCATGATGGACGCCTGTGGCTTCAGGCGCCCGCAGAAGGATTCGCAGTGCCCGCTGCGCGGTGTCTGCCGACCAAACGCTCATAGACGCGCGCCGTCTCGACGACCATCCGCTCGACGGTAAATCGTTCGCGGACCATGGCGTTGCCGATGTCGGCCATTTGACGACGCCGCGTCGAATCCGTGAGCACTCTGACGATCGCGGCCGCTAGGCCACGAGAGTCCCGTGGTTCGACGAGTAGGCCGTTCCTGCCATCGATAACCACCTCGGGAATACCGCCCGTCCGCGTCGCGACAATCGCCTTGTGGCAGGCCATGGCATCGAGCAGCGAGGTGCCGAGCCCCTCGGTCACAGAACTCATCACGAACAGATCGAAGGCCTTGATGCAGCCGAGGATGTCGGTCCGAAACCCCGGAAGCAGGACGTGTCTCTCCAGCCCCTGTTCGTGAACCAAGTGGACCAGATGTTCGCGCAACTCCCCTTCGCCCAAAATCACAAATCGCGCATCCGGTATCCGTTGAATGACGTGATGCGCCGCTTCGATGAAGTAGCGTTGACCTTTGTGGGCGACCAGCGCGCCGACGTTCCCCACAAGCGGTGCGCCGTGTGGCAGGAACAACGCCTCGTGTAGGTTCACGGGAGGAGCGGCGTCGACGTGCTCGACATCGATGCCTTCATGGACCGTGACGGTCTTGTCCGGAGGGACGCCGTCGCCGACCAGCAACCTGCGAATCGCCTCCGACGCGGCGATGAACATGTCGGCCTGCCGGTATTTCCAGCGCGAGAACGAATTTCCCTTGAGTCGGAAGTCGACCCGGCGCGAGACGACGAGTCGAGGCGCAGGTGCCCCGCCCGTGGCCCCGTTTCGAATCGAGAGAGCCAGCGACGCCATCGCCACGCCGTGTGGGTCGTGCGCATGGATGACGTCTGGTTGCAGTCGCTTGATGACGCGCGCTAGGCGCCAGCCGGCAGACAGGTCGATCTCGCTGCGGGAGGCTATGGGAATGAGCTCGAGTCCCTCCTCCGCACGCCGCCGAAGTTCGCCGTTCGGATGGGCGACCAGGGCCGCTCGCTGCCCAATTCCGCGCAGGCCGTTGACGGTCAGCAGGACTTGATTCTGGCCGCCGCGCCAGGTCTGCGCCGTGTCGATGTGCAGCGAAAACATCAGCGGGCCAGCGGCGATGGCGCCGGCGCCTCGCCTTGCTGCAACTGCCACAACTTGGCGAACTTCAGGAAGACGTAGTACGCGTTCATCGAGGACACGATCAACCCCGGCACGCCGTCGCCAATGCCACCACGCAGCACGTAGTTGCGTGCGAAAGCAAGCGGCGGGTGAGTGGCGATCTGCAGTGCGCTGGCCCGTCGTCCGCTCTCGTGCATCTGCTGCGCCGCCAGCGTCGTGTAGCGACCGATGGTCTCAAGGTGATCCGCGATGTCGCGATACGCGAAGTGCTGAAGCTCGCCGCGCAGCTCGCCAAGCGTACCGTTGACCGCAATGGCCTCATGCACGTGACGCCCAGTCCAGCCGGCGTGGCGCTTGTCGTACAACCGGGTCTGATAGTCAGGATACCAGTCCGTCGACCGTATCCATCGACCCAGATGCCAGGTCACTCGGCGCAGTCGGTAGGCGGAGTGCTGTGGGCTGGCAACGGCGGTCTGAATGGCCTCGGCCAGTTCCTGGGGCACGCGTTCGTCTGCGTCAAGGGAGAAGATCCAGTCGTGCGACGCGAGGGAGGCCGCCAGATTCTTCTGTGCGACGTAGCCCTGCCAGGGTTGCACGACGACGCGGTCGGTAAATTGACGCGCGATGGCCACGGTATCGTCGGTACTCTCCGAATCGACAACGACGATCTCGTCGGCCCAGCGGACGGTTGCGAGGGCCGCGGCGATATTCGCGGCCTCGTTCTTCGTGATGACGGTGACCGAAAGCTTCGGCACGTCGGGAGTGTACCCGAAGGTGCCGACACGTCGCAGGCCCTAGCGGAGCGGGGTTTCCTGGACCGCCTCGAAATCGACCCGTGACTTGTTGTAGTCGGCGATAGCGCGAATCTCGTTCGTGCGGGCCTGCGACAGGTCGCGCTGAGCCTGGAACACAAAGAAGCTGATTTGGATGCCAGCTGCGAACTTCTTCTGTTCGGCGTCGAGTCTGCGCTCAGCGAGTTCGCGAGCGGCGCGGGCGCTGTCGACGCGTTTCTGGTTGGTCTGCACCTGGCGTGCAGCATCCCGCACCTGGGTGGCAATCATCAGCTCGGTGTTTTGGAGGCGGACCTCAGACTGGGTCTTCTGCAGCTGCGCTCGTGCCAGGCTGGTCTCTGACGTGCTGGTGCCAATCGGATACGAGACGGTGACTCCGATGGTCCAGGCCGGATAGGCACTCGTCAGGACATCGCCCAGAACGGCGCCGAAGCCGTGCTGCGAGAGAATAGACCTCGGGGTATCGGTGCCAAGAATCGACGTCAACGGTGTCAGCTGGGTGCCACCAGCGGCGCTGCTCTGAAAAGTCGCCCGCGCGTTTACGTCGGGCAGCGTCTGATTCTTGTAGTAGCGGATAGTGATATCGCTCTTCTCGAGATCGTTCTTCGCGAGCTGCACGTCGGTGCGGCGCGCCAGCGCGCGGCGAACGGCGACTTCCGCATCGACCGCCAGAGGTACAAATGGCATCGTTTCCGTGGGCTCGATGGTCTGCGTCCAGAAGTCTGTCGTGGCCGGGTTGAATACGAGCGCCCGGAGCCGATCCTCCGCTTGCTTGATACCCGCCTCAGCGACGATGACTGACTCCTCGTTCCGCGCCACTTCGGACTGTGCCTCGACGATGTCAATTGGCGCCATTGTGCCGATCTGGACGCGCTTCTCGTTATCTGCCAGCAAACGCTTCGCGAGGTCGAGGGACTGTTGCTGGGCCTTGAGGTTGTCGATCTGGTACGCGAGCTCCCAATAGGCGTTCTTGACATTGCGGGTGGTGGCCTGGATGGTAGCGTTGAGCTGAACGTCCGCTGCGCTTCGATCCTTGCGCGTGGATTCCAACTGCTGCCGGTAGCTGTCGACAGTGCGGTTACGCAACAAAGGCTGCGTGAGCGACAGCACCAGGTTGGAGTTGAGCAGCGGATTGTAGCTGGTGAAGACGTTGGTTGAGGTGGCCCGGTAGCTGCTCCAATCGACCGAGTAGTTGGCGCCTGTCCGGAGAATCTGGTTGACGCCCAGCGAACTCGTGAACCGCGAGTCCGCAATCTTGGACTGACCGCCCGAGAGCACGCTGGTGGCCGGCGTATCCTGGCTGGCGTTGGTGAGCCCGACCGTAGCGTTTGGTACCCAGAAGGTGCGTGCCTGCGCGACTGCGATGTCTTCAATCTGCGGCGTGAGCCGGTCGATTTGGATGCCGAGGTTCTGCTCGAGCGCAAGCCTCACCGCATCGTCCACGCTGAGGCGCCGAACGGGGCCAACGGGCGCGGTTTGAGCGAAGCTCGGTGCAGCCGTCAATGCGGCCGTGAGGACGGCCGCCGCGGCGAGGCCACGCTGGATCGAGTGACGCATTGAGAACTGCTCCATCAGCGAAAAAATGGTCGAGCGGTGCTGTGTAGTAGACGTGCGGAGGGGCCGGTCAGTTTGCCGCCGAATTGTATACTACGGTCCGACATGACTACACGTGACGACCTCCTCGATCTATTCAGGCAGTCTGGCGCCCTGCTCGAGGGGCATTTTCGCCTGAGCTCAGGCTTGCACAGCGCAGCGTATCTGCAGTGCGCGCTGGTGCTGTCAGAACCGAAGGCCGCCGAACGTCTTGGCCATCTGCTCGGCGAGCGAACCCGCCGGCTCGGTGCGACGGTTGTGTTGTCGCCGGCGCTGGGCGGTGTTGTCATCGGTCACGAGGTCGGGCGCTCGCTGGGTGTCCGTGCGCTGTTTGCCGAACGCGTCGACGGGGTGCTGACGCTGCGTCGAGGCTTCACCCTCAGCCCACAAGATCGTGTGCTTGTTGTCGAAGACGTGCTGACAACCGGGGGGTCGACGCGAGAGACCATGGAGGTGGCTCGGGCCGCTGGGGCACAGATCGTCGGCGCCGCGTCAATCGTCGATCGCAGTGGTGGTGCCGCCTCGTTTGAAGTCCCGTTTGAAACGCTGCTACCGGTTGAGGTCACGGCCTATCAGCCGGACGCGTGTCCCCTGTGCGCGAGTGGGGTGCCGGTCGTGAAGCCTGGGTCGCGGCCCACGCCTGCGTAAGGCCAGCCCTGAGCGAAGTCCGAGCGTGAATCATTTCAAGCTGACGGTCGCCTACGACGGCACGACGTTCGTTGGCTGGCAGCGTCAGGCCACGGGCGAGTCGATTC
>JBEBGG010000241.1:0-4450 GCA_040081555.1 Vicinamibacterales bacterium
GTCGCGCAGTTCCTTCACGTGGCCGACCAGCGGAATCATGATCTCTGGAACGACCTTGAATCCCTCTTTGGCCAGCTGACACGCTGCTTCCATGATGGCCCGCGTCTGCATCTCGGTAATCTCCGGATAGGTGATTCCGAGACGCACGCCACGGTGGCCAAGCATCGGGTTGAACTCGTGAAGTTGCTCGACGCGCTGCAGCAGTTGACGCTTCTCGTTGAGTTGCTTGCCTTCCTTGTGCGCGCACTCGAGCCGCGCAATTTCGACCATCAGCTCTTCCCTCTTGGGAAGGAATTCGTGGAGCGGTGGATCAATGGTCCGGATGGTGACAGGCGAGCCGTGCATCGACTTGAAAATGCCGTAGAAGTCCTGGCGCTGCAAGGGCAGCAGCTTGTCGAGCGCCGCGCGACGGTCGCGCTCGTTGTCGGCAAGGATCATCTCCTGCACGATTGGGATGCGCCCCTCGCCGAAGAACATGTGCTCGGTGCGGCACAGACCAATCCCCCGAGCGCCGAATGCATAGGCGATATCGGCTTGGTCCGGCAGGTCGGCATTTGCGCGGATGGTCATGCGGCGATACTTGTCGGCCCAGCCGAGCAGCTTGGCGAAGCGCTGGTAGATCTCGGACTTCTTGGCCGGCAGCGTTCCCTCGATCACCTGAAGAATCTCGCTCGGCTTGGAGGCCACGCGCGCGACCTTCACCTCACCCATGAGGCCGTCAAACGAAATGTAGTCGCCTTCTTTCACCGTCAAGGCGCCCACCGAGAACTGCTTCGCGTGTTCGTTGATCTCGAGTTCGCCAGCCCCGACGATCGACGGTTTGCCCATCTGGCGGCCCACCACCGCCGCGTGCGAGGTCATACCGCCGGTCGCCGTGAGAATGCCCTGCGAGACGAACATGCCGTGGATATCGTCCGGCACGGTCTCTCGGCGGACCAGAATCACCTGCTTGCCGCGGCTGGCCCAATCCACTGCCACGTCTGACGAGAACACCACCTGGCCACTGGCGGCCCCCGGTGAAGCGGGCAACCCTCTGGTCGCGACCGGCAGCTTCCTCCATTCAACCGGATCGAACCCAGGCGCAAGCAACTGGCTGAGCGACTCCGGATCGACTAGGAGTACGGCTTCCTTGGGCGTGATCAGACGCTCGGCCACCAGGTCGGTCGCGATCATGACGGCGGCGTAACCGGTGCGCTTGCCGCTCCGGGTCTGCAGCATGTACAGGCGCTCGTCCTGGATCGTGAACTCGAAGTCCTGAATGTCCTTGTAGTGCTTCTCGAGCCGCGTCGTGATCGTACGCAGTTGCGCGTACGCCTTGGGCATTACCTGCTCGAGTTCACGGATTGGTTGCGGTGTGCGAATGCCGGCCACCACATCCTCGCCCTGCGCGTTCAGCAGGAACTCGCCGTAGAACTCGTGAGCGCCCGTCGCCGGGTTGCGAGTGAAGCCCACTCCCGTGCCCGAGCGATCGCCGGTGTTACCAAACACCATCGCTTGCACGTTGACCGCGGTCCCGATATGGTCCGGAATGTCGTAGATGCGTCGGTATTCCTGCGCACGCGGATTCATCCACGAGCGAAACACCGCGTCGCGCGCCATCATCAGCTGATCGGCCGGCTCTTGCGGGAAGGGGCGGCCAGAACGCTTGCGCACCAGCTGCTTGTAGCGTTCGACGATGTCTCTGAGCGCCTGCTCGTCCAACTCGGTGTCGAGCTTGACATTGCGCAACTTCTTGACGGCTTCGAGTTCATGCTCGAACGCATCCTTCGGAATCTCAAGGACGACGTTGCCGAACATCTGCATGAAGCGGCGGTAGCTGTCAAAGGCGAAGCGGCCGTTGTTGGTTCGTCGCTTGAGCCCTTCGACCGCGACATCGTTCAGACCGAGGTTCAGGATTGTGTCCATCATCCCGGGCATCGAGAACTTGGCACCAGAGCGAACCGAGACCAGGAGCGGGTTGTCACTGGAGCCGAGCTTCGCGCCGGCGGCCTTCTCCAGTTTTTTCAGATGCTCGGCAATCTCTGCGTTGATGGCCGGAGGGATCTTCGCCTTTTCCTTGTAGTAGATCGAGCAGACGTCGGTGGAGATGGTGAAACCTGGCGGCACTGGGAGACCAGCGTTGGTCATCTCGGCAAGGCCGGAGCCCTTGCCCCCGAGCGTGTCCTTCATCGTCCGATTACCGTCCGCCTTACCGTTGCCGAAGAAATAGACGTAGCGCACCTTCTTGGCCATCGACATTGGGCTCCAACCCTGGTTGTTGTGGCGAGCCTCCACGGCCCGCTGCGACCGGCTATTGTATCAGCGAGGCGAACGAATCCTTCACGGCTTTGGGCGCTCGGCGCTAGGCCCTGGCCTCGTCCACGGCCAGTTCAGAGATGTCGCCGATACGATTCAGCACGGCGCTACGCAGTCTGGCAAGGAGCGCCAATCGCGCCTCCCTCAGCGAAACATCGTCGGCCATGACGAGGACGTCCTTGAAGAACTGGTCGACCGCTGGCTGGAGATCGGCCAGGGTCTGCACGGCTTCACCGTAGTGGCCAAGCGTCAAGGCTGCCTCGAGCGCCGGCCATCGCGCGATCATCGCGTCGACCAACGCGAGTTCGGCCGGCTCGCACAGCGCCGCCCTGATGTCGTGGAGATCTCGCCCGCGATCCTCGACGCCCTTGGTGATGTTCTTCACCCGCTTGAAGAGTGAGGCAAGCGCCAGGAAACGCTCGGAGCCGCGCGCTTTCGCGACGCCGTCAAGCCGCCGATGCGTGTCCACCAACTCCGACCAGCTCGTGCCACGCGCGGCGACAACGCGGATTTCATCCGCTCTCGCGCCGCGCCGTTCAAACAGGTGCGCGGCCCGCTCCCAGAGGAATTCGGTGACGGCCGCATCGGGTTGAGCGTGATGCAGCGCGAAGGCGTCGATCACCACTGACGCCAGATCGATGTGCTCCGGCAGGTCGACCAGAATCTTGACCACACCCTGTGCGGCGCGACGAAGTCCGTACGGATCGCGCGAACCCGTCGGTCGCTCCCCCGCCGCAAAGAGCCCGGCGATGGTGTCCAGCTTGTCGGCGAGGGATACCGCCACCCAGGTGGACGAGGCTCTGCCCAGCTGCGCGGCGGTCGGTGGCGCATCGACCTCCACGCCAAGCGGTAGGTACTGGTAGTAGATCGCCTTCGAGACCTCCTCCGGCAAGCCTTCCTCGCGGGCGTAGATGCCGCCCATTTTTCCCTGCAACTCCGTGAACTCGCGCACCATGTCAGTGGTGAGATCCACCTTGGAGAGCCGCGCCGCCAGCGCCGCATGCTCGACGGAGGCCGGCGGCAACTTCAGATACTGCCCCGCAATCGTGCGCGCCAGGGTTTCGATGCGTTCGGTCTTGGCGCGATAGCTGCCCAGCTTCTTGTGGAACAGCAACGTGTCCAGCCGCTCGAGGCGCGACTCGAGCGTCGTCTTCCGATCGCTCGCGTAGAAGAACCGCGCATCGCGCAACCGCGCCGTCACCACGCGTTCGGCATTGCGCGCAATCACCTTCTCGTTGCCAGGATCCGTATTGGTGACGGCAAGAAATGCGTTCTTCAGCTTGCCGTCTTCGCCTTCCACTGGGAAGTAGTGCTGATGATGAATCAGCGTGGTCGTCAGCACCTCTTCTGGTAGCTCGAGGAACTCGTGAGCGAAGGTGCCGGCAATGACCGAGGGATACTCCACCAGGTCCGGCACTTCCTGCAGCAGCGCCGACTCGGCACGCACGCTGCGGCTGACGCGTCCCTGAAGACGCTGGGCCTTGACGTCGAGCTCGCGTGCAATCTTGTTCTGGCGCTCGCCGCGCTCGAGGATCACGAAGTTCTCGAGCAGCTTGGTCTTGTATTCGTCGAAGGAGCGGACCTTGATCGCGCGACCGGCGCGACCACTCGTTGTGAGGAACCGATGTCCGTAGGTGGCGGCACCTGTCGAGACGTCCTGCACCAGACCGCCGGCGGCACCGGGTGTGCGCGCGACGGTGAACGGCACGACACGTCCGCCGTAGGTAAAGAGTAACCACCGAATGGGACGGCCAAACGGCAAATGCCCCTTGCCATCCTCGAGCATGGCGTCCCAATGCATGAACTTCGGAAAGCTGAGGCCGCGCAGCGTACCGCCAAGGACATCCGGCAACACGTCCACCGCCGTCTTGCCGCGTTGCTTCAACCGAAACGCCAGGTAGGTGCCCTTGGCGGTCTGGACCTGCTCGAGAGAGCCAACATCGGTCCCGTTCTTCGCGGCAAAGCCGGCCGCGGCGGGCGTTGGCGTGCCGTCCGGCTTGAATGCGGCCGACACGGGTGGCCCGGTGATGAGCTCTTCGAGGTCTGACTGACGCTCGGCGAGACGAGCAATGCGCACCGTCAGTCGCCGTGGCGTGCTGTAGGTTTCCGCCGGTGCCTCTGGCGGCAGCCGCTGTTGGTTCAACTGAGCAATGAG
>JBEBGG010000005.1:0-54370 GCA_040081555.1 Vicinamibacterales bacterium
TCGAATCGGCGTGCAGGTGAATTTCTAAGTCAAGGGTGGCGGAGTCGCGCACACGTGCGGCTCCGCCCTCCGGCCCCACCGACCTGCCCCCCATCCTGAGCCCAGGCTCCAGTCACTCAACCCGTCCCTCTTAACGCAGTACTCAGGACCCCGAACCCTGCTAGAGTTCGCATGAACAAAACTGGAGGGCTCGGCATGCGCTCGAAGTGTGTCGTGTGGGCGTTGGCACTCGCCGTGGCCGTGATGGTGCCGCTTGGCGCCGCATCTGGCGCCCCGGCCATCGTCGAGGCCGCGCGACAGAAGAACAAGGAGCGGGTCCGCACGCTCATCAAGGGCGGGGCGAATGTCAGGGCCCCTCAGGGCGACGGCGCGACGGCCTTGCACTGGGCGGCGCACTGGGACGACCTCGAGATGGCCGAGCTCCTGCTCGCCGCGGGCGCCGACGTCAAGGCCACCAACGACCTGGGCGCGACGCCGCTCTGGCTCGCATGCCTGAACGGCAGCATGCGCATGGCGGAACGCCTACTGAACGCCGGCGCCGACGCGAACGCTGCGCTCAAGACGGGTGAAACCCCGCTCATGACCGCCGCGCGCTCCGGGCGCAGTGACGTCGTCAAGGTCCTCGTCGCCCACCGCGCGAACGTCAACGCCAGCGAAGCACTCCGCGGACAAACTGCCCTCATGTGGGCTTCGGCCCAGCAGCATCCCGACGTGGTGAAGACGCTCCTCGAAGTGGGCGCGAGCGTGGGCGCGCGCTCGCGCGCCAGGCGTCCGCTCGTCAACACGGCGAACAACGCGGACTACAGCGGCGTCATCGAAGTAGAACAAGGCGGTTACACGCCGCTCCTTTTCGCAGCACGGATGGGCGACGTCGACTCCGGGCGCCTCCTTCTCGAGAACGGCGCCGACCTGAACGACAAGGCCCCGCTCGGCACGAGCGCGCTCGTCATCGCCGCGCACAGCGGTCACCGTGCCTTCGCGGAGTTACTGCTCGAGAAGGGCGCGGACCCCAACGCGATGGACGCCGGCTACGGGGCCCTACACATCGCGGTGCAGCGTGGCGACACCGAACTCGTGAAGTCGCTGCTCGCGCGCGGGGCCGACCCGAACGCCTACATCCTGCGGGGCAGCCCGACCCGCCGCGTCAGCGCGGACATCGCGATCAGCTCCTACAGCATCGGCGCGACGCCGCTCTGGCTCGCCGCCAGTCAGGGACGAGCCGACCTCGTGCGCCTGCTGGCCGCCAAGGGCGCCAGCGTGCGGATTGACAAGGACGGCACGCCGGCCGTGGTCGAGGCCGTGGCCACCAACGAACAGCGCAGCCTCGACACCATCAAGGCGCTCCTCGAGTTGGGCGCCGACGTCGACGCACGCGACAAGGTCGGCAACACGGCGCTGCATGCGGCGGCTTATCGTGGCTTCGCGACCATCGTCCAGGCGCTGGCCGACGCGGGCGCCAGCCTGAAGGTCAGGAACCGCAAAGGCCAGACGCCTCTCGGCTACGGCCTGAACGAGCCGTCACAGATGACGTTCCGGGGTGGCCCGATCGACCGGACGCCGGCACTTGAAGTCCTTCGAAAACTAGGAGCTTCCGAGTAGGCGCGCCGCCGGAATCGCATAAACTACGCCGAGCGGAGTCTGGCGGTATTAGTGGAGAACTCATCCTATGCCTGGGGTCCGAATCACGCCTCGATCCCTGACCTGCCTGTTGGTCGGGGTCCTTTTTGTGCAGGGGTCGATGTCAGCGCGGGGAGCGGCGCAGGCTCCTCCGAGCGCCACTCTCCGATCCGCCGCACCCGCACCACCGACCCGCGAGCTCCTCGACAAGTACTGCGTCACCTGTCACAACGAGAAGCTGCGCTCTGGCGGCCTCGAGCTCACGAAAGTCGATCCGGCCAATCCGAGCGCGCACGCCGACACGTGGGAGAAGGTCGTGCGCAAGCTACGCATGGACGCCATGCCGCCAGTCGGCCGCCCGCGGCCAGACGCCGCCACGTCGGCGCGCTTCGTTCAGGCGATTGAGCGCGGCATCGACAAGGCGGCCGCGACGAACCCCAACCCGGGGCGCACCGAAGCCGTCCATCGCCTGAACCGCGCCGAATATCAGAACGCCGTGCGCGATCTGCTCGCCGTCGACATCGACGCGGCCACCGTGCTGCCAGCCGACGATGCGGATCGGTATGGGTTCGACAACATCGCCGACGTGCTGTCGGTGTCGCCTGCACTTCTCGAGCGCTACCTGTCGGCCGCGCGCAAGGTGGGCCGACTGGCCATCGGGCGATCAACCAGCGCGCCCGTCATCCAGACCTACACGCTGCCCACGCTCCTCTTTCAGACCGATCGGATGAGCGAGGACCTGCCGTTCGGCTCGCGCGGCGGTGTGGCCGTGCGCCACCAGTTCCCTTCCGACGGCGAGTACACGTTCAAGATTCGCCTGCAGCGCACGTACGTCGACTGCATCAGGGGCATCGGTGAACCGCACGACCTCGAGATACGCCTCGACGACGTCAAGATCAAGGCGTTCCGGGTCGGCGGCGAGGGTAAGGGCAAGCCCGCGCCCGCGAGCTTCTGCAACAACCTCATCGGAGATCCGGAGTGGGAGGCCTATATTCACGGTGCGGACGAGCACCTCGAGGGCCGCGTCACGGCGAAGGCCGGGACGCACGTGATCGGCGTCACCTTCGGCCGCGAGATGTGGGAACCCGAAGGCGTGCTGCAGCCGAATCCAACCCCATTCTCACTCGCGATCAACGAAACGCCAGACGGTCTGCCCTCGATCGATTCGGTGACGATCTCTGGGCCGTACAACCCGACTGGCGTCGGCAGTACGCCGAGCCGCAAGCAGATTTTCGTCTGCACGCCAGCCAGGCCCAAGGGCGAGGACGCCTGTGCGAAGCAGATCCTGTCGACCATCGCGCGCCGCGCCTATCGCCGCCCGGTGACGCCGAAGGACATCGACACCGCGATGGCCTTCTACAGGGCCGGCCGCCAGTCGAAGACCCGCGATGGGAGCTTCGACGCCGGTGTGCAGAGTGGGATCGAACGCATCCTGGTCGATCCCGACTTCATCTTCCGCATCGAGCGCGAGCCCTCCACGCCGGTCCAGGGCCCCGCCTATCGGATCAGCGATCTCGACCTGGCCTCGCGCCTGTCGTTCTTCCTGTGGAGCAGCATCCCCGACGATCAGCTGCTCGACCTGGCGGCACGCGGGCGCCTGCGTGCGCCGGGCGTGCTCGAGCAGCAGGTGCGGCGCCTGTTGGCCGATCCTCGCGCGCACTCCCTCGTCGACAACTTCGCCGGCCAGTGGCTGGTGCTACGCAACATCCGGAGCGCCGCCCCCGACGCCGAGATCTACGCGGACTTCGACGAGAATCTCCGCGAGGCCTTTCAGCGCGAAACCGAGTTGTTCTTCGCCTCGCAGCTCGAGAGCGATCGGAGCATCGTCGAACTGCTGACGGCCGACTACACGTTCCTCAACGAGCGACTGGCGCGGCACTACGGCGTGCGCAACGTCTACGGCAACCACTTCCGGCGGGTCGCGCTGGGTAACAACCCGCAGCGCGGCGGCCTGCTCACCCATGGCAGCCTGCTCACCGTCACGTCGTACCCAAACCGGACCTCACCGGTGCTGCGCGGCAAGTGGATTCTGCAGAACATCCTCGGCACACCACCACCGCCGCCACCACCGAATGTCCCGACGCTCCCCGACAAGGGCGAGGGCGGGAGGCCCGCGACGGTGCGCGCGAGGCTCGAGCAGCATCGCAAGAATCCGGTCTGCGCCACCTGTCACGCAACGATGGACCCGCTGGGGTTCGCGCTCGAGAACTACGACGCGATCGGCAGCTGGCGCACCACCGCCGAAGGCGGGTCCGCAATCGATTCGTCGGGCACCTTTCCCGGCGGCGTGGCGTTCGAGGGGCCGCAGGGCCTCCGCGGGATGATCCTCGCGCACAAGCAGGAGTTCGTCGAAACCGTCACCGAGAAGCTGCTCGCCTACGCTCTCGGACGAGGCGTGCAGTATTACGACTACCCCTCGGTCCGGAAGATCGTGCGGGACTCTGCGAGCGCCGACTTTCGCTGGTCGGCCGTCGTGCTCGGCATCGTCAAGAGCGAGCCGTTCCAGATGAGAACGTTGGCCGCACCGCCTGCCGCGGCGACGGTCGCTGCGGCCAACTAAGGACAGAGGTAGGACACCATGATGATCACGAAGAGGGCGCTACCCCGTCGGACGGTTCTTCGAGGCCTCGGCGCGATGCTCGGACTTCCCTTGCTCGATGCCATGGTGCCCGCGTTCACGGCCCTGGCTCGGACGGCTGCCGCGCCCGCCAAGCGGCTCAACGTCATCTACCTCCCAAACGGGATGGCCATGGACTACTGGCTGCCCAAGAAGGACGGCACGGATTTCGAGATCACGCCGGTGATGCAGCCGCTCGCGCCGTTTCGCGACAAGCTGACGGTGGTGTCTGGGCTGACGCAGAAGCGTCCGGGGAGCGAGGGCGGCGGGAACCACGCGCACGCGTCGACGAAGTTCATGACCGGGTTTCCGGGCCGTCGGGCGATTGCCGGCCAGAACTCCGAGATCGAAGCCGGCATCTCCATGGACCAGCTCGCCGCACGCGAGCTCGGCCGGGAAACCCAGCTCACGTCGCTCGAGCTCGGCCTCGACGCGCGCGACTTCGCGGGATCGTGCGACGCCGGCTTCAGCTGCGCCTACACCAACACTATTTCGTGGCGAAGCGCGACGACGCCGCTGCCGGTCGAGAACGATCCGCGCGCGGTGTTCGAGCGGATGTTCGGCGACAGCGAATCGACCGATCCCGCCGTGCGCATGGCGCGGCTGGCGGAAGATCGAAGCGTCCTCGACTCGATCACCGAGAAGGTGTCCGACCTGAAGAGCGCGCTCGGCCAGCGCGACGGCTCGAAGCTGTCGGAGTATCTCGACGCAGTGCGGGACATCGAGCGCCGCATCCAGAAGGCGGAGCAGCAGCGTGATCAGGATCTGCCGGCGGTCGACCAGCCAGCGGGCATCCCGTCCACATTCATCGAGCACGCCCGGCTCATGTTCGACCTGCAGCTGGTCGCGTATCAGGCCGACCTGACACGCGTCGTCACGTTCATGATCGGACGAGAGCTGACGGGCCGCACGTATCCTGAGATCGGCGTGCCCGAGGCGCACCACCCGCTGTCACACCACGAAGATCTCCCGGCGCGCGTAGAACTGCTGTCGAAGATCAACCTCTATCACACGACGATCTTCTCGGAGTATCTGAAGAAGCTCCAGGCCACACCCGATGGGGATGGCTCGCTCCTCGATCACATGCTGGTGCTGTACGGCGCCGGCATGTCGAACAGCAACGGGCACGCGCCAAACAACCTGCCGCTCACGCTCATCGGCGGCGCTAGCGGTCAGCTGAAGGGCGGGCGTCACCTCAAGTACTCGCCGGACACGCCGGTGTCGAACCTGCACCTGGCGATCCTTGAGAAGCTCGGCGTGAACGCGGTCGATCACCTGGGCGACAGCACGGGGAAGCTGGAGCTGCTGACGATCTGACAGAAGCAGATCCGGGTGCCGCGCCCCGGGTGCGGAGCTGGACGCGAGCGCACGACCGTACTTGCTTCGCTACTTGTCGGTGGGCGTCTCCCGCATCTGGAACTTCACCACCTTGCTTTTCGTCCCCACGCCGCCCTCGACGTGCCAGGCGGCGTAGCTGGCGAAGCTGGACCAGAGGCCTCGTCCCTTCCATCCCATCGACGGGTCGTCGATGCGGCCGTGCACGGAGCGGGCGAAGAAGCCCATCGGATACGGCACGCGTAGCGTGACCATCTGGTCCGACTCGGGCAGGTACGCGAGGAGCGCGTCGCTGTTCCCCAGCTCGGTGAACGGCACGTCCTTGCCGTTGTTCAAGCCGAGGACATCGTGACGATCGACCGTCGTGAGATACATCATGTCGGTCGTGCGCCCCGTGCCGCGCCCTGTGAGTGGGCCGACGGCACCGCCGCCCGGTGACCCGGGACCAGAAAACGGCGGACCAGGAATCTGGAAGAAGCTCCAGCCTTCGGGGCACTGCTGGCCGATCGCGGTCGGCCCGTTCAGCACCTTGCACTTCCGGCGGTCGAAGCGCGCGAACTGGTCGGTGGCCGTCATGTTCACCCACACAACGCCGCTGCTATCGACGTCGAGCCCGCGCGCGCCGCGGCTGTCGCGGAACGGTGGCACCTGGTACACCTCGGCCTTGCAGGTCTGCGGCGGGTTGTTCCCGACCTCGACGCGCACGATCCGGTTGTCCGTCTCGCCGCCGGGCCCGCACCACACGCTGCCATCCGGCGCGATGCCTGGTTGATAGCAGCCGAACTGAATGCGGTGATCGCGCTTGGGATCGATCGGGTCGGCCGGTTCGGTCCATCCGGCCGTGACGACGCCGTCGCCGCTCGTGTCAACCACGCCGGGACACCAACCCTGCACGGCCTCGGCCTCGGCGCCGGTGACGACGCCGGCCGGCAGCTTGTCGACCGCCCTGGTGTCGATCCAGCCAACGGCGTTGTTCTGCCCGAAGTAGATGCGCCCCTGCTCGTCGAGATCGTTATGGTCAGCGGTGAAGCACGTATCGATCTGGGTGAACTTCATCGTCTTCGGGTCGTACACCGAGACCTGCTTCCCGCCCGTGTTGAGCGGGTAGTACTTGGCGAACCGGTTCGCCGATCCGTCCTTGCAGAACGCGGGCTGCTGGTCCGACGGACGATGACGCGCGGCCATCCAGACGCGGGCCTTCTCGTCGACGGCCGCGCTGCGCGGTTCGGCCGCCGCGCGCCAGATCACGTCGTTGCCAAAGTGCGGTGATGCCGCGCCAGCTGAGAGCGGGGCGGTCGTCGGGATCTTCGTCTCGCCGCTCGTGTGCTTCACGGGATCGACCCACATGAGCGTGTCGTGGAACTGGCTCGGGCCCCAGATCGGACCGTTGGCGTTCACGCGCGGATCGCGTTTATCGCCAGCGGCTTCGTCGTGCGCGAAGGTGGCCGCACCGCCCCAGTCCCACATCGTCACGACGAGGTTGCGCTCGACGCCCCGGGGCCGCGCCGGCTGGTGATCGGGCACGGCGCCGCGCGAGATGCGATCGGTCCACTCGGCGAGCATCGACCGCTGCGTGCCCATGCGCTGGAGCTGGGCCGACATGCCCGGGCCAGACGGCCCGAACTTCACGCGTGCGTCCCAGGCGTCGAGGTGCGACTTGTCGCGGAGAAACGATGGCAGCTCGCGCGTCGCCTTGTCGCCGATCTGGTGGCACGCCATACAGGTCTTGATCGTTCGCGTCAGATCGGCCTGACCGATGGGCCCGGTGGTCGGCGTGCGCATCATCGACAGCCAGTACGAGGCCGGATAGATCGCCGCAGCCTCGTTCGGCGACGCCGCGGGGGTGGCGGTGAGGTTCAGCCGCTGCCCCACCTTCCCCGCGACGGGTGCCGAATCGACCAGCCCGTAGCCGCGCACCCACACCCGGTAGGTTGCGCCCGGCAGATCGGGCACGACGTAGCGGCCCTGTTCGTCGGTGACGACGATGCGAATGAAGCGGGTTGGCAGGTCGGTCGTCTCGGCAATTACCCACACCCCGGCTTCTGGCCCCTTGTCGCTGGCCACGACGCCGCCGATATCGTCCGCATCGATCGCAGGAAGTTGAACGCCCGCGGCAGGGGCCGCGGCTGGTCGGGGGAGCGTCTGCGTAGAGACGGCCCAGGGCAGGGCCAACGCACCGGCGACCGCAAAGAGCAACGCGACACGGAGCCGGGAGTGCGTATGTGGCATGGCCGGGCATGCTAGCGAAACGATCCCGGCGGGTCAAACTAAACCGGCAGCTTCATGGCGCGTGAATCGACCCTCGAGTGGTCAACTCGTGCTGGCCTGGGGGCGCACCACCCGCATGGGTAATGTAGGCTTTGAAATGCTGTGGCGCCGGCTCCTTCGGTGAAAACGACGTGGCAACCGGGAACAGCTGTTTCAACTGCGACGGCAGTTTGCCGTTTGGGCAAGGACGAGTCATGAGGCGAACGATCCGTGTCATGTCCGCACTCTCCCTGGCGACGGCTGTGGCCCTAGGGGGCGCCAGCGCCGGGGCGCAGTCCCGCGTCGCCAACAAGGTTGCCGCGGCCAAGGCGCTGAAATGCACCTTCTCGACTGTGACGACGGGCAACTGGAAGGATGGCTCCGCCGTGGGCGAAATCAAGCCGGCCGAGCTGACCATCGGATTCGAGGACATCGACTCCGATGAGGGGTCGGCCAGCGTGGTCGGCGCTTTCGGCCCGGCGGACATCATCGTGCGCCTCTCGAACGGCACGTTGCACTTCGTGCAGTCGTTTCGGGAGGGGCCGCTCTACTCCACCACGATCTTTTCTCACGAAGTGCGGCCGAACGTGCTGATGGCGGTGCATACGCGGCACGAGTTTACGACTGTCCAGCTACCGGGGTTCACCTCGCGCCCTGAGCAGTACTACGGAGAGTGCGAGATCACAAAATAGGGCGGGTGGCGATGCGCTATTGCGTCATCGCCTTGGTGATCGCTGCGCGGAGCATTCGTCGACAACCCGCGCACGGTCTGCGCGCGGGCTGCCCACCCGCCGCTACTTGGCCAGTGGATCAGGGCGCATCTGCACCTTGATCACCTTCGGCAAGGTACCTCGCCCGCCTTCCATGTGGTGCGGGGTGTAGCTGGACGTATTTGACCACAGACCGCGGCCTTTCCAACCGGTCGTGGGATCGTCGATTCGCCCCTGCGACGACCGGGAGAAGAACCCCATCGGATAGGGAACGACGATGTCATGGAACTTCTTCGTTTTCGGCACGAAGAGCTGGAGTGAGTCGCTGTTCACCGTGCCGCTCACGAGCACGTCCTTGCCTTGGCCCATGGTGTTGTGCCGATCCACGTGCGACAGGTACATCATCTCGGCCTGCGACGGGAATGACGTGCCCGTGAACGTCGGGCGCTCCATCTGCTGCGCCGTCCAGCCCTCGGGGCATGAATCGCCCTTGTCGGAGGACGATGTGGTCGTCTTGCATTTCCGGCGATCGAAGCTCATGACCTGATCGGTGCCTCGCCAGCCGACCCACGCCACACCGTTCTCGTCGATCGAGGTGCCGCCCGTCTTGAACGCCGGGTTCATGCTCGTCGGCGGGCGATAGACCTCGGCTTTGCAGCTTTGCGGTGGGCTCGGCCCACGCTCGATGCGTACGAGCTGGTTGTCATTGGCGCCGATGCCCGAGCACCACAGGCTGCCGTCGACCGGGCTCACCGCGATCGAGTAGCACGACAGCGCGATGCGCCGATCCTTCTTCGGATCGAGCGGCTGGTCAGGTTCGGTCCACTCGGTGATCTTGCCGTCGCGGTTGGCGTCGATGACCGACGGGCACCAGCCCTGCGACGCTGCCGCGTCGTGCGTCTTGTCCCATGTCGCCGTGCTGACCCAGTAGACGACGCCGTTGGTGCCGAAGTACATCGGCTTGTCGGCTTCCTTCCCGAGGTGGTTGTGGTCGACGCCGACGCAGGTCGGAATCTTGGTGACCTGCTTGGTCTTCGGGTCGTACATCACCACCTGCTTGGTCTGGCCCTTTACGGGGAAGTACTTCGCGTAAGGGTTAGCTTCTGCGTCGCAGAACGCGGGCCGCGGCGTATTGGGTGGATTGGCGGCCGTGACCCACACGCGGCCCTGTTCATCCATCGCCAGGCTGCGGAGGTTTGCCGTTTCGGCCTGGGAGGCGCCGAGCATCACGTCGCTAGCCGAGTTGTCCTTCGGATTCATGACGGCGAGCCTGCCGCCGACGGTGTAGACCCCGTAGACAGGGCCGTTTGCGTTGACGCTCGGATCGGTTTCGCTGGTGGCCACCGCGTCAGCGCGCGTGCCGTTCGCCCACGCCCAATCCCACTGTGTAATGACGGCGTTCCGCTCGAGGCCCGCAGGACGCGGGGGCGCCTTCATCGGATAGGCCCCTGCGGCGACCTTGTCGGTCCAGTCGGCGAACATCTGTCGCTGCGCGCCGAGGCGGCCAAAGGTAGCGGACATCATCTGTCCGAATTGTCCGACCTTCACGCGTCGCTCCCACGCCTCGAGACTCGACGAGAACGTGCCGAGCGTCGTTGGGATCGTCCGCGTCCCCGGGGTGCCGATGGCGTGGCACTGCAGGCACTCCTTGACGAGGGAGATCGCCTCCTGCTCGGGGACGTCGCCTTTCTTGATGTCCATGAGTGCGAGCCAGTATGCCGCCGGGTAGTATTGCGCCGCCGTCTTGCCGTCGGGAGCCACGACCGCGGTGTGATCGAGACGCTGGCCCGGCGCGCCCTTCACCTTCTGCGAATCCACGAGGCCGTACCCTCTGACGAAGACCTGGTAGTTGGCCTTCGGCAGATCTGGAATGACGTAGCGTCCCTGATCGTCGGTGACTACCGACTTGATCAGGCGCGTTGGCAGCTCCGTGGTTTCGGCGATGACCCACACACCGGCCTCGGGACCTTTCGCACTGCGCACCACGCCGCCGATGTCGTCTGGATCGAGCGGGATCTGTGCGGGAGTACCGGGCTGCTGGGCGGTAACGTAGACGAACGACGCGGCCACTCCAACGGCCGCCACCATCCACCGCCATCGTCTGTCTGCGCGCGTGCTCATTGGTCCCCCCTTCAAGCCAAGGCGTCCGGGCCCGGTTTCGGGCCGCCGAAAGCATACGCCCGAGGCGCAACGGAATGTGGGAAATCTGTGCCCTCCGGTGAATACCGTCCCGGTTGTCCCCATGGCTCAATCCTCTCAAGGAAAAGGCGCCGGCGGGATGTAGAATCCGCACACCATCGGGAGTCGGAACAGAACCGGAGCTGATTCTCGAACGAGCGCAGGTAGGGAGCACATCCACGGCACTCGTTCTGGGTAAAGACCGAGGGAGGTTGCATGATGGTTCGATGCGCTCGTTGGTCCGCAGCGCTCGTCTTCGGTCTGCTCACCGTCGCGTCGGTCGTGGCTCTCGCACAATCGAAGAAGCCCTGGACCGTTCCCAGCACGTCCTGGGGCGATCCGGATCTCCAGGGTGTCTGGTCGAACTCGCACGAGATCAACGTGCCATTCGAGCGGCCCGCCGAGTTCGGCACGCGCGAGTACCTCAACAAAGACGAGGTCGGGCGGGTGCTGGCGGAGCGCAACAAGAACCGTGAGGACAACGTCGACAATGTCGGCGGCATCGGCACGGGGGCAGGTCCCGGGCACTGGTACGAGTACTGGAACAACAACGTCTCGCTCCGGACGTCAATCGTCGTCGATCCGCCGGACGGGAAGATTCCCCCGATCACCCCTGAGGCGAAGCGTCGGGACGATGCGCGGAAGGGTCTCGGCCGCCAGGGGAGCTGGGGCAACGGGCCGTGGAACGGCCCCGAGGACTTCAGCAACTACGAGCGCTGCATCACGCGCGCGCTGCCCGACGTGAATCTGCAGTTGTTCTACAACAACAACTATCAAATCGTGCAGGGGCCGGGCTACGTCGCGATCCTCTACGAGATGATCCACGAGAGCCGCATCATTCCGCTCGACGGCCGCCCACATTCACCGGTGCGCCAGATGATGGGCGACTCCCGCGGCCGATGGGAAGGCCAGACACTGGTCGTCGACGTCACCAACTTCACCGACAAGACGAACTTTCGAGGGTCCGGCGATACGCTGCATCTGGTTGAGCGCTTCACGCGTATCTCGCCGACCCAGATCAAATACGAAGTGACCGTGGACGATCCTACGGTGTGGACGCGGTCGTGGACGGCGCGGTCGTTCTGGGACAAGGACGCCCAGCAGGCGCAGGTCTTTGAGTACGCCTGCCACGAGGGGAACTACGGCCTGTTCAACATGCTGAGCGGCGCGCGCGCCGCGGAGAAGAAGGCCGCCGCCGAATCGGGGAAGCGCCAGTGACGCGACCGCGCTGGAAGCGCACGACGTTCGCCTGCGCCTCTGCCGGAGTGGCCGCGTGGCTCCTGGGGGCGCCACTCTCTGGACAGGAGGCGGCGTACAAGGCACTGCGGACCAGAGATGGCAAGCCGAACCTGAGCGGCATCTGGCAGACGATGAACACGGCGAACTGGGATCTCCAGGCGCATCCCGCACGGGCCGGGCTGCCCGAACTCGGCGCGAAGGCCGCCGAGCCAGCCGGTCTCGGCGTGGTCGTCGGCGGCGAGATTCCGTACAAGCCCGAGGCGCGCGCCCAGAAGCTGGAGAACTTCGAGAACCGGATGACGGCCGACCCCGAAGCGAAGTGCTACATGCCGGGGGTGCCGCGCGCGACCTACCTGCCGTACCCGTTTCAGATCGTGCAGAGCACGAACCAGATCATGATCGTCTACGAGTACGCGAGCAGCAACCGCACCATCCACTTCTCCAAACAGCCCGAGAGTCCCGTCGATACGTGGATGGGGCAGTCGGTCGGCCGCTGGGAAGGGGATACGCTGGTCGTGGACGTGAAGAGCCAGATCGACAAGACATGGTTCGATCGCGCCGGCAATTACCACAGCGACGCGCTGCACGTGACGGAGCGCTATACGCCGACCAGCCGAGACTCGCTCTGGTACGAGGCGACGATCGACGATCCGAAGATCTTCACCCGTCCCTGGAAGATCGAGATGCCGCTGTACCGACGGCTCGACAAGGGCATGCAGCTTCTCGACTTCCGCTGCGTGGAGTTCTCCGAGGAGCTCCTTTACGGACATCTGCGCAAGAAGAAGGACTAAGCCTGTTCTGGCGCCCAGGCGGCTCGACGTCGAAGCAGCCTCCCGACAATGTGCGCATCAATGTGGTGAACCCGGCTCAGGCCCGGAACGTCCACCGGAATTTCACGGCGAGTAGTTCCGTATCCGGAGATAGAACACGTTCGGAAGGACTCAAGTCCAACCGCTTCCATCCGCGGTTCCACACGATGAAGAGATCATTGCCGGGCCTGATCGTCCAGCGGAGTCGGAGATTGTTGCCGACGGTCTGAGATACCGAGTCGAACTGCAGGAAGCTGGTCAGCGACGTGTAGCTGTTCACGGCATACGTCGTGTTGACCTGCCATAGCCGCTGCACGAAGTGCCCTTCCGGGAGTTGTCCGAAGTTCTGCTCCACGCTGACGCCTGCTTGCCAGCCGCCGTTGGCGCTGGTGTAGCGAATGTAGTTCGATTGCTGATACAGCCTGCCGCTGTAGAAGGAGCCAAATCCGCTGGTGTTGCCGAATTGCGCACGCCGGTTGGGGCTGGTCTGGAACTCGCCGATCAGACGGTCGAAGCGGTACCGCCCGACGGGCAGTGTCACGTCGTCGGCGATCTCGAACGGCACTGGGAGGTTCTCCAGCGTCGGAAGCCAGGTGAAGGAGAACCGGTCACCCGACTCCATTTGGACGTTGACGGGTACCCATGAGAAGCGCTGCGACTCCACCAATCCCTGGTGGTTGGTGATCCGATAGAAACGGTGGTCCATGAACTGCTGCCGCACCCAGCCGAACGGTCCATCCTTGCGAGGACGGGGGCGGAACTCGCACGCCCAGTCCGTGCGGTGGATGCCGGGCCTGGGGATGAAGCCGAGCGCAGGATCCAGTGATTCGCCGAACTGGTGGAAAGAGGCGAAGCAATCCCATCGGTCGTTGGGATAGTCCACCTTGATGCCGTAGCCCGCGCGGTTGCCACTGCCGCTGCCGGCAGGACGAGTTGTCGCCGCCCCCCAAATCCCGACGAAGAAGTTCTTGTCGCCAAAGAATTCCGAGGTTCGATACACCGCGTCGAACCCAGCCAGCGTGTTGCGCTCGACGCCGTCGGGGCTGCCATCGGTCACGATTGATCCCACACGCAACTTCTCGGTGAGATCGACCGACGTTCGTCCCACGAACAGGTTCGTGCCTCGCACGCCTTCTCCTGATGCGAGCGTCGTGTCTCGGGTTCGCACGTCGAGCACACCGAGGTTCCATCGGCCGACCCGGCCGTTCAACTTCACGCCCACGTCGATCGGGACTTGTTCGCCGTCGATGAGACCAATGCGCCGGGAGAAGAACGGCAGGAACTTGTCCTCCAGGCCGAGGCCGAACTGGTACTGATTCGACCCCTCGAGGAAGAACGTCCGCCGTTCGGGAAAGAACAGCTCGAATCGGGTGAGGTTGAGCTGCCGCGTATCCACTTCGGTCTCGGCAAAGTCGGTGTTGGCCGTGACCACCGCAGCGAGCTGTGACGTGACCCGGTAGGAAAAATCGCCGCCGACCGCGCCCAGGAAGTCGCGGTCTCCCACCGAGAAGTCGTTGCGGGTGCGGCCTGTCGTATAGGGGCTGAACTCGAGGCCGAGTCCCTGCTTCAACTCCGCCAACCCCGTCACGGTGCCGGCACGCGAGAGATCGTAGAAGAACGAATCCAGAGTGGGCGACGTCCAGCGCAGCACGGTCTGGACACGGGCGATGTTGCGCTCGAAATTCGCGCCCCAGGCGTCAAGGCCGCGCGTGAAGTTCAGCGAGCGCGTCGGGATCGCGACTTCGATCGTCCACCGGTCGGCGGCCCGGTGCGTGCGCGCATCCCAGATGCCATCCCAGTCCAAGCTCGGATCTTCAGGGCCGGCGATGAGCCCATCGACGCGGGCACCGGAGGCGTTCACGCGGAAGAAATAGCCGGTCCGACGGTCCCCATACGTGTCGAGCGCGATCGACACGAAATCGTCGCCCGCCACGTCGCCGTCGCGCTGCATCGTGTGCACCGCCAGCTGGCGCGGGTCGGGATCGAGGCACTCGAATGCGAAGTAGAGGTTCTCCTGGTTTGCGACGATCCGCACCGTGGTTTCGAATGGAGTGGCTTCGCCCGCCTTGGGCGCTTGTTGCGTCAGGAGGATCGGAGCGGCCTGCCTCCAGAACGGCTCGTCGAGTCGTCCATCGAGTCGAATCGCCTCCTCAATGACGAGAACCGCGGACGCCGTTGGTTCCTGCGCGCGGGCGGAACCCGGGTTTCTACAGAGAACTGCGAGGCACAGACATGTGACAAGGACTCGATGAATCTTTGATTCCCGCATTGGGACAATAGGAAACACTAGCAGGGTCTCCGGGGCAACAGAAGACCCGTTCTCGTGCTCGCCGGCGCCACCGCCGTTGGTGCGCTATTCTTGCCGGAGGTGACCACGCAGGTGGGCTGGGACGGCGTCAAAGGCGACGAGTCACGAGTCGCCCCGTTTCACATAGATGGAGCGTTCAGATGGCCAACGATCAAGACCGCACAGTCAACCGCGGCCGCCGTTTCTTCCTGAAGTCGGCACCGGCCATCGGACTCGGTGTCGTCGGCTGCAGCACTGGCAGCGCACCCACGGAGACTCCGTCCACGACACCGCGGCTGATTGCGTACGACCTGACCAAGCAATCCGGCGCATTGGAACCTGACGAGACCGTCCGTTCCGCGTGTCAGTTCTGCAATTCGCTGTGCGGCATCACGGTGCTGAAGAAGAGCGGCCGCGTGATCGGCATCAAGGGCGAACTGAACGACCCCGTGCAGGCGGGCAATCTGTGCGTCAAGGGGCCGATGATGACGGAGCTGGTGTACAACCCGCGCCGCATCAAGACGCCGTTGAAGCGCGTCCGCGGGAAGAAGGGTGATCCCGCGTCGGTGTTCGAGCCGGTGACGTGGGATGCCGCCCTCGATGGCATCGCCAGGAAGTTGATTGAGATCCGCGACACCACCGGACCTCAGGCGATTGCCAACAAGACGTCCGGGCGGCTGCCGCGCGGCACCGGATCCATCATCGGCCGGTTCTTCGACTTGTACGGTTCACCGAACGCGACCGACGTCGGTCCGGTCTGTAACGACGCTGGTGGCAATGCGCTCGCGTGGACCTTTGGCCTCGGCAACTTCACCAACGGATACGGCGTCGATGGCTCGACCGGGAAGGAGGATCTGGGCAGTTCGAAGTTCTTCCTGTTTCTCGGCACGAACCAGGCGGAGACCCACCCGGTGACCTTCGAGTACCTGTTACGCGCCCGTGAAGAGACGGGGGCAAAGCTCGTGGTCGTGGATCCTCGGCAGACCCCCACCAGCGCCTACGCGGATCAACATCTTGCGATCCGACCGCACACCGACATGGCGTTGGCCTACGGCATGATCGCCCACATCCTCGACAAGGAGTTGTACGACAAGGCGTTTGTCGCACAGTGGGTGCTCGGGTTCGACGAGCTTCGCGCGCACGTGAAGGCGCAGGGGTTCAGTCCCGAGTGGGCGGAAGGCATGACGACCATTCCCGCGCAGACCATTCGTGCACTGGCCGAGAGCTTCGCCGCGGCAAGGCCGGCCTCGATCTTCTGCAACGCCGGCGTCTCGCATCAGCTCAATAGTTTTCACACCTACCGGGCCCTGGCGTTCCTGTCTGCAATCACCGGCAACATCGGCCAGCCGGGCGGTGGCTGCAACTTCATGCATAACACCTGGCCTGGCGGACTCAACCTGCCCCCAGTCAGCGGAGCGCTCCCGACGAAGCCAACAGCGCTTCCGGTCGGGCCCGATTGGTTTGCGACGTCGATCCTCGACTCCAGGCCATACAAACTTCGCGCGGTCTTCATGGAAGGGAACCCGATCGTCGACAGCGCGAACAGTGCCCGCGTGAGACGTGCCTACGAGCAGCTCGAATTTCTCGTCTACCCGGGCCTGTTCATGGAGGAGCCGGCGTACTACGCGGATTACATCCTGCCGGTGCCGAGCGTCCTCGAGATGGACACCATCTACATGCGTCGGGATGACCGGGCCATTCGCTGGTGCAACAAGGCCGTGCCCGTGGTGGGTGAGTCGCGACCCGATATTCACATCTGGATCGACTTGGCGAAGAAGATGGCCGCCCTCGATCGCAAGAATCCGCCCGAGTACTGGACCGACAACCTTCGCGACGAGTGGAAGGACTATCGCCACCTCTGGGACGACGTGTTTGCGAAGCACACACCGGGTGTGGCCGGCATGACCTCGGCCCGCATGGCGCAGAGCGCTGTACCGCTTCGGTGGCCGTGCCCGAGCGCCGATCATGCGGGCGTCAGCACGTTGTATCTCGATCACCCGTCATGGCAGTCCGTTGCCGAGGCCCTGGGACATCCCGGCAAGCGTTTCCTCACGCCCAGTGGCAAAGTCGAAATCTACACTCCCGAACTGGAGGCGAAGCTGACGCCAGTCGGGCATCACGCGCTCCCGCCGTTCTATTCGCATCCCGAGGCGACGGGCAACTTGCCGTCGGTCCGGCATCTCGACGAGCTCGTGGACAATCCCATCAACCCGGGGTCGCTCACGCCCAAAGCCGTCATCCCGACCACGGTGCCGCGCCCGGCGGGCTTTCCGCTCGTCGGCATGATCGGCCGTCCAAGCGTCGTGCATTTCGCGACGATCACCCAATGGACGCCCACCGGCAAGCAGTTGAACGGAATCCGACTGGTGCAATTGCATCCGCAGACGGCCGCCGCCGCAGGCATCGTCAACGGCGACCTCATTCGAGTCGAGAGTCCGCGCGGCACCGTGAGTGCAACGGCCTTGCTGTTTGACGGCATTCGCCCCGACACGATTTTTGTGCCCAACCTGTTTGGCCCGAATCAGACGCTGGGCGAGGAGATTGGCTTGCCGCTCTACGAGTCGGCAAACACCCTGGTCGACGATCGCTACTTCGACAATCTCTCGGGACAACAGGCCTACAAATGTTTCGCCTGCAGAGTCGTGAAGGCCTGATCGGCTGACGCCGAGCCTCGATGAAGACGCCGCGGCTGGGCTTAGCGGAGGTCGAGGCCGGAATCGAGGCGGATGCGCAGGACGGTGCCCGCGGCCAACTCGACGTCCTTGCCGTCGGTCGCGGCGATGGTGCCACCGCCGCCAATGAGGATGCCGGCCATCGCACCCTTGAAGCCGCCGAGGATGCCTCCAATAATCGCACCCACGCCAGCACCCGCGCCGATCTTCGAGGCCTCTCCGCGGACGCCTGCGCTCTCGAGCGCCTGCGTCACGGTGGCGCGGATGGGATAGGCGCGCCCGCCGATCGTCACCTGATCGAACACCAGCGTCAGCGCCCCTTTGCGCTCCACACGAGTGGCTCTGGTCACCGAGCTCACGAGGCCGCGCAAGACCGACCCGGCCGGCACGATCGTGCGCGCCCCGGACTGCACGTCCACGAGCGTCGTGGCCTCGACGCGATCCTCGACCAAGGCAGTGCTAGAGCTGAGCGACCCGGTGAGTCGCACGTCGAGCTCGGTGCCGACGGGCACGTCCATGGACGATGCGGCCGGGCGAGCGGCAGGGGCGGCCGGTGGGCTCGCGGCCGACGGGCCTTCACGACGCGCACGCGACCGCACGGTGTCGATCTGGTCGCGGAGCGCGAAGTACTCCGTGCGCGGCACCGCCTCGTTCTTCCTCATCTTCACCCTGAGGTAAATGCTCTCGTCGTGCAGACCCTCCAGCTCCTTCTGGAGCTGCGACGCCAGGGCGGCGTCGCGACTCTGCAAGGAGGAGACGTCCCGAGTCGCGTCGGTGATCGCATCCTGGAGGCGCTCGACATCCACGCTGGTCATGTTCTGCGCGGCCACAGGACGCGCCGCGCCAACCACGAAGAGCATCAAACCAATCTGCAGAGCCGTCTTGACGGTGTTCACGACATTCTCCTTAACCAAGGCCGAACGCCTCTCGCGGGCTTACCGCCAGCGCATGAGCCGTTCGATCCAGGTGATACGGGTGAGGTCATTGTAGATGACCGTCACCATCAAGAGACGATAGGAAACATTCGCAGGTCTCCGGGGCAACCGCGCAATCGACCGTGCTGAAGCCATCAGGCCTGGGCCCTGGCTCCCGCCCTTACCAATCCGCGTCAGAGGGGCGCAACGCCCAGCTCACGTATCAGGATCGCGCGGGCCGCGGAGGACATGGCCTCAGCGGACCCGGTGAGCCCCCCACCCTGCGCCAGTTCGCGTTTGCCGCCACCTCGTCCACCGAACTGACTGACGAGCTGCTGGAGCACCTTGTTCGCGTCGACGGCAACGCCTGGCGAACAGGCCACCACGACGGAGATCGGTGGAGCGGCTGAGAACAGCGCCGCGCACAGATGACGACCTGCGGTCGCAGCGGCGGCCAAGGGCTTCAGCCCCGCCGCATCCCACCCGACGATTTCGACGACGAGACCGACGTCGCCGATCTCCGTGGCGCGCGAGGCGAGCGCGTGCCCCTCGTGTACGGCTAGCTGATCCTGGAGCCCCTTGAGCTGCTTTCGAAGGTCCTTCGATTCCGCCTGCACGCGCTCGACCGCCGCGGGCAACTCCGCGGGCAGCACTGACAGCGCGCGGACGCTACCGACCACGGCGTCCCGATAGGTGCGCAATGTGCTCAGGGCGCGGTTCCCGCAGACGAATGTCACCCGCGAGCCCCCGCGCAGCCGCTCGGACGAGAGGACCGCGATCATCCCGACCGCGCCGGTCCGGCTCACGTGCGTCCCACCGCAGGCAGAGAGATCGAACCCCGCGACTTCAACGAGGCGGAGCGTCCCCTCACGGGCGGATTCCTTCCTGAGCGGCAGCATCGCCGCTTCCTCCTGCGACACGAATCGAACGGAGACGACCTGGTCCTCCCAGACGACACGATTGGCCTCGTCCAGCGCGCGCTCGATCTCGGTTGGTGAGGCCTCGCGGGCGAGATCGATCGACGACACGTCGCTCCCCATGTGGAAGCCGACCGTCCGATTGTCGAAGAGCCGATCGAAGGCCGCCGACAGCACGTGCTGGCCCGTGTGCTGCTGCATGTGATCGAAGCGCCGGTGCCAGTCGATCTCCCCGACCACGACCGCGCCGGGTTCGAGCGGAGTGAACAGGACATGCACGACCTGCTCGTCCACGTCGACTGTCTCCACCACCCGCGCGTCACCGAGCTGTCCGACATCGAACGGCTGCCCGCCCGATGTGGGATAGAACGCGGTCCGGTCCAGGACGACGGCCGGTCGACCCTCGTGTTCGAGGGCGCGGACCACCGTCGCATCGAACCGGCGACAGTACGAGTCGACGTAGTAGATACGCTGGGTGATCACGAGAGACATGGCGCGCCTTGAACCGCCTGACACCGGAGACCATTCGAGCGTTCTCGGATCGACGACAGCGCCACCTCGGCAGGTGTCGGCCCCTGCGGGCCTCCCTGCTCCATCTGCCAGACACGTCGCGTCTCTTCGTATATCGCCAGGACGAAGCGATATTAGAGGGTTTTCGAGGTTGACGGAAGCGCGCTCATACGACCCAGGTCCCCACAGGTGCCGGCGCGTCAGCTCAGCTCGAAGACCCGTTCTCGGACACGCCGCCCGCCGGCGACAGCGTGGCTCAAGGAACAGTAATCTCGAGCGCGGCGCCGTAGAGCATCGTGCGGTCGTTGTCCCGGGCCGCCCAGGTCAGCAGGGTGGCCACATCGGCCTTCACCGGGCCGTCGTGAACGACGCGACCGTTGACGGCCACGCGCACCGGCTTGCTGAAATCGACCACATCCGGCGAGAGCAGCAGCGTGAGCTGCTGGACGCCGCGCGACTTCACGTCGAAGGCATTCCCCTCCCGCACGGCGTCCACGCGACCCGACGGTCTCGCGCGGTCGTACAGCGGAATGTCCATGGACGGACGCGGGGCGAAGCTGTTCACGTCGCCCAGACGCGCGTCGGAGCCTCGCTGCCCCAACCGATCGATGACCACCCAGCGGAAACGGTTGTACCGGTCGGTGCGTTCGGTCTCCCAGGACACGCGCGCCGGATACGGTACGCGCGGATGGCTGGCCATGAACGCCTCGTACTTCGGGCGCTCCTCGGGCCACCAGCTCACGTCGTGGCCGGCCTCCGGATAGATCTGGTGGACGACGGGCACGCCGGCCCGCCTGAACATGTCGACCCACGGCACCACCGAGGCAGCCGGATACAACCGGTCGCGGCCGCCGTTGACCGCGTAGAGCGGGCAGTTGACGAGGTTCCCCGCGTAGAGCTGGCCGTCGGCACCAACACGGGGATTGGCCAGCACCGATGGATGTCCGTTCAGCGGCAGGCACGCCGCCCACGGCGTGGCCGCGCGCATCCCAAAGAAGTAGACGCCGGTGCCACCATCGGAGATACCGGTGGCGTAGACGCGAGACTCGTCCACGTTGAACCGCCGCTTGACGCGGTCGAGCAGGGCCAGGACATTCTCGACCTGTCCCGCCGTCCACCACTCGGAGCCCGACCAGGCACGTGGATGGATGACGATCTCCCCAACGCTTGGGATGCGGTTTGTCAGCGGACGCGCCGGCTCTCCACCAGCGACGGGCGCCTCTCGACTCACGCCGCCGTGCAGGTTCACCCGAAGGGGCCACGTGCGAGTCGGCGTGTAGTCGGCCGGCACCTCCACCATGTTGTCGAGCGGATTGCCGTTGTCGGTCGTCGGCATCTCGACGCGTCCGCCGCGGGCCGCCGCATATGGCCGCCCGGCCTTGAGCCGCGTCAGGACCGCTTCAAAGGTGACACCGCTGGCGAGGATCGACGCCGTTCGCTCCTCCGCGTCCCTGGGTGATTCGGCGTCCCAGAACCCGCGAAACGCCCGGTCAAGTGGCGTCGTCGCCCTTGACGTTGCGGCGGCGACGACCCTCTCGGACACCTGGACCGGCCACAGGCCGATGGCGCCGATGGCCACAACCAGACACCCACCGCCGATCGAGGCACGCAGTCGCACGACGATATATCTTATGCGCGTGCCAGGGACGGCGGACGGACTCGGCGGTCGGAGGCATCGACGCATACTCCGGTGCGCACCGGTGGTCATCGGTGTCAGCCTCCTGCTGGTACTCGTCAGCCCGGCCGCGCCGTCGGCACAGGGCATCCCCACCCTCGAACCACTCGACGCCAGCGGACGCGTCACCTACTTCATCGCCGACGGCGAGGCGGGCTCCGGTTTCCGACCTGCCGATCGGCAACTGGCCATCTGGGCGCTCGAAGCCTGGGGGCGTGCCAGCGGCGGTCGACTCCATTTCGAACCGAGCGCCGAGGCGCAAGCGCTGGTGCAGGTGCACTGGGTCGGCTCGGCAGGCGGGCGATATGGAGAGATGCGCTCGATCGACGTCAACGGGCGGCGGGGCGCGGCCGTCTACATCCGGCCGGATACCGACGGCCTAGGGCCCGACATCGGCCAGCGTGCGCGCCAGGATCCGCTGTGGCGCGACACGATCGTCTATCTCACGTGCGTGCACGAACTGGGACATGCGGTAGGCCTCAGCCACACGAGCGACTTCGGCGACATCATGTATTCGTTCCAGTTCGGCGGCGACATCCCCGGCTACTTCGGCCGGTACCGTGTGGGGCTCCAGACACGCGACGACATCGCCCGCACGTCGGCCCTGTCGGAGAGCGACCTGGCCAGGGTGCGCGGGCTGTACCCGGCCCGATGACGCGTGGCCACCAGCGATCGCTGGCTCAGTCGGCGAAACCGGCGTCCTCGAGGGCGCGGCGCCTGGCGGACGAGAGCCGCCGCTCAGGGCTGCTCTGGTGTCGCGGTGGCTCGAGGCCGGCCGTCGCCTGCTCGCCCTTCAAGATCGCCTGAATGTTGGCCGGCCTGAAGGGCAGGCGCCTGGCGTGCCTGCCGGTCGCGTCGAAGATCGCGCCGGCTATCGCGGGGGCGGCCACGGCATTGGCCGCCTCGGAACCCTGACCGAACGTGCCGACCTCTGGGTTATTCAGGATCACGACCTTCATCTCGGGCGCTTCGGCCATCGTCAGAATGGGATAGCTGCGCCAGTCGCGGCTGGTCACCTGCCCCTCGTCGAAGGAGACTTCCTCGTGGAGGGCGTGACTGATCCCCATCAGCGTGCCGCCTTCGATCTGGCGTTTCAACTGCATCGGGTTGACGACGATCCCTGGGTCGACCACCACCGTGCATGTCTCGACCAGCACCTTGCCGGTCTCCGGCACCACCGATACCTGGCACACGCACGCCCAGTACGAGCCGCCCCTGTAGATCACCGAAACGCCCTGGCCCCTCGTGGCATTTGCCCCCGTGGCAGTGGCCGTCGGCCCGGGAGATGGACGTGTCCGCCACCCTGACACATCGCGCGCTGTCTCGAGCACGCGACGAAGACGTGGGTTGTCTGTGTGATCGAGCCGGAACTGGATGGGATCGACGCCGGCCAGGGCCGCCACGTCGTTGAGCGCCGATTCCCTCGGAAAATTGTGCTGGAAGTGCCCTGGAGTCCGCAGGCTGTGATTGCGAAGCCCGATGGCGAGCGGCGACGCATGCTCGCCAATCTGAAACGTGCCGTGTCCACGCTCGACGAAGGCGTCGACCTTCGTGTAGACCCACCCATCGAAGGTCGCGTTCAGAGTGGAATTCGGGTAGCCGGGCACACCCTCGGGATTGGGCGGCAGCATGGTTGGCAGCCCGGCGAGCAGCGCGCCCACTGGCCGGTTGTCGCGTCTGGCCGGCATGTAGTGGTCGAACTGATAGCCGACGATCTTTCCCTTCGCATCGAGCCCCACCTCGACGTTCGCCAGCGCCGGCGCCGACTGCGTCGACCACATGAAGTCGTCCTCACGTGTCCACTGCACGCGCACCGGACGGCCGAGGGCCTTCGACAAGATGACGGCCTCGTCCTCGCCACCGGCGCTGCCGCCATTCGAGCGCCCGTAGTGGCCGGGGCCCGCGAGGATGCGCACCACGATGGCGTCGGCCGGGATGCCGAGCATCGTCGCCATCTGGTCTCGAAGCGCCTGGGCGTTCTGGTTGCTGGTATAGACGAAGACCGTGCCGTCGGCCCGCACGTCGGCGACGGCCATGGTCGGCCCCATCGGCGCGTGCTTCATCGACGGAAACTCGTAGGTGGCCGACAGCTTCTTGGCCGCGGATGCCAGCACCGGCACCACATCACCCTGACTGTCCGTGCTGGTCGTGACAGGGGTCTTCGTCCAGTCGGCATCCTCGCGCATCCAATCGAAGAGCCGCTTGCTGCCCGGCAGCCCTTTCCATTCCGTCCACGTCGTGCGCGATGCCACCTGACGAGCCGCGGCGACCGCTTCCCACTCGGTCGGGGCGACGACGCCGACCAGACTGCCCCGAACGACGACCTGGGCGTTCGGGAACCGCTTCTTGTCGAGCTCGCCCGCCGCGATGAGCGTCGAGCCGAGCGTCTTCGGATGCACGACCCGAGCGTGCAGCATGCCCGGCAAACGCACGTCGGTGGCCCAGACCTGCTTGCCCGTGACCTTCGCCTCTGTCAGATCGTTCCGGAACGATTTTCCGATGACGGTGAACTCGCTGGCGGGCTTCATGGGCGGATCGCCGTCGACCGTCAATCCGAAGAACGAGACCAGGGAGCCACGCACGGGGATCGTGAGGTCCAGCTCCTGCCCCTCGATGAGCGCGCCGTAGGAGATGCGCCGCCCCCCGCCGGACACGACGCCGTTCTCGACCGACAGCTCACTCTTCGGCACGCCGAGGCGGCTGGCCGCCAGGTCGAGCAGGGCCTGATAGGTGTAGGCGGCGACCTTACGAATGTTGGGTGTGCCGCCGCCGAGCAGTCCAAACGTCCCGCCACCGTCTGGCGTGCGATCGGTGTCGCCCATCACCACGGCAACGATGGCCTCGAAGGGGACGCGCAGTTCTTCGGCGACGATTTGCGTGTACGACGTGGTCGCCGTGGTCTGGCCGAAGTCGGCCTTGCCTGTGCGAAAGAGGATGCTGTTGTCGGCGTGAATCTCGATCCAGGATCCAGGCGCGGTCGCATCGAGCGAGTGCGTGCCGGCAGCAGCCTCGGCCGGCTGTGCCCAGAAGTCCGCACCCACGACGCTGACCCCGACAAACAGCGCGCCACCCGTCTGGACAAACTGACGTCGTGTCAGTCGAGCACCGTGTCGGTTGCCCTCGGCGTTTTCAGGGTTTCTCATTTACCACCTCGTTCTGGTCATGATACCGAAACACGGGCACTTTCACTCCGTGTCGGGCGAGCCGACTCGACGCTGGGCCGAATCAGTGTCTTGCCGCGCATCAACGGCGGATGCACACGCCTACCCGCTATCATCGTGTTCAGGCTGAGATACGCTTCCAAGCGAAAGAGTGCAGGAGATCGCGATCATGACGCACCTCGACACGCCCCCTGGAATCAAGCAGTTGTGCAGTGTTGTTGTTCTTCTTCTTCTCGCGGGCGGCCACCAGAGCCATCGCACCGCACTACGTGCCCAGGCCCCCCCGCCTGGGAAGGAAACGCAGCGTCCTCCTGACACTCGGCAGATGGGTGGTGCGAAATCGGTCACCACGTTCTTCGTGACGAGCCGGGGGCTTGGGAAGGGAGGGAACCTCGGAGGATTGGCCGGCGCCGACGCGCATTGCCAGGCGCTCGCGACGGCAGAAGGTTCCGGAGATCATACCTGGCGCGCGTACCTCAGCACGCCCGCCACAGCCTCCGCCGCGGCGGTGAACGCGCGCGACCGCATCGGGAAGGGGCCTTGGTACAACGCCGAGGGGAATCTCATCGCGGCTGATATCGCGGAGCTTCACAGCGACAAGAACGCAATCAACAAAGACAACGCGGTGACGGAGCGAGTCGATCCGATTAACGGTGTCGATGACACGCCGAACAGGCACGACATCCTCACCGGCTCGAAGCCTGACGGCACGGCATTTCCGGCGGGCGAAGACACGACGTGCCGGGGCTGGACATCCAGCGGGGCGGATCACGCCCAGGTCGGCCACCATGATCGCAAGGGCCGGAGCGCCGGCGCGGCCTCGTGGAATTCGGCCCACGTGTCGCGTGGATGCAGTCAGGAACTGTTGCAGGCCAGCGGCGGCGCCGGACTCTTCTACTGCTTCGCCATCGACTAGAACACTCCACGGACGCCAAGTCGAGGTGTGATGACTTCCACGGAAGAACTGTCCCCACGCATCGTCCTCGCCAGCATGGCGGGCGTCATCGCGGTCATCTAGAACCCCGTAGTGCTCGTGCTAAGTTCTGGGTGCTGGGTTCTCGGTGCTGGTCCGACGACCCTCGCACGCAGAACTTAGCATGCAGAACGATTCGCGCTAGACGGAATTGAAAAGCGCTCGAAAGCGAGTGATGTCTATGCGAAAGCTCGTCGCCGTGACGGTACTAAGCGGACTGCTCGGCGTGGTCGCCCCCTGCGTGGTCGCAGCGCAGACCACGCCCGCCGAACTGCAGGCCCTCCGCGCGCAGGCGGAGAAGGGTGACCGGGTTGCGCAGCGCAACCTCGGTGAGGCCTACGCCACTGGGAAGGGTGTGCCGCAGGATCTCGCCGAAGCGCTTAGGTGGTTCCGCAAAGCCGCCGATCAAGGGCTCGCCGCAGCGCAGCGTGCCCTCGGTTTCGCCTACGCCTTCGGGCAGGGTGTGCCGCAGGACGACGCGCAGGCGGTCGTGTGGTTTCGCAAAGCGGCCGATCAAGGGGAGGTCTTAGGGCAGTTCAACCTCGGTTTGGCCTACGCCGATGGGCAGGGTGTGCCGCAGGACGACAAACAAGCCGTCGAGTGGTTCCGGAAAGCAGCCGATCAAGGGCATGCCGAAGCGCAGTACGAACTCGGTCGGGCCTCCGCCCAAGGGCGGGGCGCGGGCACCAGGGGCGCCGCCACCGGCAGCTGGTACCCGGACCTCGAGCGGGCGGTCGGGTGGTATCGCAAAGCGGCCGACCAGGGGCTCTTCCGAGCGCAGTACGAACTCGGTTGGGCGTACGCCGAGGGGCGGGGCGTGCTGCAGGACTACGTCGAAGGGTACAAGTGGGTCAATCTGGCGGCACGACATCCTGATGTGGAGGAGGCGGACCAGAGGAAGTACACCGGCGCGCTCGCCGCTCTCGCCAAGGCGATGAGGCCCGCACAGATCGCTGACGCGCAGCAACGCGCTCAGGTGCGGCTCGAAGAGTTGGGGATAGAGCCACCCGATGGCCCCCGCCCGCTGGAAGCGTTTTTGCGGAAAGAGCCACCCGCCCGTACCGACAACAGCGGCGCGGCTACCGCACTTGGCCAAACGCCTGCGGCGCTCGACCAACTGGAGAAGAACTGCCTTGTGGGTCAACTCGTGGCGTGTCGTTCCGCCGCCGCCGGCTATGCCGCACGACAAAATGCGGCCGACTACGCTCGCGCAGTCACGTACGATCAGCGAGCGTGTGACGGCGGTCTCGCGGATTCGTGCGGTGCGTTGGCTCGAATGTACCGCAACGCGTCGGGGGGCACCAAAGATCTGGCTCGTGCGAATGTGCTCGCCCAGCGTGCGTGTGACGGTGGTAATGCCGTCGGCTGTGAGGTACTCGGCGACGCCTACAGGACAGGCAAATTGGGCCTGTCGGCGGATCGGTCTCTCGCGCATTCATTCTATGAGCGAGGCTGCGAATTGGGAGGCGCGTCCGCCTGCGAACAGTCAGGCGCCATGCACCTTAGCGGGCCGAGCGCAGCAATCGACGCGGCTCAAGCGAGTGCGGCGTACAGCCGAGCGTGCGAGTTGTCCGACAAGGCCTGCTTTTGGATAGCTTCACAATACCTCGTCGGTGCATGGGGCGTTAAGCAGGACACCGCCCGTGCCTTGGCGCTATTTCAGAGGAGCTGCGATGCGCGCGATGCGTTCGGGTGTCAAGGCCTCGGCGAGATGTACGAACGCGGCAGGGGCGTAACGACTGATCGTGCCAAGGCCGTTGAGATGTATCGACTGGCCTGTAGCTACCCGACGAGCGACGACCCCGCCCATCTCCTCGACGGGCTGCGGCTGCGTAGTCTGTGTGCGCAGATCGCCGATGGACGTAATCGCAAGCCTTGAGTCTCGTGCGGTTCTGAAGTCCTATTCAATCCCAGATCACCGTGGTCGCGCCCGGCCCACAGCCCAGGGCGAGGAGTTCGAGCCCAGGTCGAAGAAGAGGCAGGAGGAAGCCGGCCGAGTTCTCCGCCGTGCGCCAGGGCCGGAGCGCCGGCGCGGCCTCGTGGAATTCGGCGCACCCGTCGCGTGGATGCAGTCAGGAACTGTTGCAGGCCAGCGGCGGCGCCGGACTCTTCTACTGCTTCGCCATCGACTAGAACACTCCACGGACGCCAAGAATCATCGCGGACCTTCACGGTTCGAACACGACGGCGTGGTGACGATGGTTGCGGAACTCGCGGGCCAGTGGCCACGACGCGCGTTCCCGTGCAGCGGCGCGCGGCCGCGAACCGAACAGCGTGCCGAGCGACGACCGGAGGGTAAAGCCGGGCGGACGCCAGCCGACTGATTTCTTGGCAGGATATGTCTTCTTCGGACGCCGGTGACCCCGGCCTCGTCAAACAATCCGAAGTACTGGCCGGGCTCTCGTACGCGCTCGACCTCACGGAAGGTCAGCGTCCGGGCCACTCGGTGCGCAGTTGCCTGATCGGCATGCGCCTCGGCGACGTCTTCAATCTGCCGTCGTCGCAGCGCTCGGCGCTCTTCTACGCGTTGCTGATGAAGGACCTTGGCTGCTCCAGCAACTCGGCGCGCTTTGCCGCGCTCTTCGGCAACAACGACCACGACATCAAGGCCGACATCAAGAACATCGACTGGACGCGCGCGCTCGACTCGTTCAAGTTCGTCGTCAGGAACGTCGCGCCCGGCCAGTTCTTCCTGAAGCGCACCTGGCGCCTACTCGCCGTGATGGCGCGCGGGCCGGAAGGGGCACGCGAGGTGGTGCGCACGCGCTGCGAGCGCGGCGCCGACATCGCCACGATGCTCGGGCTGGCAGAGGAAAGCGTGCAGGCGATCCGCGCGCTCGACGAACACTGGGACGGCATGGGCCAGCCGTACTCGAAGAAGGGCGAAGAGATTCCCCTGCTGGCGCGCATCCTGAATCTGGCGCAGACCTTCGAGGTGTTCTTCTCGACGCACGGCATCCAGGACGCGTACCACATGGCGGCGGCGCGCCGCGGCACCTGGTTCGACCCGGAGACCGTCGACGCCCTGTTCACCATCCGGACCACCGATCCGTTCTGGCAGCACGTGGCGGCAAACAGCGACGTCCACGCGCTGGCACAACTCGAGCCGGACGACCAGGTGATCACGGTGGACGAGGATCGCCTCGACCTGTTCGCCACGGCGTTTGCGAGGGTGATCGACGCCAAGTCGCCGTGGACCTTCTCGCACTCGAACGGCGTGGCCGACACCGCAGTCGCGCTCGCCTATCGCCTCGGCTTCACGCCGTCGCAGATTCGCGTCCTTCGCCGATCGGCGCTGCTGCACGACCTCGGCAAGCTCGGCATCTCGAACCTGATTCTCGACAAGCCCGAAAAGCTCACCAACGACGAATACAAGGCGATGCAGAAGCACACCGAGCACACGGCTGCGATCCTGGCGCGGGTGCCGTGCTTTGCCGCCTTCGCCGCCGAAGCCGCCGGGCATCACGAGCGCCTCGATGGCCGCGGCTATCACTTCGGGCTGAGGGGCCATCAGATCTCGCTGACCACGCGCATTCTCGCCGTCGCCGACATCTGCGACGCCTTGCGCGCCTCGCGTCCGTATCGCGCCGGGCTGCCCACCGAGCGCGTGCTCGACATCATCGGCCGAGAGGCCGGCGCCTCGCTCGACGCCGAGGTGGTGGCCGCCCTGCACTCGGCGCTGCTCGACCCGTCGGTCGACCAGCCGCTCGACGTGCCCGCCGCTCGTCTCGACGTCACTCTCGAAGAAGACTACAAACAGGCCGCCTAAGTCGGCAGGAGCAGGTTTCCCGTGCACACGCTGTCGTTTCCGGTGGCTGTTCTTGCATTCTCATCGCTCGCCTTCGCCAACACCGTCGTCGCACAGGCCGTTGCGGGCGCGGCCCCGGCCGCCGAGTCGGCCACCGCCATCGGTGCCACCACGTCATCGGCGTTCGAGAACGTCGAGTTCTTCGTCGGACTTGACGGGTCGAAACAGCCACAGGATCTCGGCATCAACGCCAACATGGGCCTGCGCCTGTCGGCAAACGCCGGGTTCCCCCTCTCGCGGCGCGCCGGGCTTGGCCTGCAGGTCGGCGCGGCCGTGAACTTCTCGGACGCCGCCGTGCACGTGCTCGACCAGATCGACGGCACCAGCCGGCGGACGCAGCAGTATCTGACGCTCGGACTCTTTCAACAGGGCGTTTCCAAGCTGTCGTGGGCCCTCAGCTACGACTTCCTGCACGAGCACTACTACGACGACTTCTCGCTCGGACAGGTCCGCGGACAGGCGGGCTACAACGTCACCCGCATCGATGAACTGGGCGGCTTCGTCACGACAGCGGTCAGCCGCGATCACGGCATGATTGGCGAAACGGCGGTGACGCTCGACCCCATCACCCAGGTCGCCGGCTACTTCCGACGCACCTGGCCGACGTCGGCGCGCACGTCGGCGTGGGTCGGCATCGCGGCCCACCATCACAACGTGGTCCTGGTGTTTCCGGACAACACGCGCGACAAGAACGTCGTCGTCTACGGCGCGCAGCTCGAGATGCCGCTGAGCAATCGCCTGAGCGTCACCGGTTCGAGCAACTTCATCACGCCGACGGCGACGGGTACGGTCGACGCGTACCTCGGCATCACCTACTATCCGGGCCGAAAAACCATGGGCGCACGCGGTCGTTTCTCACCGGTGCTCCCGGTCGGCAACAACCCGGAGTTTCCGGTCGACCTGAGTCGGTAAGGCTTACGCGCAGCCCGGGACGTCAGCCGCCCAGAAACGACAGCAAGTCGGCGTTCAGCTGGTTGCTCAGACCGCCCTGCCTGCCCTGGAGCCAGAAGGCGTCGCTGATACCTCCCGCGTGATCATCGCTTCAATCGCGAGAGAGGTCCTCGTTGAGCAGCGTGATCAGGCGTTCTGGCGTGACGGGGACGGTTCGGTCTGTCATTGAATCGCCTTTCGTGGACAACGACAGACGGTGTCTTACCGGCACGTCGGGTGCTGACACCGGCAGCTCAATTCGATCGTGTCCGCCGACTCCTTGCAGTACTCGCTGCAGTACTTGCCATAGGCTCCGCCGCTCTTGACCTGACAGATACAGGCTGGATGCGCGCACTTGTTGGGCTCGGTCATGGTGCTCTCCTGACGCCGTGTCGGCGTATGTCCCCACCGCTTTCGGGAGTATCAGGGAACGCCACACCGAGAGGCTGTCTCGTATTGGACAGGACCGAGGAGCGTTGACCACCAACGTGCACCTCGGCAGGCATGTCTCCGACTGCACAAACCGGTCATCCCTCCGCCACATAGCATGTAAGTCAACATGACGCCGTTCGAAACATTTGCGGCACGCAAGACGGCGGAGGCCACAGGCGCCCGCCTACAGCCATTCATCACAGAGTTCGACGACGCCGCTGGAGCGCTCGAGGCCATCGGGAACGAGTGGTCGAGACACATCAGCGGTGGCGCGTTCTATGCCACACCCTCTCCCGACCCGAGGCGACCAGCCTGCAGTCTGGTCTTCGTGCAATCACTCGACGGGAACACGGGCGCCCACAATCCGTTCACGCTCGGAGGCGGCGAGACGGACAAGCACGCGATCTACGAAGGGCTTTCTGGCGTCGAAGATCGACGCGATCGCACGCTAGTCGATCGTCCACGCCGACGCAGGGTTCACCGGCTCGCGCTCCGGCGTGGCTCAGGATGCTGCGCCCATCGACAGTCCTCGCGCTGTAGGCCTGGCGCCGGATATCATCGCCGGCGCACATGCTGAAACTGATCGTGAACGGGATGGTTGCCGGATTCGTCGTCGTGGGAATCAGCGAACTCGCGCAGCGCTATCCGCGTGTCGCCGAGGTCATCCTTGCGGTGCCCCTCGTGGTGTTCGCCGTGTATGCCGTCATGTATCTCCGGACGCCAGACCTCGCGCCCATTTCGAGGATGGCCCGGCAGATGCTCATCCTCGTGCCCCTCAGCCTCACCTTCTTCGTCCCGCTGGCGTTCGCCGACCGGCTTCACCTGACCTTCTGGCCGGCGTTCGCCACCGGCCTCGCCCTCGTCACCGCGACCGTCACCGCCTACCTCAGGTTCACCTGAGGCGACCTGCGGCCTGCGCAGGATGGCGGGGTTCTCGCACCATTTCACTTGAAGTGAGATAGCCTCACATTCACCGTGCCGAAATGCTGACCAGCGAGGCGCGTCGAGTGATGCTGTTTGGTGCTATTTCGTACCGCGAGGAGGCACAAAACTGGGCACACGTGACGTGGCCCCAGAGTTACCGACGCTGGGGCGGTTCCGTGACCGTGTTAGCGGCCCGCCGACGCTCGCCTGAGGCCTCCGGACACGGCGCCGATACATGATCGCCAGTGGGAGGTGGACCAGCGTGACGGTCCGCTGCACGCTGCCGCCCGCCCGACTCGCGTCGGGGGGCATACAGTATCGACCTGATTACCGCGGTCAGCGGCCTGCAGTTCCTGGACTATGTCGAGTCGGCACTCGGCTTCGCCGTGGACAGCTCCGCCATCGGCGAGCGGAACTGGATGTTTACCCAGGGCCGGGGGCAGGGCCACGCCGTCTGGGACGTGACCTTCGCACTGGCCGACACGACCGGGATTGGCTGACATGCGCGTCGATTATCTGATCGTCGGGAGCGGCCTGACCGGGGCGGTGATCGCCCGCGCGCTGGCCGACGCCGGCCGCGAGGTGCTGGTGGTGGACCGCCGGCACCACATGGGCGGGAACGTCCACGACCACGCCCACGAGTCCGGCGTCCGCGTCCACACCTACGGCCCACACTACTTCCGCACGTCGTCCGACCGGGTGTGGGAATTCGCCACCCGTTTCGCCCCGTTCTACAAGTACGAGGCCGCGCTGCTGTCCGACGTCGCCGGCGAGTTGGTGCAGTGGCCGATCGCCGGCAGCTACATCCGCCGCGTGATCGGGCCGGACTGGTCGCCGGAGTTCACCGGCACGCCAAAGAATTTCGAGGAGGCGGCGCTGGCGATCATGCCGCGGGCCGTCTACGAACTGTTCGTGAAGGAGTACAACGAGAAGCAGTGGGGGGTGCCCGCGACGACCCTCGCCGCCGATCTGTGCAGGCGGTTCGACGTGCGGCACGATGACGAGCCGCGGCTCAAGCCGAACGCCAAGTTCCAGGGCATACCCGAGCCGGGCTACGCCGAGTGGACCCGCCGCATGCTCGACGGCATCCCCGTGCTGCTGAATTACGACCACCTGAAGGAGCCGGGTCGGATCGCGGCGCGGAAGTGCCTGGTGTTCACCGGCCCCGTCGACGAGTTCTTTGGGTTCGAACTGGGCCGCCTGGTGTATCGCGGCCAGCGGCGAACGCACCAGTACCGCCCGGACGTGGCCGGGTTCGTGCAGCCGTGCGGGCAGGTGAACAACCCGACGCACGCCGGTGGCCCGCACATCCGTACCCTCGAATGGAAACACATGATTCGGCCGGACCTGGCCGCCCGCATCGCCGGCACGGTGCTTACCACCGAGGTGCCGTTCACCCCGGACGACCCGACGGACTACGATTACCCGTTTCCGGACCAGCGGAACGCCGACCTGTACCGTGAGTACCGTCGCCGCGCCGACGCGCTCGACCGGGTGCTGGTGTGCGGGCGGCTGGGCGAATACCGGTACTACGACATGGATCAGGCCATCGCGCGGGCCATGACTCTCGCCGAACGCATCTTGAGCGACTCTCTCGAAGGGCACTCGGAGCCATGACCGTCGAACCGCCTGACATCGTCCCGCCGACGACCAAGCCCGCGACCATCGCGGCGGTGGTGGTAACGTACAACCGGCTGGCACTGCTCCAGGAGTGCGTGGCGGCCCTGCGGGCGCAGACGCGGCCGCCGGACGAGATCGTCGTGGTGGACAACGGCAGCACGGACGGGACGGCCGACTGGCTGGCCGCGCAGCCGGGCCTGACTGTGGTAACGCAAGCGAACCTGGGATCGGGCGGCGGGCAACACACTGGAGTCAGGATCGCCTACCTCAAGGGATGCGACTGGTTCTGGTGTATGGACGACGACACCATTCCCGAACCAGACGCTCTGCGGGCGCTCACCGTCGTGCCGCATTTCAGCGAGCCGACGACGGGAACCCTCAGCAGCTTGGTCCTGGACACGGCCGGGCGGCTATTCGGGTCCAGCTGGCTCATGCCCCACGAGAGCGCCCGGTGGGCGGATACGATCCTCCACGACCGGTGTCTCGAAGTGAGCGTGGCGACGTTCGTGTCGCTACTCGTCCGCCGCGCGGCGGTGACGGCCGTCGGACTTCCGGTGAAGGAGTTCTTCCTCGGTGTCGACGACTGGGAATTCACTGCCCGCATCGGTCGCCGCTTCCGGAACTACTGTGTGCTCGACAGCCGGGTGATCCACAAGGCCCCGAACCGGCAGTTGCCGCCGGCCGAGCACGCGAGGACTCGCAAGTACTTGCACGGGGTGATGAACCAAGCCGCCTGGGTGCGGCTCCAACCGGTCGGGTGGGTGCGGAAAGCGACCCGCCTGGCGTACCAGTTCCTTATCCTGACCCGCCTAGTGGCCTCGGGCATGGCCCCGCTCCGCGCCCTCCACTGGTTCGCCAAGGGGCTGACCATGCGGGTGCGGATCGAGTTCCCCTGATGCCCGTGCGTGACAAGGAGCGAGCGAGAATTGCGGTGAAGCTTGGGTTTGGGTGGTGCGCCCTGCACGACTCGAACGTGCGACCTCCTGGTTCGTAGCCAGACGCTCTATCCAACTGAGCTAAGGGCGCTTAGGGGGACGAAACCCTGACTATAGCACAACGATTCGCTCTGAAAACAGCTCGCGATGCGACCTCGCAGAGGAGCACGGGGATACGGACTACAATCGTCGGCGTGCGAAGCGACCTCGAACACAAGCAACAGGCACCAAGCACGCTCCGCTGCTTCGTTGTCACGGTGAGTGACACGCGGACAGAGGCGACTGACAAGAGCGGCCGCGCCATCGCCTCGTTGCTCACTGAGGCCGGCCACACGGTCGTCGGGCGGACGATCGTGCGTGACGATGCGTCAATGGTGAAGGGCGTGATCGCCCGCACGCTCGGTCAGCTCGACAACGACGTGATCATCACGACCGGCGGCACAGGGATCACGTCTCGAGACACGACGTATGAGGCCGTTGCCTCGCTGCTCGAAAAAGAGCTGCCCGGATTCGGCGAACTGTTTCGCGCGCTGTCGTATCAGGAAGTCGGGTCGTCCGCGATGATGAGCCGTGCCACGGCGGGCCTCACTGCCGGGCGTATTCTCATCGCACTTCCTGGCTCGGAAGCCGCGGTCAGACTCGCGATGAACAAACTGATCCTGCCGGAGCTCGGCCACCTGGTCCAGCAGGCGCGCAAGTAAGCAGGCGTGCGTCCGTTTACCTCCACCGTTTCAATCGAACAAGCCCGCGCCTCTCTCAAGGCCGCGGTCCAACCCATCGCTCGAACGGAGCGCGTCCCGCTGGCACGCGCCTTTGGACGGGTCGCCGCCGCAGGCGTCACCTCGAGCGGCTACGTCCCTCCTTTCGCGCGCTCGGCAATGGACGGCTACGCCGTCGTCGCCACAGATACGCTCGGCGCGACACACCTCTCGCCACGCGCGCTACGCATTGTCGACCGGGTCTTTACGGGCCACATGGCGACTCGCGCAATCAAGGAGGGCGAGTGCGTGGAGATCGCCACCGGCGCACCGCTGCCTGAAGGGGCGGACGCCGTGGTCATGGTGGAGGAGACGACGCCGGTCGTTGACGGACGGGTCGGCATCGCTGCCCAGGTCAACGCCGGGCAGAACGTCGGCCGCCGTGGCGCTGACATCTCGCCCGGGGATTTCGTCGTGCGTGCGGGCGACCTTCTCAACCCGAGCCGCATCGGCGCAATTGCCGCCATCGGCACTGCTGATGTCGAGGTCTACGCAAAGCCGCGCGTTGCAGTCCTCTCCACCGGCAACGAAATCGTCGAGCCCGGCGGCACCCTCGGTGGTGCGCAGATCTACGACGTCAACCGCTTCACACTCGCCGCCGTGATCGAAGCGCACGGCGGCATCGCCGACGCGCATCCCCCTGCGAAGGACACGCTCGAGTCACTCGAAGCGGCGCTCGCCGCCTGCCGCGGCGCTGACGTCCTGATCTTTTCAGGCGGGAGCTCTGTCGGCGAACGCGACCTGCTGCTCGATCTGGTGGAGCGCCACGGCACGATGATCTTTCACGGCATCGCCGTGAAGCCCGGCAAGCCGACGGCACTGGCCACCATCAATGGCGTCCCGTTCTTCGGAATGCCAGGCAACCCGACCTCGTGCCTATCGAACGCCTACATCCTGCTCGTGCCGTTCCTGCGCGCCACCGCGCGCCTGCCTCTCTACGCCCCCCGCACCATCGTCGCGCCGCTTGGCAAAAAGATCGTGTCGCAGGCCGGACGCCATCAGTTCTACACCGTACGCCTGCGGGACGACGTGGCGCTGCCCGCGTTCAAGGGATCGGGCGAGATCACCAGCCTGTCGCAGGCAGATGGCTACATCGAGATTCCTTCGGAGCAGAGCGTCGTCGAAGAAGGAACAGCGGTGACGGTCACGCTGTTCTGAGGCGGGCTCTACGCACGCCCATCGTTACCGACCAGCGCAGAACGATGGAAGCGCGAGGCTGCGCATGGTGTGCAGTCCGGGCTTGGCTTCGAGCACATGACGGATGGCATTGACCACCATCGACGCGGTCACGACATCGCCGTGATAGCCGGTGGTGCACCTGGTCGAGAGCGTCGGTGAGCCCTCGATGTCGATCTGATCGAACGACTCTGGCGCGCCAAGATACGCCTCGAGGTGCAGCGAGATCACCGGCTTGCCGCGGCGGTAGCCGGTGCCGTCCTGGATGATGCCACAGACGTAACCACGGTCGACCGCAAGGAACTCGCTCTCTACGGTGTGATCGGCAATCTTTGGCCGGATCTCGTCCGTGATGCGATCCAGTTTCCATCCCAGCGCGTCGCCAATCATGGCGATCGACTGGGTGAAGCCGACGTGGCGCACGCTGCCGTCCTGGACCTTCCGCGCAAACTGCTCAACGGTGAGGCCGGTCCCAATCTTCTGCTGGAACGGCAAGCGGCGAAGGCGCGCGTCCTGCACGCGCTGTACGACGACGCGGTCCACCCGTTCGCAGGCGGCCGTCAGCATGATGGGCAACGCGTCCATCGTGAATCCCGGATTCACGCCAGTGGCAAGGACGCCCACCTTCGCTTTCTTCGCCTTGGCATCGAGCGCCGCCGCGATCTTCTTGTGTGTCCGCCAGGGATAGGCCAGTTCCTCGGTGGTAGAGACCACCGCCACCTTCGCCCTAAGCACCGCCTCAATCTCCGGCGCGACGCGCGGCAACGATGAACTTGTGCAGTGCACCACGACGTCCGGCTTCGTGCTCTTGAGCACCTGTGCGAGATCGTCCTGCACCCTCACACCGAGCCGCTTCTTCAGGGCCACGATTGTGCCGAGGTCCTTGCCTACCTTGGCCGGGTCGACGTCGACGGCCCCGACGATGCGAAAGCCTGGGCGAGCCGCAATCTGTCTGGCCACTGCCGCACCGATCGGACCGAGACCCAGATGGACGACGCGAATGCTGGCCATGTGGGGATTATAGAGTCACGGCGCGTCGGCAAATTTGTAGCCGACGCCCCAGACCGTGAGGAGATGTCGGGGGTGTCCCGGGTCGGCTTCGATGCGGCGACGAAGGCGCTTGACCAGTGTGTCAACGCTGCGGACCGTGACAAACGTGTCGCCGCGCCAGATCTTGCCGAGCAACGCCTCTCGACTGAAGACGATGCCGGCGTGACTGGCCAGGAGGTGGAGCAGGCGAAACTCCTGATCCGTGAGTTCGACTTCTTCGCCGAGCACGCGAACGCGGCGACGCGCGACATCGATCTCGACACCGTGCGTGGTGAGTGCGTCGTGGCCGGCGGGCGATGGCTCCGGAGGGGCCGTTGGCGGCTGGCGGGGACGGCGGAGCAGCGCGCGGGCGCGGGCGACGAGTTCACGGACACCGAACGGCTTGGTCAGGTAGTCGTCGGCGCCGCTTTCAAGGCCCACCACTTTGTCCGACTCCTCGCCACGCGCGGTGAGCAACAGAATCGGCACGTCTCGATTCTTCTGGCCGTTGCGCACGGCCCGGCAGAGCGACAGGCCGTCAAGGCCCGGCAACATCACATCAAACACCATCAGGTCGAAGCCTTCGCGCTCGACCAGCGACAGTGCTGACGTCCCGTCGGCGACGGCCTCACAGACATAGCCCTCGTGCCCAAGGTGTAGTGCGACCAGTTCCCGAATGTTCGCTTCGTCCTCGACAATCAGTACGCGAAAGGCTTGTGTCATGTTTTTTTCACAGACTGTCCACGTCGCGGTCACGCCGGGTCAGTCCAATTAGACAGAAATCAACGCGCCGCTGTCACGCGGCCTGAAGGAGGGCAACATGATTCGACGACTGACTCGCACCGAAACCAGCCTCGCCATCGCCTCGCTCGTCGTGGCGCTGGGTGGAGGTATCTACCTCAGCAAGGCCAGCCTGCATGCCCAGGGCCCTGGCTTTGGCGGCCCCGACGGACGCGGCGGTCCAGGCATGGGACGCATGGGCGGTCCAGGGGGGCCTCATGGCGACCAGGGTGGTCCAGGCCGGCGCGGGCCTGGTGGGCCCGGCCCTGGCGGACGAGGCGGGATGCTCCGGGGACTGGGACTCGGGCGGGTCGATCTCTCTGAGGCGCAGCGCGATCAGGTGAAGCAGGTCCTCGACTCGCACAAGGACGAACAGTTGGCGATTGGCGAAAAGGGCCGGCTGGCGCACGACGCACTCGACGCTGCCATCACCGCCGACCCGTTCGATGAAAACCTGGTGCGCGCCAGGGCCAGCGACCTTGCGGCGGTCGACGCCGACGCGACGGTCTTCCACGCGCGTATTCGCAATGAGGTCTACCAGATCCTCACGTCAGACCAGAAGGCTGAACTGAAGAAGGATCAGGCGCGCATGATGAAACGGCGGGCCGAGATGGAAGAGCGACGGAAACAGTAACGACCATGCCACGGTTCCGGGGTGAGTAGACCCGGAACCGTGGCGCGTTTCTATCCGCGCGTTACTGAATCCGCCAGCGCTGCAGCCGTCATCCCGTAGTGTTCCCACACCTGAATGAAGTGCTCGGAGGGGGCGACATGCGGGTCGATGATGCCGAAGTGGTCAAGCGTGACGCCGCTGCCATAGAGCCCGGACGACACGAACCCGGCAAAGCCGCGCAGGCCTGACTCGACGGTGCCAATCAGACCGTCCTCAATCGTCACGATCTTCTGATACTTCTTGGCCAGGCCGTTGAGGAAACCCGCCTCGAGCGGGAAGCCGTTCACGACGTAGACGTCCGTGGCCACACCCTTGGCCAGGGCCGCCTCGCTCGCCTCACCCGCCAGGAACGCCGGCGCCCCGATCGCAAGAATCGCCACCTTCGCGCCCGCGTGTTCGCGCCACTTCGTGACCGAGGTCCAGGCCTCGTCGGCGCTCCACAGCGGATCGCTCGAGCCTTGCTTGGCGAGCACTGGCAGGTTGTCGCGCGGGATGGCGACGATGTGCCCGCCGAACGCGGCGCAGGCGTCACGCACGGCAATGAAGGCCGAGCGGGCATCGCACGGGGCATAGAAGCGGTGCAGGAACGGCATGTAGCCGAGCGAGAAATTGATCCAGTCCAGGCTCCAGCCCGAGAAGTGATCGCGGCCCGTGCAGGCGCCGACGTGCGAAAGGTGCATCAGCACGTTGATGCCTTCGTTGAGGCCGTTCAGGTTGCGCTGATACCGCCACATTTCGAAGCCTTCGCGCGCGATGCCTTCCATGAAGGCGGCAAAGGTCGCAAAGACATTCAGCTGGGGATCGTGGCCCGTGAACGCCAGGCCATCTGCGACAAGCGCGGCGGCCTGCTCTTCGATGCTCAACTCGAAGCGATGGGTGGCTGGGACCAGTGCGGCAGCCTTGCCAAGCTTGGTTGACGGATTGAGATCGCAGGAGACGAAAAAGCATTTCTCCGGATACTTCTTGGCGACTGCGGCGTAGGCCGCCTCTGAGCCGGCCCGAGCGGACACCCACTTGTCGGTGCCTGGCAGCGCAATCGCTGAGGCTTCGGCAGAGGTGAGCGGCAGGTTCGGCGTGCCCTTCGCTGGGCGGGCGGTGGTGACCACCGTCTTCTTCGGCTTGGCCTCGAGCGCTGCCAGCGCGGCGGACTCGTCGGCCGTCAGCTGCAACATCGGGTTGGCCAGCGCCGCTGCGCCGTCGCGCCCCTTCATGCCGCCATCGTGATGCGCTTCGCCGCCCGGGAGCCCGTTGACGTAAAACACGCATTCGCTCATCGCGTGTGCGTCCCGGAAACTCATCAGCGAGCCGGGTACCGTGATTGGCGTGTCGAGGGCCACCTTGTGCTTTGCGGCGAGCTCGGCGACGGTGTGGCCGATGCCGTACATCTCGCCGAAGTCCTTGACGGTGACAGTGGGCCGTCCCGGTTGACCAAAGCCCACCGGATAGATCAACGTCGGCTTGCCGTCGCGGGCGAGCCTCGCCGCTTCCGCGTAACCGGCAAAGAGTGCCTGGCGATCCATCAGCGAGGAGATTTCGAGGATCTCGATACCCATTGCGGCGATCATCGGGCGGGGATCGCGGTCCATGACCGCGTGCGTGGTACCCGAAAGCTGGATGCCGTTACGGTGCATCACAAACACGACCGGCGCATGATGCAGGCTCGCGGCGTTGAAACCGTTCAGGGCCTGCCCCGAGATCCAGCCGGCATCTCCGGTATGACAAATCACGAGCGCATCGTTCCCCTTGCGCGCCTTGAGGCCGAGCGCCTGTCCCACACTCACCGGCATCATGACGCCGAGGCGCCCAGAGCCGAGTTCAGTGCCACCCGGCACCCACGAGACGTGACCGGCAATATCGAGACCGCGGCGGAAGCGATCGATCACACGCGCTTCCGGAAGGAAGCCAAGCGCCGAGAGCGCCGCGTAGTACCCGATGCTCGTGTGCCCATGCTCAATCGCAAAATGACGCGTGTCGTAGTTGACGACGCCAAGCGTCATCAACAAGGCTGGAATCAGTTCCAGGCCGCCGCCCAAGTGATCGATGTCGCCCGCCTTCGCCAGGGACACCAGGGACTTGATGGCAATCGTCGCGGCGCTCTTCTCGAGCCCGGCCAGTGCTGCCGACTCGGTTGGCGCAAGCGCCGACGCTGAGAGATCAACCGCGAAGGGCACGACATGCGACGTAATGCGTGTGGCAGCGAGAGGTGTATCGGAGAGCAGCGAAGCGTTGCGTTTCGCCTGTTCGGCAGTCGAGCGCGCGAGCACAGTCATGGGGCGTTGATTTTAGTTCGGAAGGGCACTCAACGTGAAGGATCGTGCCACGTATAATAAGGCGCTCACATGACGCATACGATTACGCTCATCCCCGGCGACGGCATCGGACCAGAAGTCACCGCCGCTGTTCTGCAAATTCTCGACGCCACGGGCGTGAAAATCGACTGGGACCGTCACGATGCCGGCATGCTGGCAGTGGCGCGTCACGGCAAGCCGCTCCCGCAGGCCCTCATCGACTCGATCCTGACGCATAAGGTCGCACTCAAGGGACCTGTGACGACGCCAATTGGTGAAGGGTTTACCAGCGTCAACGTGGGCCTGCGCAAGGCCCTGGACCTCTACGCGAACCTGCGACCGGTGTGGAACATGGCCGGCATTCCATCGCGCTTCGAGAATATCGACCTGGTCATCGTTCGTGAGAATACCGAGGACCTCTACGCCGGGCTCGAGCACACGATTGTGCCGGGCGTGGTCGAGAGCCTGAAGATCATCACCGAGAAGGCCTCTACCCGCATCGCCAAGTTCGCCTTCGAGCACGCGCGCAAACACAGGCGCAAGAAGGTGACGGCGATTCACAAGGCGAACATCATGAAGTTGAGCGATGGCCTCTTCATCGAGTGCGCGCGCAACGTCGCCAGGGACTATCCCGAGATCGCCTACGACGAGAAGATCATCGACGCGACCTGTATGCACTTGGTGATGCACCCGAACCAGTTCGACGTCATGGTGCTGCCGAACCTCTACGGCGACATCGTGTCTGATCTGTGTGCTGGCCTGGTCGGCGGCCTCGGGGTCGTCGGCGCCGCCAATCTCGGCACACACGTCGGGGTGTTCGAAGCGGTGCACGGCAGCGCACCAGACATCGCGGGCAAGGGCATCGCAAACCCCACGGCGTTGCTCTTGTCAGCCGTGATGATGCTCCGCCACATCGACGAGGGCGCCGCCGCCACACGGATCATGAAGGCGCTCGACACGGTGCTCACCGATGCCACGACCACGACCCGTGACCTCGGCGGGTCGGCCTCAACGAGCGAATTCGCCGTGGCCGTCTGCCGGGCGATTCGCTGACAGGCCGGCAGAAGCTGCGTGCTATAGTCCGAGACGTTCCTATGCTTGATGAGATCGCTCAGGCCGTTCTGGCCCGCGAGGAGGTGGTCAAGTACCTCAGCGGCAGCTATGGCGAGCGCGGCGACCAGGCGCGTGAGCGGGTCTTCGGCTATCTCGAAGAGCTCCGCACCACGCAGCGTCACGGGCTCTATCGAGCACTGCAGCATCCGCTCTATCCGATCCTGCGCAAGATCGACCGTCACCACGAGAATCTGCATCACGTCGCTGCTGCGACGCGGTCGCATCGGATCGTCTACGCTTCAAATCACAAGAGCCACACCGACTACCTCATCGAGCCGCTGGTGCTCGACGACAACAACGTGCGGCCGCCGCTCATCGCTGCCGGCAGCAACCTGTTTGGCGGCCCGCTCGGTCTGTTGCACAAGCATGTCACCGGCGCCATCCCCATCCGTCGCAACGTCAAGGACCCGGCGTATCTGATTACGCTAAAGGCCTACATCGGCGTGATGCTGGAGAAGCACGATCTGCTGGTGTATCCGGAAGGCGGCCGGAGTTACAGCGGCGAGCTGAAGTCGTCGAAGACCGGTCTGATCCACGCCGCCCTGATGGCGCGCGTCAAGAATCTCGTCATCATCCCGGTGGCCATCGCCTACGACCTGGTACTTGAGGATCACATCCTCGCCCGCCAGCGCGTCAAGAAGACCCAGCGCCCGTTTACGCGCGAGCTAGCGGAGATGGTGCGCTACGCGGTCGGTTACCGGTCACGGGCCTTTGTCACATTCGGGGCACCCATTTCGGCTGGCGACTACGACGCCGAATCGCGGACCGACGTGCTCGCGCTCACCAAGATCGTCCGTGGCCGCATCGCCAGCCAGTACAAGGTCCTGCCAACGGCCGTGTTTGCCGCCGCCATGCGTCCGTCGATCACGCGAAAGGACCTCGAGGGCCGCATCGATCTCATGATCGAGGAGCTGGCCTCGCAACACGCCAATCTGGGCGTGACCAGTGGACGACAGGCGATCGAGGAGGCGGCCGAACCGCTTGAGGCACGCGGCATCATCGTTGCCGAAGGTGACCGCTTCCGAGTGCGCGAGCGCAGTGTGCTGCGCTACTACGCGCGCACCATCGAGCACCTGCTCACGCCCAAGGGTCTCACCCACTAGGCGCCAGCCGATCGCACGATGCTGGACAACGCGTCCAAAGCCTTCTTCCATCTGCTCGCCAAGAGCGGCACGCTCAAGACCGTGACGTCGCACTACGGCATGCGGCGTCCGACCAGCTTCGCCCGCCGTTTCATCGCCGGCGAGACCGTGGAGGAGGCCATCGAGGCGGCCCGCGCCGTCGAGGGCCGAGGACTCACGCAGACACTCGACCTTCTCGGCGAGGGCGTCAGGACGCTCGATGAGGCGCAGGCGGCAAGCCGCGACTACCTCACCGTGATCGACGCAATTCTCACAGCCGGCATCGGCCGTAACCTCTCGCTGAAGCTCACACAGCTCGGGCTTGAGGTCGACCGCGCTATCGCCACCGACAACCTGCGCCGCATCCTGGATCACGCCGAAGGCTTCTTCGTGCGCATCGACATGGAGAGCTCAGCTTTCACTGCCGCCACGCTCCGCGTGTTCGAGACGGTCTGGGACCAGGGCTATCGACAACTGGGAGTCGTCCTGCAGAGTGACCTCAAGCGCACGGCCGCGGATGTGGAGCGGATGATCGAGCTTGGCGCGCGCGTCCGGCTCGTCAAAGGTGCCTATCGTGAACCGGCCGCGGTCGCCTTCCAGCACAAGGTCGAGGTGGACGAAAACTACCGCCGCTTGCTCGAACGGCTCCTGTCTGCCGGTCACTACCCCGCCATCGCCACGCACGACCCGACGATCATCGAACACGCGCAGCGTTTCTCGGCAGAGCGCGGCATCGCTCGCACGGCCTTCGAGTTTCAGATGCTCTACGGCATCCGGCGCGATCTGCAGACGCAACTGGTCGCCGACGGCTTCGGCGTGCGCGTCTACATTCCGTTTGGCCGCCACTGGTTTCCGTACTTCATGCGCCGCCTCGGTGAACGCCCCGCCAACATCGGCTTCGTGCTTCGCGGTATCGCCCGCGATCGCACCTGACGGCCTGATGGAGCGAGTGGTCGCCATCACTGGCGCATCGGCCGGCATCGGACGGGCGACCGCATTGCGCTTTGCACGCGATGGGGCGTCGGTGGCGATCTGCGCTCGTCGCGAAGACAGGCTGAAGGCGGTGGCCAGCGAAATCGAGCAGGCTGGTGGGCGAGCCCTGCCAATCGTGGCCGACGTCACCAGCGCGAGCGATATGCAGATGTTTGTCGACCGCACGGTGCGCGCCTACGGCCGTCTCGATGTCGCCATGTGCAACGCAGGCTACGGCGTCTACGGCGCTATCGACACGATCCCCGAGGACACGATGCGCGCGCTCATGGAGGTGAACTACTTCGGCACCTATCACCTGCTTCATGCGGCCTTGCCGATTCTGCGTAAGCAGAATGCCGGACACATCATCGTTGTCTCGTCGATCGTCGGTCAGCGCGGCATTCCGTATATGGGCGCCTACTCGGCCACCAAGTTTGCACAAGTGGGCCTCGCAGAGTGCGTGCGCGCCGAGCTGCATGGCACGCCCATCCACCTCTCGATCGTGTATCCCATCTCAACCGAGACCGAATTCTTCGGCGTCATGACAAAGCACTCCGGCTTCGCCACGCGAGCCGCCGGGCCCAAGCAGTCAGCCGACTCTGTGGCCAACGCCATCGTCGCGGCGATCGGCAGACCGACGCCAGAGATCTATCCAAAGAAGATTGCAAAGGGCCTCGCCGTGCTCAATGCCATCGCACCAGGATTCACCGATGGCCTGGTCAGGCGCTGGGGCAGAAAGCCGATCTGACGAGTGAGTCTGCTGATGGGGTCGTTTCGTGGCTGAGAACACCGACAACGCTTTAGTGCTTGCGATTGCTTCCGCCGTCCGCGACGCGGGCGGACGCGCGCTGATTGTGGGCGGCTGGGTCCGCGATCGCCTGCTTGGCGTCGAGGCGCCGGATATCGACCTCGAGGTATTTGGCCTGCCCGTGGAGCGTCTCCGCGCGCTGCTCGAACGATTTGGCCGCGTCGATGCCGTGGGCGCCAGTTTTCAGGTCTTCAAGCTCGGCGACATCGACGTGTCCCTGCCCCGCCGAGAATCCAAGGCCGGCCGCGGACACAAGGCGTTCGAGGTGACAGGCGATCCGGCCATGTCCTATGAAGACGCGGCGCGCCGGCGCGACTTCACTATCAACGCCATCTCGTTCGACCCGCTCACAGGAGAGTATCTCGACCCCTTCAGCGGCCGAGCGGACCTCGAGCGTCGCGTCCTGCGCGTCGTTGATCAGACGAGGTTTGCGGACGACTCGCTCCGCGTTCTTCGTGCGTTGCAGTTTGCGGCGCGCTTCAACCTCACGATGGACGAGTCGAGCAAGACGATTTGTCGTGGCATTGCTCTCGACGATCTTCCGGCAGAGCGCATCTGGGGCGAATTCGAAAAGCTGCTGTTCGCACCCAGGCCGTCCATCGGACTCGCGCTCGGGCTTGAGCTCGGCGTCGTCGAGCGGCTCTTTCCTGAGCTGTTCGCGTTGGTCGGCTGTCCGCAGGAACCAGAGTGGCATCCCGAAGGCGACGTCTGGGTGCACACACTGCAAGTTGTCGATCAGGCGCGCAAGGACATCAGCGATCTGCCAAGGGGCAAGCAGCTCGCGCTGATGGTTGGCGCAGTCGCACACGACTTGGGTAAACCGGCGACGACGGCCTACATCGACGGCCGCATTCGATCGATCGATCACGAGGAGCAGGGCGTGGCACCCGCGACGAAGTTCCTTGATCGGCTGAATCTGAATTCAATCGACGGCTACGACGTCCGCGCGCAAGTGCTGGCGATCACCGCCCAGCACTTGAAACCCGGGATGTGGTTCAAGGCGCAGACCAAGGTTGGCGATGGCGCCTTCCGCCGCCTGGCACAGAAGGCCGACCTTGAGCTGCTGGGGCGCATCACACGGGCGGACTGCAACGGTCGCTTCCCGGGCGTCTTCGATTGCGACGGCATGGTGGACTGGTTTCTCGGGCGCGCCAGGGCACTCGGTGTTGAGCATCGAGCCCCTGAGCCGATACTCCTAGGCCGTCACCTCGTTGATCTCGGCGTGAAGCCGGGGCCGCGAATGGGCGAAATCCTGAAGGCCGTCTACGAGCAACAACTCGACGGCGCGGTGACCGACTTGACGAGCGCAATCTCGGCTGCGAGACACCAGCTCGAATAGCCACGAAGGCAAACCGGGCCGTCCTGCTACTTCGTTCCGTCGGCCTGGCGAATCTCCATCGCGCCAAGCTTGAGCGCCTGCAGCCCCTTCTCGGTCTTCGCGCGGTCGCCGACGGCAATGACGACCATCTTGTCCATTGGCAGATACTTCTCGGCGGCCGCTCGCACCGACGCCGTGGTCACCGCGTTGATGCGTTCGCCCAGCTTCGTGTAGTAATCCAACCCAAGGTCGTAGAGGTAGATGTTCGACGTGCTGGCGTTCATCCCGCTGCTGGTCTCAAAGTCGGCCGGTAGCGATCGCACGAACGAATCTTTCGCCATGGTCAGCTCGTCCGCAGTGACGTCAGTGGTCCGCATCTTCGACAGCTCACCCAGGATCTGTCGCACGGAGTCTGCGGTCGTTTCGGTGCGAACGCCGGTGGCGACCACAAACGGACCGGCCGAACGGCGGAACACAAACTGCGAGCTGGCACCGTAGGTGTACTGGTGCACTTCTCGAAGATTGAGGTTGATGCGGCTCGAGAACAGCCCGCCGAGAATCTCGTTCATGATCCGGATCGACTCGTAGTCCGGCGTGGCACGCGGCAGGCCAACGGCGGCGACGCGCAACTGCGTCTGCTGCGCGCCCTTCTTGTCGACCACCACTAGCTTCGCGCTCGTGGTACCAGGAGCGCCGAACGTGGTCACGGCGGGTGTGCCCTTCTGCCAGTCGCCAAACGCCTTCTCGACCAACGGCTTCAACTCGGCCACGGTGATCTGGCCCGACACGACGAGCGCCGCGTTGTTCGGCACAAAGTTCTGCTGCCAGAACGCCTTGAGCTCCGCAGCATCAAACGCCTTGTTGGCCGCCTCGGTACCAAGTTCTGTGTATCCGTACGGGTGCTCGGCTCCGTAAAGTGCCGAGGCCATCACCGTACTCGCCACGGCATTGGGGCTCTCCCGCTGTTGCACGAGGCTGGCCAGACGACTGGCCCGCTGACGCTCCACCTCATCCTGAGGAAAGCTCGGCTGACGTGCCACGTCAGCCAGCAGGGCCAACGTTTGAGGGAACGTACGCTTGAGCGAGCTTGCCGACACCTGCGAGGCGTCCATGGTCGATCCCGTGGTCAGCGAGCCGCCGAGTTGCGCGATCTCGTCGGCAATCTGCGGGGCGGACTTGGACTCGGTACCTTCATCGAGCATCGCTGCCGTGAAGTTGGCCAGCCCAGGCTTGCCGATCGGGTTCGATCCACTGCCGGTCTTCACCACCAGATTCGCGGAGACAAAGGGCAGCGCCTTCCGTTCGTTGACCAGCACGGTCAGCCCGTTGGCCAGCGTGAACGACGCCGGCACCGGCACCTGCAGCACGCGTGCCTCGGTCGCTTTGGGGCGAGCGGCGCGCCACGCCTCGTCAGCGTTGATCGACTGAGCCGCCGACTTCTGGGCGGTCGCCTTGCCTTCCGGTACCGGAGGAGCGAGCTCCGGATCCCCAGGGACGCCGTGGACAACCACGCGCGCGTTGTTCGACAGCTGCTGCTGCGTGAACGCCTTGACCGAAGCCGGCGTCACGTCGCGATACCGCTGCAGGTCCTTTGGCAGGTAGCCCGGATCGCCGAGGAAGTGATTGTAGGTATTGAGGCGATCGGCGACACCGCCAAATCCGCCGAGGTTCTCGAGGCCCTGCACCGTGCGGGTCTCGATCACGTTGCGCGCGCGGTCCACTTCGTTCGCGTCCGGGCCGTTATCTCTGAACTTCGCGAGCTCCTCGTCCACGGCCTTCTCGATTTCTTCGGCAGTGTGTCCCGGACGCGCCGTCACCTCGATGCTGAAGACGGACCCGAGCATCAGCGAGTACTGTTGCGCAGCGACGGTCTGCGCGATCTGCTTGTCGTAGACCAGTGACTTGTACAGGCGACTCGACTTCCCGCCACCGAGGACAGTGGCGGCAATGTCCGCATCGGCGTCGCCAGGCTTGAAGAAGGGCGACGTGATCCAGGCAATGGTGACCCGCGGCAGCTCGACATGATCCTTCACGACGGCACGGCGCTCGGCGGTGATCTTGGGCGTTTCCACGGTTGGCTTTGCCACTGGGGGCCCGCTCTTGAGCGTACCGAAGTACTTCTCGATGAGCGCCTTCGTTTGCGCCTTGTCGATATCGCCGACGATCACCAGGCTGGCGTTGTTCGGTGCGTAGTACGCCTTGAAGAAGTTCTGCACGTCTTCGAGTTTGACGGCCTGAATGTCGGCGTGCGAACCGATCACGCTCGCATAGTAGGGATGGCCGCTCGGAAAGAGCTGGTGGAAGACAGCCTCGTCGACGATGCCGTACGGCCTGTTTTCAACGCTCTGCCGCCGTTCGTTGCGGACGACGCCCTGCTGTTCGCTCAGGCTCGCCTGGTCCACCTGATCGAGCAGATAGCCCATGCGGTCGGACTCGAGCCACAGCGCCATCTCGAGTTCATTGGACGGCACCGTCGCGAAGTAATTGGTGCGATCAAAATCGGTAGTGCCGTTGACGCTACTGGCGCCGGCGCCCTCGAGCGTCTTGAAATGCAAATCGCCCGGTACGTGCTTCGAGCCCTGGAACATCATGTGCTCGAAGAGGTGTGCGAACCCGGTGCGCCCGGCCGCTTCGTTTGCCGGCCCGACGTGATACCAGATATTCACCGCCGTCATGGGCAGGCGATGGTCCTCGGAGAGGATGACGTCAAGCCCGTTGGGCAGCGTGTACTTTTCGAAATCGATCGTGGGCAGGTCGTTTGCCGTGGCGAGCGGTGCCGCCGGCTTCGCGGCATCGCCGCACGCCGTCAGACTCGCAGCCAGCGCTGCCATGAGTCCAAGTCCCTGGAGTCGTCGCAATAGTGTCATCAAGGCGTCCTCTCCGAAGGACTGACGATATCGCGTTCGGCCGCGCATTGGAACATGGCTCGGACCTGGGGAGGCCGCACTCTGGTCCCGGCCGGATAGAATGTCTTCCTTATGTCCCGCTACACGCTCGTGTACGGCGTCCGCCTGATCCCCGAAGGCTCCCTCGAGGGAGTCGAAGACGCGACGCTCAAACTGGCCGACGGCAGTAACGCCGGCCTCACCCTTCACACCTTCGACGGGACGATTCCGCAACTGCGGCGCTCGCTCGATCGCAGCCTCGACGCCTTCTTCGACCTCCTACCCGGGGCCGAAGACGATGACCTCGAGCAGTTCACGAGCTAGCCATGATGCGCCTTCTTGCCGCCCTCACTGCCAACCGGCTGAACTTCCTGCTGATCGCCGCACCCGCCTCGTGGGTGCTGCACACGACAGCACCAGAGTCATCCTGGGTCTTCGGGATCGCCGCGCTGTCGCTCATTCCGCTTGCCGGCATCATCGGCCTTGGGACCGAGGAACTGGCGCATCGCTCCGGACCGGCGGTCGGTGGGTTCCTCAACGCCACCTTCGGCAACGCCGCAGAGCTCATCATCGCCATCGTCGCGCTCGGCGAGGGACACGTCGGACTGGTCAAGGCCTCGATCACCGGCAGCATCGTCGGCAACCTGCTATTGGTGCTCGGCGCGTCGTTCTTTGTCGGCGGCCTCGGCCGCAAGTCTCAGAAGTTCGATCGCACCGGTGCCAATAACGCGTCGACGATGCTGTTTCTGGCGGTGGTCGCCCTCGTGATGCCAGCGGTCTTCGACCTGGCGCTGTACGGTTCACTCGATGCGCATCCGGAAGCGATCGATGACCTGAGTCTCCTCACCTCGTTCGTCCTGATCATCGCCTACATCGGCAGCCTGATCTACTCGTTCATGTCGCAACGCGACCTGTTCCGCACCGGGGCGGAGCACACCGCCGACGATGGGCATCGGCTCTCAGTGGCGCAGTCCGTGGCACTCCTCGCCATCGGCACGATCCTCACGACGATCCAGGCCGAACTCCTCGTGGGCGCCATGCAACCGGCGCTGGCGCAGTTTGGCTTCACGGAGATGTTTGTCGGCGTGATCGTCGTCGCGATCATCGGCAACGCGGCCGAGCACTACTCGGCGATCATCGCGGGGCGAAAGGATCAGATGACGCTGGCGGTGGAGATTGCCGTCGGCAGCAGTGCACAGATTGCGCTCTTTGTGGCGCCGGCTGTCGTGCTCTACTCCTACGTCCTTGGTCACCCGATGACACTGCTCTTCAACGCATTCGAGATCTCGGCGATTGCGCTGTCGGTGTTTGCCACATCGATGGTGGTGGCCGACGGCGAGAGCAACTGGGTTGAAGGACTGCAGCTGATGTCGATCTACGTCATCCTCGGCATGGCCTTCTACTTCGTGCCGTAGACGCAGGCGCTAGGCCTCGGCGCCCGACCCTAAAGCGTGAGGCCCTCGTAGCAGCGTTCTGATGGTCTGCTCGTAGATCTCCGACAGTGGACCGAGATCGGCAATCGCCACCCGCTCATTCACCTTGTGAATGGTGTCGTTGAGCGGACCGAACTCGGCGACCTCTTCGGCCACTGCCGCCAGAAACCGTCCGTCCGAGGTGCCGCCACTGGTCGACAGCTCAGGCGTCACACCGGTAATCCGGGCAATCGACGCAGCGAGCGCGTCCACGAGCCTGCCCTTTGGTGTGAGAAACGGTTCACCCGAGACGCTCCACGTCAGGTCGTAGCGCACCTGGTGCCGATCGAGCACCTCGTGCACCCGCGCCTTCAGGCCCTCCACCGACGACTCGGTGGAGAAACGAAAGTTGAACAGCAGATCGAGGGCACCTGGAATCACGTTGTTGGCGCCGGTGCCGGCATGCACATTCGAGATCTGAAAGCTGCTCGGCGGAAAGTACTCGTTGCCCTGGTCCCATTCGGTCGCCACGAGTTCGGCCAGCGCCGGCAGAGCGTCGTGAATCGGACTGCGACCGCGCTCGGGGTAGGCGATGTGGCACTGCACGCCGTGCACCCTCAGTACGCCGTTCAGCGAACCCCGTCGACCGTTCTTGAGGGTGTCACCGAAGCGCTCCGACGAGGTCGGTTCACCGATCAGGCAGAAATCGATGCGTTGACCACGGGAGAGCAAGTAGTCCACAACGGCCGCCGTACCGTGGAGCGCTTCGCCTTCCTCGTCAGAGGTCAGCAGCACCGCAATCGCGCCAGCACCTCGAAGATCGGTCGCGACACGCTCCGCCGCCGTCACCATGGCGGCAACCGACGCCTTCATGTCCGCAGAGCCTCGACCAACAAGGAAGCCGCCGTGCTCGGTCGGCGTGAACGGATCGCTCGCCCACTGATCGAGCGGCCCTGGCGGTACGACGTCCACGTGCCCGGCGAGGCAAACCAGCGGCGCACTCGTGCCGACCTGCGCCCAGAGATTCGAGACCCCGCCTCGCTCAATGCGCTCGCACAGAAAGCCGGCGTTGCTCAGCCGCCTCTCGATGAGCGCCAGGGCGCCGTCGTCGTCAGGCGTGAGCGAGCGACAGGCGACCAGCTCTTTGGCGAGAATGAGAGTGTCGTTGTGGCTAGTCACGCAGCAATTCGTTGATCGAGGTCTTCGCGCGCGCCTGTGCGTCGACGCGCTTCACGATGACGGCGCACGCCAACGAGCAGCCACCCGACGATGGCAGACTGCCTGGCACGACCACCGATCCTGATGGCACCCGACCATAGTGGATCTCGCCAGTGGCGCGATCGTAGATCTTCGTGCTCTGACCGATGAAGACACCCATCGAGATCACCGAGTTCTCTTCAACGACCACGCCCTCGACGATCTCGGAGCGGGCGCCAATGAAGCAGTTGTCTTCAATGATGGTCGGGTTGGCCTGAAGCGGCTCGAGGACTCCGCCGATGCCCACACCACCCGAGAGGTGGACGTTTCTTCCAATCTGCGCACACGATCCAACCGTCACCCAGGTATCGACCATCGTGCCATCGCCCACGTAGGCGCCAATGTTGACGAACGACGGCATCAGGATGACATTGCGACCAATGAACGAACCCGTGCGCGCCGTCGCTGGCGGTACGACCCGCACGCCGTCGGTTCGAAACTTGGCGTCCGTGTAGCCGTCGAACCGCCGCGGCACCTTGTCGAAGTAGGTGGCCGCACCGTCCTGCAACACCTGGTTGTCGTGGGTACGGAAGTAGAGCAGCACGGCCTTCTTGATCCACTGGTGCGTCACCCAGGCACCGTCGATCTTTTCGGCAACCCGCAGACGGCCGGCATTGAGCTCGCCGAGCACGTGATCAAGCGCAAGCGTGAGCTCAGACGATGCGTGCTTCGGAGTGATGTCGGCGCGTCGCTCGAAGGCGGCGTCGATAAGCGATTGAGGAGAACTGGTCATAGGAGGCCTCGGGCTTCAGCGGGCGGCGAACTCGACGATGCGCCTCGCGCCTTCGACGCATTCGTCAAACTCGGGCACGAGCGCGATGCGGACGTAACCGCGGCCGGGGTTACCGTGATGCGCGTCCCTCCCGAGATAGGTACCGGGCAACACAGTGACGTTGGTGGCTTCAAACAGTTCTCGGGTGAACTGCTCGTCGTTGCCGCCAGGCACGGGCGCCCAGAGATAGAAGCCGGCATCAGGCCGAGCGAGTGGCATCACGTCATTCATCATCGGAACCACTGCTGAGAATTTCTCCCGATACTTGGCGCGATTGGCGACAACATGCGCCTCGTCGCGCCACGCGGCCACGCTCGCGTACTGCACTGCTGGACTCATCGCGCATCCATGATACGTGCGGTAGAGCAGAAACTGGCGAATGAGGCTCGCGTCACCACCAACGGCACCCGACCGCAGCCCTGGCGCGTTCGACCGTTTCGAGAGGCTGACAAACACAATCAGGTTCTTGAAGTCTTCGCGGTTCAGGCGATAGGCCGCTTCAAGAGCGCCGATCGGCGGGCGCCCCTCATCGTCGTAGATGTCGCAATAGCACTCGTCGGATGCGACGACGAAGCCGTGCTGATCGGCGCGATCGAAGATCGTCTGCCAGTCGCTCAGTCGAAGTACATGCCCGGTGGGGTTGCCCGGCGAGCAGACATACAGCAGCTGCACGCGCGCCCAGTCGGCATCGTCAACGGAATCGAGGTCGAGCGCATAGCCGTTGTCTGCGGTCTGGTTCATGAAGATCGGCGTCGCACCGGCAAGCAGCGCCGCGCCTTCATAGATCTGATAGAACGGGTTCGGACAGCCAACCAGTGGCGAGGGACGCGAAGTATCGATGACGGCCTGGGCGAATGCGAAGAGCGCCTCCCTCGTGCCGGCCACCGGCAGCACCTGCGTGGCGGGATCGAGTGTCGGCAGCCCGTAGCGGCGCATGAACCAGGCAGCGATCGCCTCGCGTAGACGATCCATGCCGGCCGTAGTCGGATAGGTCGACAGGCCATCCATGTGCTCGGCGAGGGCCTGAGAAATCAGTCTTGGAGTTGGATGCTGAGGCTCGCCAATCGACAGGCGAATGGCGCCTGCGTCCGCGGGCGTGCTGCCGGCCAGCAGTGTCCGCAACCGCTCGAACGGATAGGGATGCAGCGCTGTGAGCCGCGGGTTCACGGTGCCGGCGCCAACACCGCCATCACCAGGAGTCGGCCCTCGCTGTTATTGCGGACGCCGTGCGGCAGATCTGCGGGCGCCACGAGCAGGTCGCCAGCGCTCATGGGCAGTTCCTGGCCGGCGAGCAGAAAGACGCCGCTGCCTTCAACCACGAGGTAGGCCTTGTCCATGCCGGCGTGGGCGTGCAGCGCGTGCGACTGCCCTGGCTCAAACGCGTTAAGCCCGATCATGAGGTGTGGCGATTTGTAGAGCGTGCTCTTCCCCATGCCATCAGAGCTCCACACGGCACGCTCCGATGGCCGAATCACCGAGCTCACGCGCGCGCAGCCTT